>JABSSB010000124.1 GCA_013214715.1 Paracoccaceae bacterium | reverse complement strand
GCCATATCAGTGCTGGTGATGCGGGCCTTGGCAATGCAATC
Source organism: Paracoccaceae bacterium (assembly GCA_013214715.1). Taxonomy (GTDB): domain Bacteria; phylum Pseudomonadota; class Alphaproteobacteria; order Rhodobacterales; family Rhodobacteraceae; genus JABSSB01. The sequence goes on along the minus strand of JABSSB010000124.1, from coordinate 39,763 downwards.
CACAGGATGACTATTACCGTCGGCAAAGCGGGAGCAAACCAAGCGAGCAATAAAGCTACCTTGCCCACATCCATCGTCTCATCGAACAGCATTGTATCAACGGGCTGGATGAAGCCTGCGAAAATCAGTGCCGCAAAGGCTGGGAAAACGATTGACATATTTTTCAAGGTTTGAGGTTCCCTACCTGTAATGACTTGTGCAGTTTTCAAAAGAAATCAGCACTTGGTCGCGTAGATGAACTACAAATGCAATCGAAGAGCCTAACTCGGCGAAGTGGCCTGCTCTTTGTTTCGTGGATGATTGGGTTTTCTAAGAGACTTGTGAGAACCCTCAACAATTCTTTTATCGCACCGAGGAAATGGAGGCACACAGAGACTTTCCGGCGAAAACACCCAAAACCAGACTTACGGATAAAGCTGATCTGAACGGCATGGCAGCGACGCGGGCGGGCAAAAGGGCGAATAGCTATTTCTTAAGAGTTCCTCTCAGCAAGTATATACTGTTTTTGCCCATAAGCTTGCTTTCAAAGCCTTTTTTAGTCTTACTCCTCTCACATAGATTCCAGAATTGAATAAAGAGATGATGGCATGAGCCGGTACACCGAAATCAAAGAAGCGAGCCATAAAAATGCCGATATTTATACCCTGAAGGCAGGCGATATCTTTGAAGGTTCCATCTCAAGCTCGACTGACAACGACACTATCGCACTTTCTCTCAAGGCGAATACTTCGTACCGGATCGAGGTTACAGCCAACCACGGACATGATCAGGCCGGGGGGCGGTTGCTGAGCACGTCTGGTGGGGGCTACATCACGCATCTTCACGACGGTGAAACCCGGCAGTCTTCATATCGGATCGTGGAATTTGACGATGCCAGAAAGATTTATCTGGCAATCGACATGCAAAATTTGGGTGTTGGTGGCTATACAGTCAAGCTCACCGAGAATAAGGACTTCACTTATGGCACGCTTGATGAGTTGGCCGAGGAGCTAGCCTATAATTACTGGGAGGCATCTGACCAAGATCCCGCACAGTGGCGAATGGGCGAAGAAAAGGAACTTACGGTCGATTTGTCGAACCTAAGCAAGTCTGCACGCAAGCGGGCAGAGTGGGCACTGGACGCCTGGAGCCATTATTCCGGGATCTCCTTCACCGAAAGCGAACAAGACAGCGACATAAGTTTCAACGTCGGAGGCCGAAACTCGTTTGCGCGACGCTCGATCGAAGACGGTTATCTGGATCACGTTGACATCAAAGTCGCCAAGGCGCTCACAACCGAACGCCCCGAGTTCGGTGACCAAGGATATGTCGCATTTTTGCATGAGATCGGCCATGCGTTGGGGTTGGGGCATCCCGGCCCCTACAACTTCACAGGCACATACGGGGCCCATGCGCTGTATCAGAACGACACAGAATTGATGTCGGTCCTTTCTTATTTCGATGCAGACCGGGACTTTCGCAACAATGATTTTTGGGAAGCTGATCCGGTCACCCCTATGGCCGCCGACCTGCGGGCGCTGGAGATGCTCTATGGCCCGACAAAGGTAAACAAGGGCAACACTGTTTATGGAACTGGCGCGTTCGAAGGCGGCCCGTTCGGGCAATCCTTGTCGATTGATGGGCCAAGTGAGGATGGTGGGATTTTTCGGATTGGTGGTCATCACCTATTGACGATCAAGGATGACGGTGGGGTGGACAGGATCGACCTGTCGGACTTTGTAAAAGGGGTCGGCGCAACGCAAGTCATCAACCTTGCGCCTGGTTCAGTGTCAAATCTGCACTACTGGGGTTCAAATCGGATCTATATCTACGACACGGCAATCATTGAGAATGCCACAGGCAGCGATTTCGAGGATGACATAACCGGTAACCACGTGGCCAACACCTTGGCCGGCGGGGGCGGGCAGGACGTTCTCCGCGGGGCAGCCGGAGCTGATCTACTGAAAGGCGGGCGCGGTCATGACAAGCTTTTTGGCGGCTTTGGCCCAGACAAATTGGAAGGCGGAAGCGGGCGAGACAGGCTCTTTGGCGGAGTGGGTGCCGATCAGCTCGACGGTGGGGGTGGACGTGACAGGATCTTTGGCGGGAAAGGAGTTGACCGGCTTGCCGGTGGGAGCGGACAGGATACGCTTTCTGGCGGCACGGGGTCAGACGTGTTTGTTTTTTCGACGAATGGCGACGCAGACTTAGTCAAAGACTTTGAGGACGATATAGACAGTCTCGATCTACGTGCGTTCGGCTTTTCATCTGTTGCCGAAGCCAAATCCTATGCGAAAAACGACAATGGCAACGCTGTTTTCGTTTTCGAGAGCGGTGTCAGCGTAACACTGTTGGGAACAACAGTTCAGGACCTTTCGAACGACATTTTAATCTGAAACGGGACGATCTTGTCGTTTCCGCTCTTGGTCATGTGGCTAGACATTCCATCTGGTTCGCGTAACGGCCTCAGCGCGAGCGCCGCTGTTTTTCAGATGGCACAACCGTACGACTAGAAAAGAGTGCGAAAAAGCGGCTCTAACCGGGGCTCATCCCTCGCAAACGTTCGGACCGGCGGCGGAGCAGTTCGACCACTGTCAACAGTGCGATGGAGATGGCCACAAGAATAGTCGCCACGGCCAGAATCGTGGGCGAGATCTGTTCGCGCAACCCGGTGAACATCTGCCAAGGCAGGGTTTTCTGCCCGGCGGATCCGACAAATAGCACAACGACCACCTCATCAAAGGATGTGATAAAGGCAAAGAGCCCGCCCGAGATCACACCCGGCAGGATCAGCGGCATCTGCACGCGGAAGAATGTTTTGACTGGACCGGCGCCCATATTGGCCGCCGCGCGCACAAGCGATTGGTCAAATCCAACGAGCGTGGCCGTCACAGTGATGATCACAAACGGGATACCCAGCGCCGCATGGGCGAGAACTACGCCGAAGTAGGTCCCCTGCAGGCCAATCCGGGAATAGAAGAAATACATGCCCGCGGCCGAAATGATCAGTGGCACGATCATGGGGGAGATCAAGATCGCCATGATCGCGCGGCGGAAGGGGACATGAGGCTGGCTGAGCCCGATGGCCGCCAGTGTGCCAAAGCTGACCGACAGCAGCGTCGCCGCAGGCGCAATCATCACCGAATTGCGCAGCGCGCCCTGCCAATCGGAACTGGTGAAGAAGTCTTGGTAATGCTTGAAGGAATAACCTTCGGGATCAAATCGCAGCATTTCCGGCGTGAAGGTGAAGAAGTCCTGCGCGTTGAAGCTGAGCGGCATGACCACAAGGATCGGGGTGATCAGGAAGATCAGGATCGACCAGACAATCACGCGAAATGTGTAGTGCCACAGCACCTGCCCTGAGGTCAGATAAGGCGCCAGAGGGGCACGGTATCGACCTTCGAACAGCCAGAAGATCAAAAAACCGAAGAACCAGCCAAAGCCGATGCCCAACAACATGCCGGACAGACCGCCCAAAGCAAACCCCGCCAAAGCCCCCAAACCTGCAAGCCCCCAGCGCGCGGCTTTTTCCGGGATGTTCCGTGTGGTCAGACCCCAGGCGAGTCCCGCCATGATCGCGGCCCCGAGAAGAATGCCCAAAAGCGTGCTGCCCATTGAGGTGCCAACAAATACCCCCGCAAAAGCGCCGAAAACGGCGGTGACCGAGACATAGAATTTCGGCTCTGTGCGGGTTTCGGTGGAATAGGTGCTCATCTCCGTTACCCCAACTTCACATTGTCGATGCCGACAACCTTGTCATAGACCCAGTAAAGCACCAGCACGGCGCCCAAAAGGATCGCGCCCAGCGCCGCCGCCAGACCCCAATTCAGCGAAGAACTGATGTGATAGGCAATCCGGTTCGAAATGAAGGTACCCGTGGTGCCGCCCACGATTTCCGGCGTGATGTAATAGCCGATCGCCAGAATGAAGACGAGGATCGAACCCGCGCCAATCCCCGGCACCGATTGCGGGAAATAGACCCGCCAGAAAGCCGTCCAATTCGTGGCGCCCAGCGATTTGGCCGCGCGCAGGTAACTGGGCGGAATGGTCTGCATCACCGAATAAAGCGGCAGGATCATGAAGGGCAGCAGGATATGCGTCATCGCAATGATCGTGCCCATCTGGTTGTTCATCATGATCAACCGGTTGGCATCATCCACGATGCCGAGCCAGACGAGCGTGTCATTCACCACGCCCTGCTGTTGCAGCATCACTTTCCAGGCCGAGGTGCGCACCAGAAGTGAGGTCCAGAAAGGCAAAAGCACCAGGATCATCAGCAGGTTGGCCCGCCGCGTCGGCAGATTGGCTAGCAGCCATGCCACCGGATAGCCCAGCAGGATACAAGCGCCCGTGATCACGAGCGACATGAACAACGTCCGGCCAAACAGCATCATGTAGATCTGCTGATTTTCAGGCCGTGCTTCGGGACCGTCGAGACCCTTTTGCATGTCGACGGAGTTGAGGAAATAGCCCGACGTATATCCCGGCGAATAGATCGCCATGGTTTGCCAGACCTCAGGATCGATCCAGTCTTTATCGATATCTTCGAACTGCGCGGTCAAGCTGACCGGCTTGATCTGCGCAGCCATCGGAGCTGCTGCCTGCACCAAAGCATCGGCGCCAGACACATCAGCGCCGCGCATCAGGTCGATGTAAAGCGCAGTATAGAGGAAATCTTCGATCTTCTCTTCAGCCGGATCATCGCCTTGGGATGCCAGATAGGCCTCCCAGCGATCCCATGTCCGCGCGGTGAGTGGCAGGGCAGCGCGGGTGCCGGCATCCTGCATCAGGGTGACCCAGGTCGCAGGTTCTTCCCAGGCCGCGTCGGCATCCTGAAACGCGTCGGCATATTCATCGGTGTCAAACCGCCCCACACCCCGACCGCTTTTACGGAAGAGAGACGACATGCCGGTTTTTTCATAGTTCAAACGCGTGCCCAGCCGCGTGTGCAGCTTTTGCTCCTGCGCGATGAAAATATCGAGATAGAGCGCCTCAAACACGGCCTCATCAGGGGTGACGCCAGAGGCTGCATCCCAATCCTGCAACGCCTCGATGGTTTCGGGCAGGGTTTCGCGGACGATCTTGTTTTCGACCGACCGAAACAGCATATCCGCGATCGGTGCGAGGAACGTCACCAGCACGAAGATCAGCAGGGGCGCGATCAGCAGCAGCGCTCGGATCTTTTGACGCCGCAGTGCAATAGCAAGGGATTTCTTAAGCGGTTTGCCATCCGCCGAGAGCATCGCGTCCGTCGCATCTGTCATCGCTCAGACCCCTTCGACCAACATGATCATGCTATCTGCCGTCCGGCGGCGGATCTCGGCCACCACCTGGTATTCGGGGTCGTCATAGGCGGCTTTTGCAGCCTCATAACTGTCGAATTCAATCACCACGGTGCGCTGCCCGGCCTCACCTTCCATGACCTCTTGTTTACCGCCGCGCACGACGAACCGTGCGCTGTGGCTTTCGAGGATGGGCGTATCCTTGATGACGTAGTCCTTATACCCTTCGGGATCCTTCACGGTGATCTGGCCGATGATATAGCCTTTGGGCATGACACCTCTCCTCGAATTTGGTCCGGGGGCAGCATGCCGCCCCCGGTATTTCGCGTCAGGCGCGATTACTTGGCCAACCAGGCCTGGAATTTCGCGTCGATATCGTCGCGATAATCGGCCCAGAACTCGTAGTTGTAGAGGAACGTGTTCTTGGCATTGTTCGGATCGGTCGGCATATGCGGGGCCATGGCAATGCCCATATCAGCATGGTCGCCCACCAGCGGGGCAGAGGACGCACGCGCCGGACCGTAGGAGATGTATTTCGCCTGATCCGCCAGACGCTGCGTGTCGGTGGCGAATTTCACGAAATCCATCACGCGGGCCAGACGATCTTCGGGCAGGCCGGTCGGGATGATCCAACCGTCTAGATCGAACACCTGCGCGTCCCACAGCATCGCAACCGGCTGGTTCTGCTCTTCGATGACCGAGAAGAGGCGGCCGTTATAGGTCGAACCCATCACGATCTCACCATCGGCCAGCAGCTGGGGCGTGTCGGCACCGGCGGACCACCAGATCACGTCATCCTTGATGGTGTCGAGCTTGGCCAGAGCCTGCTCTTGCCCTTCTTCGGTTTCCAGAACGTCGTAAACGTCGCCCTTGGCCACACCGTCACAGAGCAACGCCCATTCCATGTTGTTGATCGGACGCTTTTCCAGCGCGCGCTTGCCCGGATAGGTTTCGGTGTCAAAAACGGCGCAAACATCGGTCGGCGGTGTGTCACCCACCAGATCGGTGCGATAGCCGAAGGTGGTCGAATAAACGATCTGCGGGATGAAGCAGTCCGACACCAGCAGGTCCCCAAAATCATCCGAGGCCGAGGTGCCGTCCGGCGCGGGGGCCAGAATCTCATCCGGGTCGATTTCCATGGCAAGACCTTCGTCACACAGACGAATCGCGTCCGCCGCCACGACGTCGACCAGATCCCAGGTCACGTTGCCGGCTTCGTTCATGGCGCGCAGCTTGGCCACGGCCTCAGCCGAGCTTTCGTCCCAAACCGCCGACACGCCCGGGTTCATTTCCAGATAAGGCTCAACATAGGCGCGCTGCTGAGACTTCTGATAGGCGCCGCCCCAGCTGACCAATGTCATGTCGTCGGCCATGTGGCCATCCGCATAGGCCGCACCGGCCGCGATGGTCAGCGCGGTGGAGGCCAAAAGGATTTTTGTCGTTTTCATACTGATACTCTCCCTGGTCTTGTTTACCCGTCCCGGGATGTTGGGCGTATCGGCAGAACGGGCAAACGTCCGACACGCGGTATCTCACGCCCCAAATGACCGGGGCGGGAGCGTATCTGCCTTACGCATCCAGCGCGCGGCAATCTTCGGGGAGCCAGCCGACCTCGATCTGCTGGCCCGGTTGCAGCCGCACCTGATCCGGCGCGTTGCGAGTCTTGATGATGAATTCTTCATTGCCCGCCACGCGTAGTCGAGTGCGGAAAATGTCGCCCATATAGATAAACTCAAGCACTTCGGCCTTCAGAGTATGGGCACCGTCTTGCAAACGGTCTTTGTTGTATTCGACCCGCTCGGGCCGGATCGACACGCGCGTACGTTCGCCGGGTTGTGAGACATTGACCGGTTTGCAGTCGATCAACTCTCCATCATCCAGTTGCACAATGGCACGATTGGCGTTGATCTCTTTGACCACACCTTCCAACGTGTTGTTTTCGCCAATGAATTGCGCGACAAAGCTGTTTTCCGGTTCCTCATACAGCTTGTCCGGCGGCGCCAATTGTTGGATTCGGCCGTCATTGAACACGGCAACACGGTCAGACATGGTCAGAGCTTCGGTCTGGTCATGGGTCACATAGACGACCGTGATGCCAAGATTGTCGGCAATGCGTTTGATTTCAAACTGCATATGTTCACGCAGCTGCTTGTCCAGCGCCCCCAGCGGTTCGTCCATCAGAACAAGTTCGGCTTCAAAGACCAAAGCCCGCGCCAGCGCGATCCGCTGCTGCTGCCCGCCCGACAATTGCGCCGGACGCCGTCCACCAAAGGCACCCATCTGCACCATTTCCAAAGCGCGCTTGACCTTCTCCTCCCTTTCGGAACGGCCCATCTTGCGAACCTCCAGCGGGAAGGACAGGTTTTCGGCGACAGTCATATGCGGGAACAGGGCGTAGTTCTGGAACACCATACCAATCCCGCGCTTATGGGGCGGGATGTTATTGATCGACACCCCCCCCAGGCGGATATCTCCATGGGTGGCCGTTTCGAACCCCGCCAACATCATAAGACAGGTCGTCTTGCCCGAGCCCGAGGGCCCAAGCATGGTCAGGAACTCTCCGCGCGGCAAGGTCAGGTTCAGGTCTTTGACCACCAGGGTTTCGCCGTCATAGCTTTTCTGCACATGCTCAAACTCAACAAAGGCGTCCTGCGCTGAAGCGGTGGTCAAAGCGGTGTCTCCCCGTGATCCGGCACGCTGATGCGCGCTCTCGGTGGTGATTGTAATCACAGCCGCGGCCCGTTAAGCAACCGCAACAACTGAATTTCCTTGCCATTTCTATCATTGACACTTTTTTCAACTGCTTTTCGCAGACTTCCCGCGTTAAGGTTGTTCCATCAGGCGTTGCGGCCCGGACGGCGCGAATGATTTTGGACCGGACTGTAGGATTTTATGGGAAAACGATTATTGGGTGATTCAGCAGGTCAAAACACCAACTCTGCGGCGAATAATTCCTTCACCTTAACGCTTGATCATCTTGCCCAGCTCGTGTCGAGTTCGGGCCCGACAGGGGTTTCGAGCGCAGATTACGTGCGCGACTGTGTTCAGGCATCTGAACATGCACGCATACTTTTGTGCTCTCAAACGCACCTGGTGGTGCGTCTAGGTCCGGACCGTAGCGGTGGCGTGGTCCTGGCCTACGATCTGACATTGCCGCCAAAGCCGCAGGAAGACTGGACGGCGGCACCGGTTTTGACCGGCCGCACGGTCTGTGGGCGGGGCGTGACCGGGTCCAGACCCATGTTGGCCAGCGCCTTGGCATGTATTCTCAACGCAAACCTGCGGGACCTGAAACATCCGATTTACCTTGCGCTGCAAGGGCCTGGTACGCATGATCCGCTGCCTCAGGCCGAAGCCATCCGGGCCACTGGCAAAAGACCTAGACTGATCCTCTCGGCACAAGCGACCGATATGCAGCCCGTCAATGCGCATCCGGGACAAGCCAGGTTTCGCACCCATGCATTCGGAAGCCGTGGGCGCGCCCTGCCCCCCTGGTCGGGCAGCAATGCCTCGGACGCGGTGATCCGCTATGGTGCAGAATTGCTCGAATTGCGCAGCGCATTGATGCTGCGCGCCGGGCGGGCCACTTTAGCGCTGGGTCAGGTCATTTCGGAACCCGGTGGCGGGTCCATGCCTTTCAAGGCCAGTATCGAATGGGGCGTGTCCTATTGGGCCTCGTCCGATCTGGCCTTTGTGCTCGACTCGCTCGAAAAACACTGCCGCGACACGTTGGAACCCGGCATGCAGTCTCTTGATGCCAGCGCCGGACTCGCACTGGAGCGACTCGATGATCTGCCGCCGCTGCGTCCGTCTCCGGCGGCGCGTCAGGCCTGCAATGGCATCCTGAAAAGAGAACCGGGCCCGATGGAGATCAACGGGCCCAGCGGGATCTGGAATGTGCTTGGCGCCCCGGTGATCGCAATAGGTCCGGGCGCGCCCGCGGCGGCCTATGACCCTGTTGAAACGATCAGCCTGCGGCAAATCATGGCGTGCACGGCCCTGATGCGCCGCGTCGCCACCGCGCTCAGCTAAGCTGAGAGGCTTCAGCTTGCAGGGCGCAGCATGTCCTGTTCCTGCAGTCGCGCATAGGTCTCGTCCAGAGACTTGCGTGCCCGCATCAGCAACATGTCGATTTCCTCCGGCGTGATGATCAGCGGCGGCGAGATCACCATGCGGTCGCCGACATGGCGCATCACCAGATTATTCGCAAAGCAACGTTCCCGGCACATCAGCCCGACCGTGCCCGGATCAGCTGCAAATTTTGCGCGGCTGGCCTTGTCCGGCGTCAACGCGATGGAGGCCATCATGCCCACGATCGTCGCCTCTCCAACCAGCGGGTGATCGGTCAGAGACTCCCAGGCTTGCTTCAGATAGGGCGCTGCCACGGTACGCACGTGGTCCACGATGCCTTCTTCTTCAAGAATGCGCAGGTTTTCCAACGCGACGGCACAGGCGACCGGATGACCGGAATAGGTATAGCCGTGGTTGAACTCGGTTTGGCCGATCACCTCCGCGACCTCATCGCTCACCACCGAAGCGCCAATCGGCGCATAGCCCGAGCTGAGCCCCTTGGCGATGGTCATGATATCAGGACGGATATTCAACGTCTGCGACCCAAACCAGTTGCCAGTCCGGCCAAATCCGCAAATCACCTCATCTGCGATCAACAGGATTTCATACTTGTCGCAGATGCGCTGAATTTCTGGCCAGTAGGTCGAAGGCGCAACGATCACGCCGCCTGCACCCATCACCGGTTCGGCGATAAAGGCCGCGACGCGGTCTTCGCCCATCTCAAGAATGGCGGCTTCCAACTCTTGCGCGCGGGCCAGACCGAATTCTTCGGGTGTCATGTCCCCGCCTTCGGCCCACCAGTTCGGCTGGTTGATGTGATGAATGTCCGGGATCGGGAGCCCACCTTGAGAGTGCATGTAAGCCATGCCCCCCAAGCTGCCCGAGCCCACCGAGGATCCGTGATACGCATTCTTGCGGCTGATGATCACTTTCTTCGAAGGTTTGCCCTTCAGATCCCAATAGGTCCGAACAAGCCGGATATTGGTGTCATTCGCCTCGGAGCCCGACCCAGCAAAGAACACGTGATTCAGATGCTCCGGCATCAGCTCGGCCAACTTATTTGCGAGGGCGATGGCGGGCACATGCGTCGATTGGAAGAACGTGTTGTAATACGGCAGTTCGCGCATCTGGCGCGCGCCGGCCTCGGCCAGTTCATCCCGACCATAGCCGATATTGACGCACCACAGCCCGGCCATCCCATCGAGGATCTCTTCTCCCTCGCTGTCGGTCAGAAAAACCCCTTTCGCCCGCGTGATCACCCGCGCTCCCTTTTCCGTCAGCTCGGAATGCGAGGTGAACGGATGAAGGTGATGCGCCGCGTCAAGCCGCTGCAACTCGGCTGTGGGCAGGTGATTGCTGATCTGGACCATAAGTAGCCTCCGCAAGAAACTGGTTTCAGCATAGAATATGATCAAATTTTCCCAGGGTCAATTTGCGGCGGCTCAGGTCACCTGTTCCGTAGCGTCGCGATCAAGGTTTGACTGGATTTGCACCATCCCCTGCCGCACATCCTGCGCCATCGCCTCTGCGGCCATGTCGGGCTGACCGTTCCGAAGGGCACGCAGGATATCCTTGTGAAAATCCGGCAGGCTCTGCGTCCCGAACCGGCCGCACACCACGCGCAGTGCCGGGCCGAATCGCAGCCACAGCCTTTGCGTGGTGCCGGCCAGTATCGGTGCGCCAGCCAGATCGTATATCTGTGTATGGAACGCGTGATTCCGTCTGAGATACCCTCCGACATCGCCAGCGTCGATGGCGTCATCCAAGGCGGCATCAGTGGCTTCCAGCGCTGAAATCTGGGGCAACGTGATGAGTCGGCAAGCGCGACGCGTCAGTTCCGGTTCGACCGCCAAACGCAACAACAGCAGTTCGGATATGTCATCGACAGACAGATCGGGCACCGAAACGCGGCGATTCCCCATGAAATTGAGAGCCTCTTCAGCCGTCAGACGGCGGATCGCCTCACGCACGGGGGTCATCCCGGCTTCCAGCTGTTCGGTCAAACCCTTGATCGTCACAGCCTGTCCCGGAGCCAATTCTCCGAACAAGATCAAATCCCTCAACGCGCGATATACCACCTCATGGGTCGGTAGTTTCGGACCCTCGCTCGCCTCTTTTTTGATCAAATTCACCACCCGTCCTTTTTTCTCAATCGGTCCGCTTGCGTAACCGAGACTTGCGTGGAAACATAGCGCCGGTTTTTGCTTTGCGCAAAAATTGATCAAATTACCCAAAGCGACGGCCTCGCAGGGAACACAGGGAGACGACAATGACAAGAACACTCACCGCTGCAACGGTTACCGCGGCGCTGCTGGGCTCGGTGGCCTTGGCTGACGAGGTGCGCGTTTACAACTGGTCGGACTACATCGACGAAGCCCTTCTGGAAAAGTTCGAACAGGAAACCGGGATCGAGCTTATCTATGACGTGTTTGACAGCAACGAAGTGCTGGAAACCAAGATGCTCGCAGGCGGTTCAGGCTATGATGTCGTGGTGCCGTCGGGCACGTTCCTGCAGCGTCAGATCCAAGCAGGCGCTTTCCAGCAGCTGGACATGGCACAACTGCCGAATTCGGGCAACCTGTGGGATGTGATCCAGGACCGCACGGCGCAGTATGACCCGGACAACGCCTATTCGATCAACTATATGTGGGGCACCACCGGCATCGGTGTGAACGTGCCCAAGGTGCAGGAAATTCTGGGCGAAGACGCTCCGATCGGCTCGCTCGACCTGATTTTCAACCCCGACAACATGGCCAAGCTGGCCGAATGTGGCGTCTACTTCCTGGACGCGCCGTCGGAAATGATCCCTGCCGCGCTGGCCTATCTGGGTGAAGACCCCAACAGCCATGATAGTGACACCATCGCAAAAACCGAAGCCGTGCTGGGTGGCGTGCGCGAGCATGTGGCGAAGTTCAACAGCTCCGAATACATCAACGCGCTGGCCAATGGCGATATCTGCGTGGCCTTCGGTTGGTCCGGAGACATCCTGCAGGCCCGCGACCGCGCATGGGAAGCGGATAACGGCGTCGAGATTGCCTATAACGCCCCGTCCGAAGGTGCCCTGATGTGGTTTGACCAGATGGCCATCCCGGTCGATGCACCCAACCCCGAAGGCGCGCATGTCTTCCTGAACTTCATCATGGATGCACAGAACATGGCGGACGCGTCCAACTACGTTTATTACGCCAATGGCAACGCGGCCTCGAAACCTCTCCTGGAAGAGGACGTGATCAGCGATCCGGCCATCTACCCGGATGAAGAGACGCTGAAGAATCTCTACACCACAACACCTTACGACGCCCGCGTGCAGCGTCAGGTGACCCGACTGTGGACCAAGATCAAATCGGGCACCTGATCCGATTGCCATAAACACAGAGGCCGGGCAGATTGCCCGGCCTCTTTTCTGACCTGCTGCCCATAAGGTGTGTCGCCCGTGAACGCCCCCGTCTTTGCCCCCTGGACCGATCAATCCGCTGAGCCCATGATCCGGTTTCGCAATGTGACCAAAAAGTTCGGCGACTTTACCGCCATCAGCAATCTGAACCTTGATATCTACGAAAAAGAATTCTTTGCTCTGCTTGGCCCGTCCGGCTGTGGCAAGACCACGATGATGCGGATGCTGGCCGGGTTTGAAGAGCCGACATCCGGCGACATCATCGTGTCCGGCGACAACATCGGGCATCTGCCGCCCAACCAGCGCCCCGTGAACATGATGTTCCAAAGTTATGCGCTGTTTCCGCATCTGTCGGTCTGGGAGAACATCGCCTTTGGCCTGCGCCGCGACAAGCTGCCCAAAGACCAGATTTCCGCCCGCGTGGATGAGATGCTGAAGCTCACCCGTCTGGAAAAATTCGCGCGCCGCAAACCGCATCAGATCTCTGGTGGGCAACGCCAGCGTGTGGCGCTGGCCCGGTCGCTGGCCAAGGCGCCAAAACTGCTGCTTCTTGATGAACCGCTGGGCGCACTGGACAAGAAACTGCGCGAAGCGACGCAGTTCGAACTGATGGATATTCAGGAGAAAACCGGCACGACCTTTGTCATCGTCACCCATGATCAGGAAGAGGCGATGACCGTCGCCTCGCGCATCGCGGTGATGGATGAAGGCAAGCTGGTGCAGGTCGACACGCCCGACCGGCTTTATGAAAACCCGAACTCCCGCTATGTCGCGGATTTCGTGGGCGACGTGAACATCATTGAAGCCAAGGCAAGCCCCTTGGACGGGGATCGTTATGCCCTGCACTGGTCCGAGGCCGAAGACGCCCTGATCGGCACGACGTCTACCGCGCTCAGTGACGGCCAAAGCTGTTACATGGCGATCCGTCCGGAGAAGATCGCCATTTCCGCCGACCGACCGGAAGATGCCGCCAACGCCGTGCAGGGCAAGGTCGAGGACATCGGCTATCTTGGCAATATGTCGACCTATCACGTCCGGCTGAATTCCGGCAGCCTGATCAAGGCGCAGGTCGCCAACCAGCGGCGCATTTCGCGCCGCGCCTTTGCATGGGAAGACCCTGTCTGGCTGTCCTGGACGGCCACTGCAGGCGTCGTGCTGGCCGACTGATGCTGCGCCGCTGGTTTCTGATCGCCGTTCCTTACGTCTGGCTATTGGCGCTGTTTCTGGTGCCGTTCCTGATCGTTTTTAAAATCTCGCTGTCGGATGCCGCCATCGCGCGGCCGCCTTATCTGCCGGTATTTTCCTGGGGCGACAGCATTATCGATTTCATTCGAGAGCTGGATTTCGAGAATTTCATCTTTCTGACCGAAGATGACCTTTATTGGAAAGCCTATCTGTCCTCGCTGCAAATCGCTCTGATCGCGACGATCCTGACCCTACTGGTTGGCTATCCGGTGGCTTATGCGATGGCCCGCGCGCCTGAACACTGGCGTCCGACGCTGATGATGCTGGTGATTCTTCCCTTCTGGACCTCGTTCCTGATCCGCGTCTATTCGTGGATGGGCATCCTGTCGACCGAAGGCTTTTTGAACCAGTTCCTGCTTTGGGTCGGGGTGATCTCGTCGCCGCTGCAAATCCTGAACACGGACACAGCCGTCTATATCGGCATCGTCTACACTTATCTGCCCTTCATGATCCTGCCGATCTACGCCACGCTCGACCGTCTTGATGGCTCCCTGATCGAGGCCGCCGAAGATCTGGGCTGTTCACGCGCCAGCGCCTTCTGGCTGGTCACGCTGCCCTTGTCACGGCCGGGCATCATCGCCGGGTGCTTCCTTGTGTTCATCCCCACCATCGGCGAATTTGTGATCCCCTCGCTTCTGGGCGGGTCGGACACGCTGATGATCGGCAAGGTGTTGTGGGAGGAGTTCTTCTCAAATCGCGACTGGCCTGTCGCCTCAGCCGTGGCGGTGGTGCTGCTCTTGATCCTGATCATCCCTATCGTGCTGTTCCAGCGCAACCAGCAAAAACAGGCGGAGGCCGATCGATGAACCGTCTGTCCCCGTTTAATATCGTCTCGCTGACGCTGGGTTTCGCCTTCCTTTACATCCCCATGCTGATCCTTGTGATCTATTCTTTCAACGGCGGGCGGCTGGTCACGGTCTGGTCGGGTTTTTCGACCAAATGGTATGGCGAGCTATTCCAGAACGAAGCCTTTCTAGACGCCGCGCTTGTCACGCTGAAAGTGGCGGTGATCTCGTCGACCATTGCGGCCGTGCTGGGCACGATGGCGGCTTATGTGCTGGTGCGCGGCGGACGTTTCCTTGGACGCACGCTGTTTTCCGGCATGATCTATGCCCCGCTGGTCATGCCCGAGGTGATCACGGGCCTGTCTTTGCTGCTGCTCTTCATTGGAATCGGACTGGACCGGGGCGTGCTGACCATCGTGCTGGCCCATACGACATTTGCCATGTGCTATGTCTCGGTGGTGGTGTCGTCACGATTGGTGACCTTCGACCGCTCGCTGGAAGAGGCTGCGCTGGACCTTGGCGCCACGCCCTTTGAAACCTTCCGCCTTGTGACGCTGCCGATCATCGCGCCTGCGGTAATTTCGGGGTGGCTCTTGGCCTTTACCCTGTCGCTCGACGATCTGGTGATCGCGTCCTTCACCTCTGGCCCCTCCTCGACGACCTTGCCGATCAAGATATATTCAGCCGTGCGTCTGGGTGTCAGCCCTGAGATCAACGCGCTATCGACCATCATGATCGGCATTGTGGCTGTTGGTGTGATCACCGCCTCACTGGTGTCGAAACAACAGCTGATCCGCGCCAAACGCGATGAACAAGAGGCCGCACGCACCGAATGAAGCGTATCCTGCCCGATTACAGCTATTCCGATGGCCCCCGCACGGCCTGCTATTGGGATGAAACGACCACAGCCCCCGTCTGGCCGCGTCACGACGGCGAAGCCAAGGTGGATGTGGCGATCATCGGAGGCGGGTTCACCGGACTGTCCGCCGCGCTGCATCTGGCGGAAGCGGGTGTCGATGTGGCCGTATTGGAAGCCAAGACCCCCGGCTGGGGTGCGTCGGGGCGAAATGGCGGGTTTTGCTGCATCGGTGGGTCGCGCCGCAGTGAAAAAGGTCTGATGCGGGACTATGGGCTCGCGGTTGCGGAAGAATACCTCAATGCCGAAGTGGCCGCAGTCGATCTGGTCGACGGCCTGATCGCCCGGCTGGGCTTGGAGGTCGACCGCCATTCAGACGGCGAAACGCTTCTGGCACATCGCCCGTCAGACATGCGCTATCTTGAAGCGCAGGCCGCCGAGATGGTGCGCGAAGGCGGTCCAACCCCCATCCTTTTGCGCCGTCAGGATCTCGCAGGGGCTGGGCTGCGGGCCGATTTTTATGGGGCGCTAACGACCCCAAAAGGCTTTGCGCTGAACCCGCAGAAATATCTCTTTGGCCTCGCTGGGGCGGCACAGGCCGCAGGCGCGGGACTGTATGCAGAGAGCGCCGTGCAAACGATTAAACGCGCCGATGGCGGGTGGGTTCTGACAACCGCTCAGGGCCGCGTGACCTGCGACAAGGTCTTGATTGCCACAAATGGCTATTCCTCTGAGGATCTGCCGAATTGGATGGCCGGGCGCTACATGCCCACACAATCCAGCGTGCTGGTGACCCGGCCCCTGACCCAGACCGAAATCGACGCGCAGGGCTGGTCATCGCATCAGATGTGCTACGACACGCGCCATTTGCTGCATTATTTCCGCTTGATGCCGGATCGGCGAATGCTGTTCGGGATGCGCGGTGGTCTTAAGGGCACGGCGAGCAGCGAAACCGCCGCGCGGGCCAAGTTGCGCACGCATTTCGACAAGATGTTCCCGGCCTGGCGCGGGGTGGAGGCGACACATTGCTGGTCAGGTCTTGTGTGCCTGACACGCCATCGTTTGCCCTTTGCCGGGCCCATACCGGACCAGCCCGGCATGTTTGCGGGCTTTGCCTATCACGGGAACGGGGTGGCGATGGGCAGCTATTCCGGCTTTCTTCTGTCGCAACTTGCGCAGGGCAAAAACCCGGTGCCACAGGCCATGCAAACCCCTCCACCGCGCTTTGAACTTGGCGGCGCGCGCCGCGCGATCATGCCTGTGGTCTATGCCTCACTGATGCTGGCCGATATCTGACACACCCAGCGCTGCCAGTTCCGCACGCAGCCCCGCCGCGTAATCCGTCGCTCCATTGCGCAGACGGTTGAGACAATAACACGCCATGCGCCAATGCGCCAAAGGCTGTAGCAGCCTCGCGCGCCGGGCCATGTCCTGATCTGGATAGGCGGCAAGAAAATCATGCTGTTCCCGGATGGACAGGCTGCGACCGCAATACAAAAGCTGCATCGCTGGCGACAGGAACATCAGAAGATCTTCAGCCGGATCTCCCCAGGCCGGGCATTGCCAATCAATCAATCGCAGACCGTCCGGCCCATCAACCAGATTGCCCGGAACCGGATCGCCATGAATCAAACACATCGCAGGTGCCGCAGGCATGCTGACCTGTGGCTTGGCCGACTGCAAGACCCGCGCCATCGGATCTGCGGCCAATGGTGCCAAAAGTTCTGTGCCCTGCCGCACTAGATCTGCACTGCCGCCACTCACGACGCGTAGTCCCCTTGGCGCTGCACAGGCGTGAACCCGCCCCAACAGTCTCGCAACCGCCTTTACTCCTGCCTGCCAAGTCGGTCCCGGGTAATGCCGATACGCGAGCCAAGACCCCGTCGAAACGATGCCAGACGCAAAAGGCTCAGGCGCAAGGCGGTGCGGCGAAAGTGCCTCAAGAACAGTGAGTTCGGCGCCCGGGTCATTGGGAAAGAGTGTGTTGGACGCCTGCGCCGCATAAAGCTTGATGACCACATCATCCGTTTCCGCGCCTTGCATGAGCCAGACCCGATTTGTGCGCCCGCCCGGAAGCCGACGGAACAAGCTCTGCCCGGTCGCAAGCCGCGCCCGTGTCAAGGCGAGGGTCAGGTCGTCAGGTAGACCTGCAAGAGAGGAGGAACCGGCAGATGGCATCCCGTGCAGGTCTGCCCCGAAGCGGGCATGGGATCAAGCCTGCCTCCGGATTATCCCGAGCGCAGAGCGGTCACCGCCTCGGCGGAGATCACCCGACCATCCTCAAGCACAAGAGAGGTCGCGCCGTCTGCGGTGATCTGGGCTTCGCGGACGCGGTCATATTGCTGGGCCGGGGCGGTATCGATCCGGCTGCCCTCGCGCCAGCTTTCGACCTGAAAACTGTAGCTGCCAAATGGCGCGTTTGTCCCGTCCTGCATCAACCCGTCCCATGTGACACTGGCATCGGTCGAGGAAAACTCAACCCGCCGCACGGTCTGACCGGTGCCAGAACTGACCACCAACACGCCGTCAAGAGCGCCCGGTGCCAGGTCTGGCGTCAGTGTCACCGGCTCGCCTGCAAAATTCACCTGAGCCGGGCTGCGCACCTGCATCCCGATCCAACCGCCCAAAGAGGTCAGACCCGAACGCCCCATGTCAGAGACGAGCGCGGCCAGAATGTCATTGGTCTGAACCTGCTGTTCGACCATGGAAAACTGCGCAAGCTGAGCGGCGTATTCGGTGGAATCAATCGGCTCCAACGGGTCCTGATATTTGGCTTGCGCCGTGAGCATCTTCAAGAAAGTCTCAAAATCGGATGTTACAGCGCTCAAAGCTGATCCGGTGTCTGCACCGCTGTTGCCTCGGACGGCGGCGGCCGCTTGCGTGGATTGTACGGTCAGGGGATCGGTCATGATCAAATCCTCATGTCAAAGCGGCCATTGCTGATCGCAGGTTTGGATGGGGCTGGTTCGGGCAGGGTGGCGGCCTCGTCCGCGGGCTGGGCACGATCAAGAATTCTGGCGGCGAGGGCGGATTGATGGTCCGCCTGACGGCTGAATTGCTGTCCAAAATCCAGGCTCGCATCGCCATATCCCAGGCGTCGCAAATCATCGGCCAACTGATCCGCATGGCGTTTCAAAAGGTCCAGTACATCGGCCCGCTCCGCGCTGATGGACACGCGCATCCCAGTCTCGGACTGGGACACAATCAGGCGGATTGGCCCCAGGTCTTCCGGATGAAGCTGCACCTCTACCGGACCATCGGGCCGGCGGAGCATGATCTCTCCGATCTGCACCGCGGTTTGCGGCACAAGCGACGCAGTTGTAGGGGCTGGCCCCGACGGCAAGGGCGACGGCTGGATCCACCGCGCGGGTGACTTCGCTGCATCATTCAACGTCAGCAGCGCTTCATCGGAAGCGACGGTAGGCAGGTCGGGCATGGCAAGCGCCGGCGCCGAAACACTGCGCGTGGGCTCAGAGCGTTGTGTCGTAAGCTGTGCACCCTCATCTATGGTGCCTAAACCTGTCGGCCGGGTTTCCACGACGCCTAGGGAAGCAGCGACAGATGGCACGTCCCGCTCGGATCGAGAAAGTATTGGGCCATTTGCCAGCCTGCCGGGTTTATCGGGATTGGTTGGACCGGCAGGCGCATGTGGCACCGCCGGAGCGCCGGTCTGAGAGAGTCTGTCCTGCTGGTCGGTCTCGGTGCCGATGACCTGCTGGAGGCTTGCATCCGCAATATCCGGTCCGCCATGCTTTGATGCGGACTTCGATTGCAGCAGCGTATCCGAACCGGATGCCTGATCAGGCTCCACCTGCAGACCGCCCAAGACATCACCCGTTTGCGGCATCTCGGCCTCTGGCGTCGACATGGTGTCCGCCGCCGGCATGTGGCGCCCCTGCATATGTGCCGGCTCACCTTCGACTTGTGACTGGCGCGCGAGGCGGTCGGCCTCCGGCCCGCTTGGCGCAGCGGACGCGGCATCGGAGGCCTGAGCCACCTCCGCCGAGAACAGTGGGTGCGCATCCACATCTGCATCCGGACGGACGGATGCCACCCCATCCTCCTTGTTTCTTTGCGAGACCGACATTTGTGACAGGTCGGTCAAACCCAGGTCTGCCGCTGTTGACCCTTCAATGGTTGCATCCTCAACCTCTGAAACATCTTGGGTAGGCGCAGTTGCCTCTGGCCGCCCGCTCGATGGCTCTGTCCCCGTACCGGCAACAAGCCGGTCAAAGCCTGTGGCCCCACCATCCGTGCGGCTTTGTTTGTTTTCCGCGACATTCGACCCGGCAGGTGTCTCACCTTCGGGTCGCGTCGGTTTCCGTGTCAAAAGGCCCGCGATGTCACCGGGCACGGGGCTGGTCATTCTGATCACCCATAAGCTTGTGTCGCGGCCACCATGCGCCAGAGGAGTTACGCAAATTTTAACCGCGCTGTGATGAAAGGGATCAAATTGCCTTCAATTCGAAAAGAGGATCCGATGACAGATATCTCTGCTCCGCACCTGCACCCGGTCAGCGCCACGAAGCGCCCACAGATCGACCCCGCCCTCAAAGCTGCCGCGACTGAGCTTGAGGCTGCCTTTCTTGCAGAAATGCTGAAATCTGCCGGGCTGGGTCAAGCGCGCGAAGCCATGGGCGGCGGCGCGGGAGAGGCGCAGTTTGCGTCGCTTTTGGCGACGGAGCATGCCAAGGCTTTGGCCAAAGCCGGGGGAATTGGGCTGGCTGAGCAATTCATGGCCTCCCTCGCCCGTGCGGAGACGACACATGACACATGAGGACCTGTGCCAAAGCCTGGAAGCAGTCCTGGATGCGGAATGTGACGCTTTGAAACAAGGCCATTACGACGCACTAGATCCGCTTGTTGAGCGCAAAGCCACCCTGATGCAGGATGTTTTGGACTGCGAAGACCTGCCAGAAACGGCACTTCTCGAGTTGAAATCTCGCATCAGTCGCAATCAGGATCTGATCGACATGGCCATGCAGGGCGTGCGCGCGGTGACGCAACGCATGCAGGATCTGCACCGCGCCCGGGATCGTTTCGAAACCTATGACAAGAATGGGCATTGGCAGTCGGTGGATTCTCGTGCGCGGCCGCAGTTGGAGAAAAAACTGTGAAAAACCAAGCAAGTTCATCTTGTCTAAAAATGCCGTGGTTCCGGGTCGTGGCGTTAGGCGTTTGTTAAGGCCACCGGCACCATGGTCCTTGCGAACCTAGCAATGGGTTGTGCGGCAAAGATCCAATCGGATTTGGATTGGCCGGGTCCAGAACGGGCATGGGCGCGCCCTTGGGGGGCGTGATCGCAACGGGCAAATGCCCTTGAAATCAGGAACGAGAACATGTCCAGCATTCTGACCAATACAGGCGCCATGGTGGCGTTGCAGACCCTGAAAATGACCAACCAGAACCTTGGTAATGTCCAAAGCGAAATTGCCACCGGCAAGCGCGTTGCGACCGCCTCGGACAATTCGGCCATTTGGGCCATCTCCAAAGTGATGGAGTTCGACGTCGCGGGCTATGAGGCCGTCGAAGACGGCCTGGGCATGGCTGAAGCTGCGATTTCGGTTGCCATGGCCGCGGGTGAGCAGGTCATTTCGGTGCTGACCGAGATGAAGCAACTGGCCGCAGGCGGTGTGTCCCAAGCTGCGGATTTTGCCAAGATCGAAGCAGACCTGCAGGCTCGTGAAGATCAGGTCACCGCCATCACGCAAGGCGCACAGTTCAACGGCGTGAACCTGTTGTCGGATGATATTGACGGGAATGGCGCCACGGCACTGACCGTTCTGTCGTCGATCGACCGTTCGGGCTCGAACACATCGGGCAATGGTAACGCCCCGACACTGTCGACCATTTCGGTCGCGACCGCGGATTTCGTCACCGATGTTGACTTGTCCGGCCGGACCAGCATCACTGATGCGACCACAGCCGATACGGCTGTCGATGAACTGGAAGTGTTCCTGCAATACGCCGTCGAAGGCGTGGCCGCCCTGGGTGCCGCCAAAGCACGGGTCGAATTGCAGCGTGACTTCATCTCCAAGACCATTGACTCGATGGAGACCGGCATTTCGACCCTGGTCGATGCCGATATGGAAGAGGCTTCAGCCCGACTTCAGGCGCTGCAGACGCAACAGCAGCTTGGTGTTCAGGCCCTGTCAATCGCGAACCAGCAGCCGCAGACCCTGCTGCAGCTCTTCCGCTGATCGCTCGCTGAGCATATCCGGCGCGGCACAAGGGTCGCGCCGGACCCCTGACACATCCCCGACCGTTCCAGAAGGACTTTGACCCGTGTCCATGCCCGGCAATGCAGCCCACGCCTATCGCGATGTGGCCCAGTCCACGCGGACCGCCCGTGATGTCGAATACGAGACATTTGCGCGCATTACCCGCGATCTGAAATCCAGCTTTGGCGAAAGGGCGCGCAGCTTTCCCGCCTATGCCGAAGCGCTGACCCGCAACCGCAAGCTTTGGCGCCTTTTGGCCGCTGATCTGCGACAGCCCGGCAATGCACTGCCGGACGCTCTGAAAGCGCAAATCCTGTCGCTGGCAAGTTTTGTCGATGATCACACCAGCAAAGCCCTGGCCCGCAAAGTCAGCCCGGCCACCCTGATCGAAGTGAATATCGCGATCATGCAGGGCCTGCGCGGCAAGGGAGCGTGAGATGGCCGGACTTGTTCTGAAACTCGCCCCGCGTGAGCGCATCCTGATCAATGGCGCCGTGATCGAAAACGGCGACCGCCGCAGCCGAGTGGCCATTCTGACACCGGGTGCAAATATTCTGCGGCTTAAGGACGCGATCCATCCTGAAGAAGCGACAACACCCGTCCGCCGCATCTGCTATACGGCCCAGCTTGTCCTGTCTGGCGACAGTGATCCTTCCGACGTGCGCAGCGGCCTGCTACGCCGAATCGAAGAGCTGAGCCAGGTGTTTCAGGACCCCGACAGCCGCGCCGCACTGACCGAGGCGACGCAGGCCGTGATCGACGATCAGTATTATCGCTGCCTCAAAAGCCTTCGCAGCCTGATCCCGCGCGAAACGCGCTTGATGGAAAGTCATCAGGTATGAGCTTCCAACCCGCCATCGTCGGGTCCGGCATTGTCGGGTGGCGCATGTTGCAGCGCACCTATGACACTCAGTTCGAGGTGTTCAACCGTGGCCCGCTTCTAGAACGCGAAAGCGCGAAATTCCTTGAAGAGGTCAAAAAAGTCGAAACCGTGGAGGATTTCGTCCGCAATCGGGATGTGATGAAGGTGGCCCTTGGAGCTTTTGGCCTCGGCGGCGACATCAACAACACCTATTTCATCAAGAAGGTGTTGGAGGACGGCACATTCGACCCCCGCTCTCTGGCTAATCGGCTGGGCGACGGGCGCTACAAAGCTTTCAGCGAATTTTTCGGATTCGGCCCTGGGGAGCTGAAAACCACTGGTCTGAATTACAAGATGGACGAGGTCGTATCGCGCTATCGCGAAATGTCCTTTGAAGCCGCTGTGGGACAACAGGATAACAGTTTGCGTATTGCCCTTTATGCGCAGCGCGAATTGCCCAAACTGGCGGAAACAGAACAGTCTGACCGTGCCAAGTGGTTCACGATCATGGGCGATCCGCCTATGCGGGATATGATCGAAACCGCGCTGAACCTGCCCAAAAGCTTTGCCCAGCTGGATATCGATGCGCAGGTGCCCCAGTTTCAGAAACGCCTGCGCCGTCTGACCGGTGCGTCGGACGTGGCGCAGTTTGCAACTGACAACAAGGCCCTGAAGCGGTTGACCGACGTCTATCTTGCACGATCGCAAGTCCAGGCAGGCACGGCCGGACTATCCTCTGGCTCGGTCGCGCTCAGCCTGTTGCAATTGTCGCAACGCTAAATCCCTGCGCGCCGCAAGAGAAGTTGCAATCGGTTAAAACTGTCTTGCAGGCCAGGCTCCTCTGCGCGGGCAAAAAAGCTGTCCAACTCGGGCCAGAGTTTGACTGCACGGTCCAGCACCGGATCGGTTCCCGGCACGTAAAGCCCGGCCCGGATCATCGTCTCGGATTGTTCATACGCCCCCAAAAGCCTCCGCACCTCTAAGATCAGGGCATTTTCACTCTCGCTGGCTGCATCGGGCAGACAACGCGACACCGAACGGCTGACATCGACAGCGGGATACCGCCCGCGTTCCGCGATGTCCCGGCTCAGCACCAGATGACCGTCCAGCACCCCGCGCAACATGTCAGCGACCGGTTCGTCCATATCGGATCCCGCGACAAGCACGGAAAACACCGCCGTGATCTGCCCGGATCCAACCAACCCCGGACCTGACCGTTCGCAAAGGCTGGCGATCGCCGGCATGGTCGAAGGCGGGTAGCCGCGCAATGCGCTGCTTTCTCCGGCCGCCAACGCCACCTCGCGATGGGCTTCGGCAAACCGCGTGACACTGTCCATCAAGAACAGAACCGAACGCCCCTGATCGCGAAAATGCTCTGCCACGGCCATCGCCGACCATGCGCATCGCCGCCGCATCAGGGCTGATTGATCTGATGTCGCCGCCACGACAACCGCGCGTCGCATCCCTTCGGGCCCCAAGGTGCGATTGACAAATTCGCCCACTTCCCGTCCCCGTTCGCCCACAAGCGCCAGCACGACGATATCGGCCTGCATGTTGCGTGTCAGATGCGCCAGCAACCGCGATTTCCCGACACCCGAGCCCGCGAAGAGCCCAATCCGCTGGCCTTCAGTGACGGGCAAAATCGTGTTCATGACGGCAAGGCCGCTGGACAATCGCCGGCCCAAAGGCGCGCGCTGCGCCGCTGGCAGCGGCGGCGCCAAAAGCGATCTCGGTTTGGCGCCACGCATCATCGGGTCGCCATCCAATGGCCGCCCGAACGGATCAATGACCCGACCAATCCAACTGTCATCCGGTGCCAGCGCAGGCTGCTCCTCCAACCAGGCCTTGCGTCCAAGGCTTACCCCTTCTGGCGGGGTATCAGGCAAGGCCCAGACCGCGCCATGATCAAGCCGCAGGACCTCCGCCTTGAGTTTGGGCCCGGCACCACGCAAAGACACCAGATCCCCGATCCGGGCCACATGCGACACCCCGTCAATGCGCAGCAACCCATCCTGCACAGCACCGATCCGCCCGGCCGGGCGCGGATGCAGCGCAGCGCGCATGGATTGTTGCAATATGTCTAAATTTCTCATCGTCCCGGCCCTGCCTGTTCTTGGTGCTGACAAGGGTTTCTAAACGAATCCCGGTTAAGCCTTGGTTCACAGTGATCGAGGGAGAAGCCCCGATGTTCGCAGACTTGAACGTCTTTCGCCTGGCTCATGCCATGGCCCGTCATGCCGGATTGCGACAGGCCGTCGTGTCCGAGAACATGGCCAATGCCGACACGCCGGATTATCGCACCCGCGATGTCACACCGTTTCGCGACGCCTTGAAGTTCCAGACCGATTCTACCCGCTTGCGCGCCACCCGCCCCAACCATTTCAGCGATGGGGCAGGTTTGCCGTCTGAATGGTCTGTTGACGTACAACCGGGGGAAGTGGCGCCAAACGGCAACTCTGTCTCGGTTGAGCTTGAAATGCTCAAAGCAATTGAATCCCAGCGTCAGCACAGCCGGGCACTGGCCATCTACAAATCATCCATGACCCAGCTGCGCACCAGCTTGGGTCGGTTCTGAAGGAGGCTGCGATGTCCGATTTTTCGCGCGCCCTGAATGTGACCGCCTCTGCCTTGAAAGCGCAGGCCACGCGGTTGCGCCATGTCACCGAAAATGTAGCTCATGCCGATACGCCCGGATATCGCCGCAAGATGGTCAGTTTTGAGGCCGTTCGCGCGGCCGATAGCGATGCGACCCTTGTCGATGTTGGGCGCGTCCGGCTTGACCCGACAGAGCTTCAGCAAGTGCATGATCCAAGCCACCCGTTGGCCGATGAGACCGGCCATTTCGAAGCGTCCAATGTGAATCTGATGCTTGAAATCGCTGACGCCCGAGAAGCCCAGCGCAGCTATGAGGCCAATCTCAAAATGTTCGAGCAGACCCGAAACATGCTGTCAGGCCTCATGGACCTGCTGCGCAAGTAACCCGAAAGGAGATCCAGAATGGATATCACAACGACAGGCGCTGCCGAAGCCTATGCTGCCGCGCGCAAGGCGGCCAAACCTTCGCCCGGGTCTGAACCGGTCGAACAGATCAAGGAATTCGCCGAGAGTTTCGCTGCAACGCTGCAGAAAAGCGAAGAGCTCTCGACTCAGGCGATGACCTCCAATGTCGATCCGCACAGCCTGGTCCAGGCCCTGGCACAGGCGGAACTGGCCGTCGAAACAGCCGTGACCGTTCGCAACAAAGTGGTCGAGGCGTATCAGGAAATCCTCAGGATGCAGCTCTGACCCATGACAGAGGGGATGTTTTTTGACGCAATGCGCGAAGGTCTATGGGCGGGCGTCGCCATGGCGACGCCAATATTGGCCGTGGCGCTCACGACGGGTTTGGTCATTGGTCTGTTTCAGGCGCTGACTTCGATCCAGGAAATGACGCTGACTTTCGTGCCAAAGCTGATCGCAATGGCCATCGCCTTCTGGATGTCGATGAGCTTCATGACCCGCACGATTGTGTCCTTTTTTCACGGGCAGGTTCTGCCCCTTATCGTCGGAGGCGCCTGATGGAACAGTCAACCTATGCCGCGCTGTCGCGCCAGACCGGATTGCTAAATGAAATGCGCGTTGTAGCCAATAACATCGCCAATTCCGCCACGGATGGGTTTCGGCAGGAAGGGCTGATTTTCTCGGAATTCGTGCAGTCAGGACCGGATCAAAGCTCTGTGTCGATGGCGGGCGCGCGGGTGCGCAATACGTCCTTTGTTCAGGGTGCCATGACCCAGACGGCCAGCGCTTTGGACATGGCCATCGACGGCGAAGGATTCTTCATGGTCGAAACGCCGCAAGGCCCGCGTCTGACACGTGCCGGGGCCATGTCCGTTAACGCCGAAGGCGACCTGGTCACATCGGCCGGCTTTCCCGTGATGGGCGCTGGGCGTGAACCGATCTTTATCCCCGAAGGCGCGTCAGCCGTGCGCGTGGCGTCGGATGGATCGCTGAGCGTAGATGGCAACCCGCTGGGGCAGATCGGGGTATTCACGGCCGACCCAAATGACATGCATCGCGAAGACGGTGTGATGTTTCGGGTGGAGGGTGAGATCGAAGACCAGCCCGACACCCAGATCCTGCAATTCTTTGTCGAAGGCTCGAATGTGAATGCCGTGTCTGAACTGGCCCGGATGATCGAGATCCAACGCGCCTATGAGATGGGACAAAACCTGCTCAAGGCCGAAGATGACCGCATCCGCGCGGCCTTGAATTCCTTAACCAAATAAGGAGATCGCATCATGATGCGCGCCCTCAAAATCGCTGCCACCGGAATGAGCGCCCAGCAAATGCGGGTGGAGACGATTTCCAACAACCTCGCGAATATGAACACCACCGGCTATAACGCCCGGCGTGCCGAGTTTTCAGATCTGCATTACCAGCAGATGTCGCGCGCCGGAACGGTCAACGCATCGGACGGGACCTTGTTGCCAACCGGGATCCAGTTGGGAGTGGGCGTTCGACCCTCGGCAGTGTCCGTGCATCTGGCGCAGGGCTCTTTGTCGGAAACGGGGAATGATCTGGATGTCGCAATCGAAGGGTCCGGCTTCCTGGAAATCACTCTTCCATCGGGTGAATCAGCCTATAGCCGCGACGGCAGCCTGAAACGTAATGGCGAAGGGGAAATCGTCACCTCCGACGGCTTCTTGATCGAACCGAACATTGTCATCCCGGATGAAACACTGTCGCTGTCGATCAATCCCGATGGTGAGGTCTACGCCTATTTCGACGATGCGCCTGAAGGCCAGTTGCTGGGGCAGATCGTGCTTGTCGGCTTTACCAATGCAAAGGGGCTCGAGGCGATGGGGTCCAACCTGTTTCGGGAAACCGAAGCCTCTGGCCCGCCGCTTCAAGGGGTGCCGGGCGAAGCTGGGCTTGGCACTTTGCGACAGGGATATCTGGAGGCCAGCTCGGTCGACGCGGTGCGCGAGGTCACGGAACTGATCGAAGCCCAGCGCGGGTATGAAATGAACGCCAAGGTCATCTCTGCTGTTGATCAGATGATGGGCGCGACGACGCAGGTGCGGTGATGCGGGTTGGTCTTCTTCTACTGGCCCTGCTTCAAGCCGGACCCGGCAGCGCACAGGCCGTCATTGCCACGCAGACGATCCGCGCGCGCGAAGTGATTTCCGCCGACAAGCTGGACATCGCCGCAATCGAAGCAAAAGGCGCAGTTCAAGACCCGGGCCAGATTATCGGCATGGAAGCCCGCGTGGCGCTTCACGCAGGACGGCGCATCTTTGCGCGGGATGTCACACCCGCCGCGCTGATTGACCGCAATGATGTGGTTCAGATCGTCTTCATCAAGGGCGGGTTGCGCATCGAAATGGAGGGCCGTGCTCTGGAGCGCGGTGTAGTGGGGGACGCATTGCGTGTGATGAACCCAGCATCAAGAACAACCGTCTCCGGACAGGTCATGCCCGACGGCAAAATAGAGGTGAAATAAGATGACAAAACGCATGCTCTGCCTGCTTATCACCAGCCTGTTGACGACCGCAAGCTGCGGGCGCGTTGACCATTTCGGGCGCCCGCCAACGCTGTCAGAAACCACGGGAACAAGCGAACAGGTCGCTATGATGTTCCCCGGATTGCCGCTTTACGCGCAATCGAACCGGGCGGTCGACCGATCGTCCCTTTGGAGCCATTCGAGCCAGTCTCTGCTGGGTGACCGACGCGCCTTGCGCAAGGGCGACATCATGACAGTTGTCATTGAGATCGATGAAGAAGCCGAAATATCAAACGACACCCGCCGTTCGCGCGACAGTGAAGAAGCGCTTTCCGTGCCGAATCTGTTCGGGTTGCCGCAACGCGCTTTGAAAGAACTGCCTCCGGGTGCTTCTCTAGACGAAGCCGTCGAAATCGGCTCGACGACGGGCACGCGCGGTCAGGGGTCGGTCAAACGCGAGGAAAAGCTGACGCTGAAAGTCGCGGCGACGGTGGTCGAGGTCTTGCCCAATGGCGTGCTCGCGATCGAAGGGTCACAGGAAGTGCGGGTGAATTTCGAGATCCGCGAATTGCTGGTCTCCGGCTATGTTCGCCCGGGCGACATTTCGCGCCTTAACCAGATCACCTATGACAAGATCGCATCAGCACGAATTTCATATGGGGGCCGTGGCCAGATCATGGACATGCAGCAGCCACGCTATGGTCAGCAGGCTCTCGACATGATCCTGCCCTTCTGAGGAGACTGCCGTGATGAAAGCCCTTTTGCCCGTAATAGCGTTGCTGGCAGGATTGACCGGTGGCATATACGCCGCGTCACAACTTTGGCCGGCAGAGCGCCAGGACGCTGTTGCGGACAAGTCCGCTGAGGCGGAGCTTACCTCCGACGAAAAGGACAGCAAGGATGAGGCAAAAGCCAGCGCCTTTCTGAAACTGGATCAGCCTTTTGTCATTCCAATCCAGACACATAACAAGATTTCGGAACATGTGGTCCTGTCCATTTCGATGGAAACGCATGTCGATCATCTCGACGCGCTGGACGCCATGACACCCAAATTGCGCGCCGCGTTCATTATCACCTTGTATGATCATGCCAGCATCGGGTCCTTCTCCGACCCGCTGGACAATGTTAAAATGCTTCAACACGTGACGGAGGCGCTGCAAACCAGCGCCGACCAAGCCCTTAATGGACTTCAGGCGACGGTTCTTATCACGAATTTCGTAAGACAGAATGCATGAACCCGTGTCGTGTTGAAGATCCCGACCGGGCCCACCTAGTGAAGGTGGATTGCAAGATTGTGGTAAGCACCGGTTCGGTTTAATCTTTGGGTCGTACACTGCGGCTTGAAGGACCATTATGAGGCACCGGGCGATTTCAGGGCTGGGCTGGCCAGAACCCTCGCGGCTTTGCGCGGTGACGGGGTCTTTTCCGACCAGGGTTGATCCCGCTTCACGCACCAGTCCCGGACCGCTCGCTGCCTCGGCGTCCTATAAAGCAAATCCCGAAAACCAAGTGTCCACGACGCAAGGTGCCAGCCTCTAATGGACACTCAAAGCAGCACCCGGCGCCTGTTTGGCAAACTGTTTTTGTTCATCACACCCGTGTTTGTCATTCTCAGTGCGCTTGGCGTTTATATGCTGACTCAGGAACAGCAACGCAACGCAACGCAACGTTTGATCACATCCTTGGGCACATCGGCGGCACAGATCGGTGCGGCCATCACCCGTTTGGAAGCCCGCATGCCAGAACCAAGCGTGCTGCGGGATCAATTGGCGGAAGAACTGCTCTCCACCTTGATGGGTGATCTATCGATCCGATGCGCACAGTTGGAAATCCCATCCGAAGGCAGGTTGCTCATGGCCCCACAAGGCGTGGGCTGTCGGGTAAAATCGGTTGAAGAAACCCTGACACTGACCCTCAACGGATCCCAATACGGGCCATTAACGGTTGGGTACACGCAAGCGCCCATTCGAGAGGCCGCCGCCCTTCAGCGCTGGTATGCGATGATCATCATGGTTGTCGCGATCACGGTCGCCCTGTTGTCGGGCTGGTTTGCGTTTCGGATCATTGTTGGCCGACCGCTTGATCGCATGGTGGAAACCTTGGTCGATGCAAAAAACGACGCCGAAGCGGCGAATATCTCCAAATCACGTTTCTTGGCAAATATGTCCCATGAAATCCGCACGCCCCTGAACGGAATGATCGGGACGGCAGAGTTGCTGGATGACACTGAGTTGGATCCACAACAGCGGCGCGGTGTGCGGACCATCCGCGGCTCCGGCCAGGCATTGCTGAAGATCATTCAGGATGTCCTCGACTATTCCAAAATCGAATCCCACACGCTGGCGCTGCATGAATCCCAGTTCTCGCTTTATGACCTGATTTATGATGTCACCGAGATGGTCAGCACGATGATTGCGGACAGGACCGTGGATGTCTGTGTAAACTACCCGCCCGGGAAACGGCGTAATTTCCTTGGAGATGAAGGCCGATTGCGTCAGGTTCTGGTGAACCTGCTCGGCAATGCCGTGAAGTTCACCGAAGTTGGCCATGTGACGATCCGTGTCACCGTGTCCGAAACGCTGGGACGCTCCAACCTCAGAATTGCAGTGCAGGACAGCGGGATCGGCATCCGCGCCGAGCATCTGCAAACCATTTTCTCACCCTTTACCCAGGCCGATGACAGCACGACGCGGAAATATGGTGGCACCGGCCTTGGCCTTGCGATCACGCGCGATCTTGTCGGACTAATGGGTGGCAAACTCAGCGCAAGTTCCGAATTCGGACGTGGCTCCACCTTTGAAATTGCTATTCCGCTCGCGCATGGTCAAAGCTCGGCTCCTCCTGATCAAGAGTTGCGCAACCTGCGCAGCCGCGCTGCCCAGCACCCAAAGCTGCGCGTTCTGGCGATTGGCTCCAGCAAGGCTTCGGCCGATTCCGTGTGGGAATACTTTTCGGCCATAGGCTGGAGCCTTGATTACAGCCCGGTAGAATCCGCAATTGGGGCGGTTGAAGCTGCGCTTGTCTCTGGACAGCGCCATGATGCTTTCTTGTTGGATTCCGCCCTGCCAGCACATCTGCGGGATATGATTTCTCAGGCGTTGCGGGCCCAGCCTGAAACCGCAAAAGCACCGATCCTTGCGATCATTCCCGTCGCATCGCGGCTGCCCAATGACGACGATTTCGATAGTCCCATTGACGCCTATGTCACGAAACCGCTGCGCGCCGATCAAGTGATCCGCACACTTGCGGACCGGCTCGTAGCAACCGACGCGCGCCCCCTGATCCCGGCCAGTGCAACTGCATCCGTGAGCCAACCGCAGGACTTCACCGGGATGCTTGAAGGCATCCCGGTGATGGTGGTCGACGACAGCATGGTCAATCGCGAGGTTGTATCCCAACAATTGGCCATTACCGGAGCCGAGGTCTACACAGCCGAAAACGGCGAAGTCGCAGTGGAGTTGTACCGAGCCCTGGAACCGTCCATTATCTTGATGGATATTTCAATGCCCGTACTGGATGGGGTCAGTGCCGCTGAACAGATCCGCATTTGGGAAAAGAGAAAGCAGATCGACCCGTCGACGATCCTCGCGCTGTCAGCCAATGTCCTTGAAGAACAAAAACAACGGTGCGCAGCGGCAGGGATGAACGGGTTCATCCCAAAGCCGAGCTCGCGCTACGACATCCTGCGCATGATCCATGATGCGGTTCTGGAGGAATCGGAACCTGCCCTCGTACATGCCTGGCACGTAGATATTGCAGAGGAAAGCGACGATGACTTTGTCGATCTTGTCGACGTCGATACGCTGAACGAACTCGCCGCGACACTCGATCCAAACCGATTTTACAGCCTTCTGGACGATCTGCACATTGAAGCTGACGCGTTGATGGCGCGATTTGCTGATAAGGATAATCCCGAAAGCCTGACGGCTGATATTCACAAACTGGCCGGTTCATCCGGAATGATCGGTTTTATCGGCCTCAGTGCCAGCCTTCAGGACCTTGAACTGCGTATCAAACGCGGCTACCGCGTCTCTCAAGAACGTTTGGACCATGTTCACAGCATCTGGATCGAGACAGCTCAGCATTTGGGTGACATGCTCGAAAAGACCTGAGAACGGCCTTACCTAATGACAAATTCGGCATGGAGAGCGCCGGCCGCCTTCAGGCTTTTCAATATGTCGATCATATCTCGGGGAGACACGCCCAAAGCGTTCAGCCCGGCAACAACTTCAGACAGTGTCGTGCTTTCCGGGACTTCCGCAAGAGATACGCCATCCTCCTCCAAAGCGACATCCGTGCGTGGGACAACCACGGTTTCGCCATCTGCGAAAGGATTGGGCTGAACGACCAGGGGCGCTTCCTCCACTTTGATCGTCAGATTGCCTTGAGACACCGCCACACGCGACAAACGCACGTCATCGCCCATCACAATGGTCCCTGACCTTTGATCGATCACGATCCGGGCTTTGCGTTCCGGTTCCACAAGGATGTTTTCCAATCGCCCGATTGCATGTGCCGTCGACGCCGCGCGCGTGGCGCCGACATCGACCTCCACGGTGCCGGAATCCCGCATCACCGCGACAGCGCGGCCAAAACTCCGATTGAGTTCGGATTCGATGCGCAAGGCGGTTGTGAAATCAGGGTCGCGCAGGGCTAGTCGCAGCGTTCCGATACTGGCCAGGTCAAATTCAATCTCCCGTTCGACCCGCGCGCCGGATGGGATGATCCCCGATGTCGGTACACCTGTCACGAGCGAAGCCGCATCGCCTTCAGCGGAGGCGCCCCCGGCAAGCACCGTGCCTTGAGATACAGCATAAATCTGACCATCGGCGGCCTTAAGCGGCGTCATGATCAACGTCCCCCCCAAGAGGCTTTTTGAATCGCCAATTGCAGAGACTGTTACGTCAATCTGACTGCCCACCCGAGAGAAGGGCGGCAAGACAGCTGTGACCAGAACAGCGGCGACATTGTTGGGGCGAAACCTTTCTCCGGTCACATTCACGCCGAGGCGTTCCAGAATATTGGTCATAATCTCTTCGGTGAAGGGCGAATTGCGCAGCCCGTCCCCAGTGCCGTTCAACCCAACCACCAACCCGTAGCCAACCAGATCGTTACCTCGCACGCCGTCGAATTCGACGAGGTCCTTCAACCGGATCGGAGAGGCCACAGCCAAGGTTGGCATCAGGCAGGTCAGGACAAGGATCCAAAGCATTCTCATGACAGGTAATTCACCAAAGACAGGCCCGAAGACCGTGACAGAACCGTATAAAAGCTGTCCAACTGCGTCTGCACATTCTGCAAAGCCACCGCCGTTTCATAGGGATTGGCAGCCAGAAGTTCACCGCGGGCATAGGTCAGGGCCAGCGTTTCGGACGTGTTGCGATCAGCATGGATGGACAATCGTTCAGTCGCGAAGCCCAGATCCGCCTGAAGGCCAGACAAATCCGTTTGCGCAGCCAGAGTTTCGGACAAGAGCAAATTGGAGAGGTCTAGGATCGTGGCATCCGAAAAGCCAAGCGTCGTATCGGTCATCAATGACGTGAGCGCCATCGTACGAAACGCGCGTTTGAACCGATCATCATCGGCCCGCACAGACATGTCCACCTCAGCATTGATGCCGACACGGATCGGGTCCAGCGACGCGTTGGCTCCCCCGTAAACCACGGCATCAAAGCCGGTTGGGTCGTCAAACCATGCCTCTGCCGCGGTGAGAATATCCGCGGCATTGGTTTCCGCTGCGATGGCCGCCGACAGATCTGTCAAAAGGTCATCCACATCCGCCAGCGGGGCTGCGTCCACATCCTTGCCCGAAAATACAAAACGCCCGGCGGATTGCACACTGAGTGAGGCCATGGATTCGCGCAGCATCTCGCGCGCCTCAACGGCCAGTCGTCCCTGCGTCGCGCCGGTCAATTGCACCGGGGCAATCAGATCATCAGCCAAGTCCACCATCAAATCGGTCACCCGTGACACGGCTTGATTTGCGGCCGCAAACATCACCGTCGTTTCCCCGGCGGCGAGGCTATACCCCTCCAAACGTTCCAGATCGCGATCGATCTGCGCCAGGTAGGAATAGTCGCCACCAACACGGGCGTGCACATCATGGGTCACACCTGTACTGAGCTCATCGGTCAGCGTTTGCAACTCACTCCGCAAAGCGGTGTTGCGGTTTCGAATAATCAGTTGTGTGGCCAGATCGCCAATCGAAGTCAGAGTCATGGATCAGATCCTCAGCAAAGCGTCGAGCAGTTCGTCGGCCGTTTCAATGATCTTGGCATTGGCAGCATAGGCTTTTTCCAGAACCAGAAGCGTTTGTAGTTCAGCATCGGTGTCTACACCCTGTTCATAGACAATTCGGGTCATTTCGGACTGTGCAGCCGTGGCAAAGCTGCGCTGCGCCGTGGCCGAATTCAGCGAACTGCTCACCCGCGACAAAAGTGTTTCCATCATGCCGGCCGAATCCTCCAGAGCGGTGCCAAAGCTGGTTTGCGACGGCGCGCGCTGGTCCAGCAGCGCATCGGAATAGGCCTGCAACAGGCTCGCATCCCCGACAGATCCGGGCGCAGCTGCTCCCAAACCATCCCGCAAGCGCCAGGTTTCTGCAGTCCCAGAAGGATCGACAAGCGTATTCAAACTCAATCGATAGCTCAGCCCCAAAGCATCCACAGGGTCAAACCGCGCGCCAGCGTCCGTGAACAGCCCCGGATCCGTCGCCGCCAGAGTTGGGTCAAGACCGGTATCCTGAAACCGCTCCACAAGATCGCGCGCCACAATGTCCAGATCATCCTGCATCTGCACTCCAAGCCTGTCGCGCAGATCAAACAGCGCAGCAAGAGATCCACCGGGCAAAGCATGACGATCCGGGCCCGACGCAATCGGAGACCCGTTCAAGGTCAGCCCACCCAGCAGGCCATTGCTTTGGGTCATGTACGGCGTCACAAGATTGACCGGTGTAAAGCCGATCTCGACTGCGGACCCATCCAGCAGGATCGCGCCGCCGTCGGAATAAAGGGCGATCACCCCGTCCCCGCGATCTATCACGTTGATGGGCACAATCTCATTGATCGCGTCAACGCGCGCCTGCCGCTGATCCTGCAACCCCGCAATCGAACCGCCATTTGCGGCCGTATACCGGATGCGTTTGTTCAGCTTGGCCACATCCTGCAGGGCCGTATTCAACTGGTCGACCTGCAAAGCGATGTCACGATCCGCGCGGGTCCGCAAATCCTGCACCCCTTCGGAAGCTGTCACCAGGCCAGAGGCCAGATCCGAAGCAGTTTGCGCCAGAATATCCAGACGCGACGCCGAGTCCGGCATGGACGCAGTCGCAATCAAGGCGGATTCAAACTGGTTCAACTGCGCGGCAAGCGTGCCTTCTTCCTCGGGCGCGCCGACAAGGCGTTGCGCCTCTGTCCAGAAATCCGATGCGATCTTGGCGGCAGCAAATTCGGCATCTGCATCCCGCTTTCCAGCCAATAGCACGGGGTCTGCATGCCGGTTCACACCCAGCACCCGCACCCCCGGGCCGGCAATCGCGCTGGCGCCCAGCGCCAGTGACCGGCGTGCATAATCGGGGTTGGTCGCGTTCGAGATATTCTCTGACACGATCTGCGTGCCACGGCTGGCGGCTTTGAGCCCGCTCATCGCGCCGTGAATTGCGGCTGTCAGTGACATGGTAGCCCCCTTGGATCACTCAGGCGATCAGCGTTTGATATTGGTGGTTTCCTGCAGCATCTCATCCACGGTCTGGATGACCTTCGCATTGGAGGAATAGGCCCGTTGGGTCTGGATCATGGATGTCAGCTCTTCCGCCACATCGGTCGTCGATTCTTCACGGGCGAATGGCACCATCTCCCCGGTCGGGCCAGTTCCGGCATCCCACAGGAAGAAGTCGCCACTATCCGACGACGGGATGAAGCTTTGGTTGTTCAGCGCCATCAACCCGTTCACATTGGGTACATCAACCAGAGGAACCTGATAGATCGTGCGGGTAATGCCGCTGTCATACAGCGCATAGACATAGCCAGCGCTATCGACCTCAAGGCTCAGCATATTGCCAACCGGGGCTCCATCCTTGTCCAGATTAACCGGCGCAAACCGGTCGCCAAGCTGCGTCATGCCAACTGGGTCCCCGATCTGGCCAAAGGTGATTTCAATCGGCCCGCCA
Organism: Paracoccaceae bacterium; assembly: GCA_013214715.1. Taxonomy (GTDB): domain Bacteria; phylum Pseudomonadota; class Alphaproteobacteria; order Rhodobacterales; family Rhodobacteraceae; genus JABSSB01. The sequence goes on along the minus strand of JABSSB010000124.1, from coordinate 3,416 downwards.
TCCACTGTCACGATGACCGACCCTGTGGCCGGATCATAGGCGCCACCCGCATTGGTCACGACCGAGGCCAGCGTGCCGCCATCGGTGCGGCTGTCATCAAAGGTCAGCGTATAATCCCCAACCACGGCGGCAGAAGCGCTATCGTAAAGCTCCACCGTCCATTCGTTGGACTGACCGGCCCCCGGCACCGAAGGTGTGAAGGTGGCGGTGATGCTCTGTGAAGCGCCAAGATTGTCGTAATATTCCAGAAGCATTTCCTGCGCAGCACCGCTTGCCCCTGCTTCGGTCTCGGTGGCGGGCAGGTTCACGGCCAGGGTCATGGCGGTTGTCGGCTCTCCCGATACGGCATTCAGATTGACCTGAATCGGCTCAAGACCACTGTCAGAACTGCGTGGCAATTGCGGGATCGTGCCGTCCGCATCCGCGGGCCAGCCCAGCAACAACAGATCAGATGGCGACCGCAAATAGCCGTTTTGATCCAGTTTGAATGACCCGGTCGAGGTCATCTGCATCTGAAAATCACCGCCGCTGACCACATCGGTGCGCGAGGCGACCGGCAGGAAACCACGCCCCGCCACGGCCAGATCCGTCGCGTTGCCGGTCGAGATCAAGGTGCCTTTGGCATCCACATTCCTCTCGACCGTGGAGCGCACCCCCCCCGCCGTGTAAGTTCCCGCAATGACGAGCGAGTGAAACTCCGTCTCGACCTTTTTGTAGCCGAAGGTCGACGAGTTAGAAATATTGTCGGAAATCGTAGCCAGACGGCTGGAATTCGTGGCTAGACCGGACACACCGGCGTTGAGCGACGAGGATAGGGACATGGGGGGCGCCTTTCTGCTGCTGCCTCTGGGCTCTTGTCCCCATCACAGCTAGACCATCCGGCTTAACACCCCCCTAACAATTAAAATCTTGCCTGTTTGTCCTTCAATAGCGCAGCAGGGTGATTTCGATGCGGTTGTTGCGCAGGTCCATCGGATTGGCTTCGATTGGGGTCCGGTCAGCATGGCCGGTGATCCGGCGCATCCGGACGGGCGGAATGCCATCGCCTTCCAGCATCAGCCGCACTCGATCCGCACGGGCAGACGACAGATCCCAGACCGGATTTTCGGCCATAACCACCGGGACCGAGCGCAAATGCGCACCCACTTCGATATCATTGCTCGTGTCGTCAATGACGTTGCTGATCATGGTCACGATACGGCTGAGTGTTTCTGTCGGCGCGGCTCCGCCTTGCAGAAACAGCGGGTGACCGGGGCGGGCGTGAATATCGATGACAAACCCCTCATCGGTGACACGTGTGACGATGTGTTTCAGCAACTCGTCGGCCTCAAGGCTTTCGCCGCCCAGCCCATACAGCTTTTCGTCGATCGCGGCCGGGTCAAACTCGGCCTTGCTGCGCTCACTGTCCAGGTCCACGCCTGTCTCACCGCGCGCCTGCCGTGCGTCCTGGGTTTTTTCCTGCGTCGCGCCCGCACCGTCATGCGGCATCTCATCGTTGGCAAAGGGGCTGTCGCCACTCATCGCGCCATCCCCTCCACCGGAGACCTCGTAAAGCGGAACGGTCGGGCTGAAGTAATCTGCCAACCCGCTGCGCTGCGTTTGGGTTGTGGCGCTGACCAGCCACATCAGCAGGAAAAAGGCCATCATCGCGGTCACAAAATCCGCATAAGCCACCTTCCAGGCGCCGCCGTGATGCCCGTGTCCGGCCACGACCTTTTTACGTTTGACGATTATCGGACGCAGTTCATTATCTGCAACCATCTGCTCCACCACTCATGTCTTTTCACCCGAAGACAGGATGCAGTCGAAGAAGTTACCGACGCGTGAATGCCCGGTTAGGAAATGTTTGCAAGTTGAGCCAAAGCCTTTTCAGCTGTCCTGCGCGTTACGCTCATGGGCGGCAAAAGCGTCCGCCCAGTCCGGGTGCCAGCGCGACAGGGCGGGCCGGTTCTTAAGCATGTCGCCCATGGCCCAGGCAACCCGTGCCTTGTCACGCTCCGGGGTGACGTCGTTGTCGGGGCAGAGCACATAGAAATCACCTGCCTCAAGGCGCGACAGCAGATAGTCCACCGTCTGCTCAGGCGTCCATGCCGAGGCCGGTTTTTCCGGGACGAACCGCGCAATCATGTTTGAATACACGAAACCGGGCACGAAAAGATGTGCGGTCACCGGAACCTCGGCGCTGCGCAGGTCATGTGCCAACGCCTCGGTCATGGCTTTGACCCCGGCTTTGGAGACATTGTAGGCCGGGTTGCCCGGCGGCATTGTGATCCCCTGTTTCGACCCTGTGTTGATCACCATCGCCGGGCGCGCGGCGCGGACCATGTGCGGCACAAAGGCCATCTGCCCGTTCAGAACCCCCATCAGGTTCACTGCAAGGATCTGCGCCCATGCTTCAGGCTCTTCCCAGCTTTTGGAAGGCCGCGCCATACCTGCATTGTTCATCAGCACAGCCACGGGCGCCGTTGCGGCCAGCTCATCCGCAACCGCGCACAAGGCGGCACCGTCCGCGACATCGCAGACCCGCGTTTGCACCTGGCGTTCGGGGCAGGCCTCCCGAATCCTTGTCGCAGTGGCGTCCAGAGCATCTGGATCAAGATCAATCAGCACCGGATCAAGACCCCGGCTTGCCCAGGCCAGCGCTGCTGCGGCACCCAGACCATGCGCCGCCCCCGTGACAACGGCCAGCCCACCCTGATTGGTGACATGCGTCATATGCATCAACTTACCCTCCACCAATCACCGCTGAAGAATTTCACGGTAATAGCGCCGCAACAAGATCAACCCGAGCATGGTCAGAAACAGCGAGAGCAACAGCGGAAACCAAACCTGCACATATTCAGGGTGATATCCCGGATATATCCCAGACCGGGCCAAGCCGGTCAGATGCACCAAAGGATTGAAATACAGAATATCCTGCGCCAAGCCCGGCAAGTCTTCGTAAATATAGAAAATCGCCGAAGCGAGGAACAAAGGGCGCGTGAGCACGCTCCATATCACTTCCCAAATCGGATAAAGCCCCATCAACACGCAATTGACCAACCCAACACCCACTCCAAGAAATGCGGCCAAAGCAAAAGCTTCGATGACCTTGGCCGGGTCGATGGGGGCGCGATACCCAATTGCAACGATCACGCCAATCATCAGGATCAGGGCGACCAGAAAAGACGTGAGAAAATTCAGCGCAGCCCGCGCTACGACCGCGTCCAGCCAGGTCACCGCCGGGTAACGCAGCAGCGGCTTTGAAAACCAGATAGCGCGCCCAACAACGTTTGATAGTGTCAAATAGAATTGAAACGTCATGTAGCCAGAGGCAAAAAACAACAGAAACGAGTTCCCCAAAGACGGTGATCGCAACACCAGCGAAAACCCGATGCTCAGAACTCCGATTGCCGCCAGCGGCGCTACCAAAGCCC
>JABSSB010000123.1 GCA_013214715.1 Paracoccaceae bacterium | reverse complement strand
TTTGGGTGGAGCGCAATCATGACGTCTCAGATCGATACCCGAGTGATCGACAGCGCTTTGTCGGCTGTTGCAACGCGGCTGTCTGACCTTGACCTCGCGGGCGATGCCAGTCTGAAAGACGCCCTGCATAGCTTTGAAACGATCCGGGCGCGTCAAAGCGCGCCGCTCACCCTTGCAATTGCAGGCTTGGACGGCGCGGGCAAAAGTAGCCTTGTCAACTTGCTGGCCGGGCAGTCGATCCTGCCCGTCGGAGAGGAGGGGCGCGGCGCGCTGCCTATCCTTTTGGATTATGGGACAGAGCCCGAAACAGGGGCCTGCTGGCTTGATGGTGAGATGAACCTGTTGCCGGGCCATGTGGTCGACGCCGCCACTGCTCAACAGCCAGATTACATCAAGCTGGCGATTGACATACCGGCGCTGGCTGGGCTGCGGTTGCTGGATATGGGCGCTCTGGATGATCCCGAGCAGATGTGGCAGGCCGTCGACCTTCTGGAAGAGACGGCTGATATCCTTCTATGGTGCAGCCCGGCAACGGACCCGTTGCAGGAAGAAGAAATGCAGGTGCTTGAAGCGCTGCCACCTGCATTGGTTCGCGATGGGTTTCTGGTGCTGACCAAGGCCGATCAAATCCGGCAGTTGGAAACGGTGCGGACCCGTATGGGAGCGGGCAAAGCCCGGTTCGCATCGACCATTCCGGTGGCCACCAGCCTGGCTTTGCAGGGTGGTCAGGACCCCAACATCTGGGGCGCCTCTGGCGCGGAACGCCTTGTGGATGCGGTTCTTGGCCGGGCTCACAAGCTGCGTCTGGACCGCCTCGCGACAGATAAGACGGGGTTGCTGACATGTTTGTCCGTTCTGGCCCCGGCTTTGAAAGCGAAGAGTACGGCAAAGGCGGTAGCAGATACCGTTCTGGCGCAAGCTCCGTCAACGCCGCCTGATGCTCCGGCGCTGTCAGCGCCCGTATCGCAACCAAGTTCGGCACCGTCTGCGGCGGGCGCCCCGGCAGAAGAAGACCCCCTTGTCAGCGCTTGGCGACAGCGCTTCGACACTCTGCGCCGAAAGCTGGATGGCGGTGGATTTGCCAGCAACGAAGAGTTCGTGACCGCTGTGCAGATCATGGTCGAAGACTTCCTTCAGCAATTGGCGGAGCCTAACTTGTTACCGCTGCGAGCGGATTGGCTATTCGATGAATTCGAACGGGCGAATGATCTGCTGATCCTTTTGCAGTTTGAAGGGACCCAAGGCGTCGCGGCCGATGCAGCGCGTGTGTTGCTGCAGCTTGATGACGCAATACGTCAAGCGGCGGCGACACGCCACGACGCAGCAGACTCCCCCGCCGACCCTCGCGCAGCGGTAAGTTGACTTTTCTCAACTGTAAAAAAGCGATGTCTGTACCACGTGTTGGCTCAGTGTTACGTGCACAGAGAATTGTAGAGTTGATCCTTTGATTTCGCTTTAAAAATTCAACTTCTACTCAGGAGGGTCCTTTTGAAACAATGTCTGCGCGAACGGTTATCCATAATGACTTGAATGCC
>JABSSB010000122.1 GCA_013214715.1 Paracoccaceae bacterium | reverse complement strand
GTCTGTCAGGCCGTGGTGGGCATGCTCGCCCAGATCGGGAACGGGGCAGAACTCGATGCCAGGCCGGTGCGCAATTACTGGCCCGAACTGCGCGACGACAATGTCGATATGTATCTGCTGGGCTGGTCGCCGGGCACGTTCGACGCAGAATATCCCATCCGCTTCCTCACCCATACGCCCGATACCAAGCGCAAGCTTGGCAGCTGGAATTTTGGTGGTTACTCGAACGCCCGCGTGGACGAGATGCTGCCGATGATCCAATCCGAGATTGATGATGGCAAACGCCAGATGATGCGGGATGAAAGCCGGACGATTCTGGCCGAAGACAAGGCCTAGGTGCCGCTATACGTGCAGCCGCTTGTCTGGGGCGTGCGTGCCAATATTGATCTGGTGCAACGCCCGGACAATTTCTTCATTCTGCGCTGGGTATCTGCGAATTGACCTTAACGGCCCGGCTTTCTGCCGGGCCGTCCTCGCCACATCTTGCCGCCGCCGCCGCGACGGCCTAAATCTTGATCAAATTGCGAGGAGATAGCCATGGCCATGCAGGCCCATGAAATCGAAACCCTGATCCGCGAAACCTTCCCCGAGGCCAAGATCACCATCACCGATCTGGCGGGCGACGGAAATCACTATGCCGCCGAGGTGATCGACGAAAGCTTTCGCGGCAAGAACCGCGTGCAGCAGCAGCGGGCGGTCTATACCGCACTGAAGGGCAAAATGGATGGCAGCCACGGCGAATTGCACGCGCTGGCGCTGACCACCAAGGTGCCCGAATGATGTGGCTGACCGAAGGTTGGCCCATGTTTGCGGGCATCGGCCTTGTNGCGCTGATCACATGGGGGGCGCTGCGCCCCTANATGAAGAAAGAGGCCGAAAGGCAGAAAAAACAGGCGGAACAGGACTGACAGGCGGGCTCACCCGATGGATCTTGGAACGATCGTGATCATCCTACTGGGCTTGCTTCTTGTGGCCATCAGCGTTGAGGCTTATCTCAAACGCAACCGGCACAGAAATATCAGCGCCAACCGCCCGGAAGACCCCGACGACACAACACCGCTGGGCATGGAAGAGATCGACATGGACCTTGTCCGCAGGGTCGAGAAAGAAAACCAAAGGCATGCCAGCCTGACCGAACGACACCGCCGCAAACCCTGAGCGGCCCCGAACCAAAAGCCAAAGGATTACCCCGATGAGCGACGCAAAAACCAAAATCGACGAACAGGTCAAATCCACCGATGTGGTGCTGTTCATGAAAGGCACCAAATCCATGCCGCAATGCGGGTTTTCTTCCCGCGTGGCGGGCGTGCTGAATTACATGGGCGTGGATTATGCCGATGTGAACGTGCTGGCCGATGAAGATATCCGCCAGGGCATCAAGGATTATTCCGACTGGCCCACCATTCCGCAGCTTTACGTCAAAGGCGAATTCGTCGGCGGCTGCGACATCATCACAGAAATGACCCTGTCGGGCGAGCTCGACACTCTTTTTGACGACAATGGCGTCACCTATGACAAAGACGCAGCCGACAAAATCCGCGAAGCCAACGGCTGAGATTTTTTGGCGGGGGCGCATGGCACGCGTCCCTGCCGGCCCCTTGGGCGCCGACAATGGATCAGTCTGTTCGAAAGACTGAAACTCAGCTACCAAAGTGAGTTTTGGTTCGACAACGCAGATCGCTTGGTAACGAAGATGTTCTCAGCAATCGCCACCGCCTGAGCCGCCTTGGCTTGCGCCATGCCCTCGACTGTCATCGGCTCTTTTATCGTATCCCGAATTGTCCGGTTCGCTATCGACGGAAAAAGAAACCAAGCCCGCAAGAAATACCGCCAAAGCAATCAGATAGCTCCACCAAGGCAAGCCA
>JABSSB010000121.1 GCA_013214715.1 Paracoccaceae bacterium | reverse complement strand
GGCTATCACATGGGCGATTCAAAACGGCGCGCGGATCGAGGACGCCGCCGCGTTCTTCTCGACCAGCACAGACACGATTGAACGGGTCTATTGGCATCACTCGCCCATGTTCCAAGAATCGGCGGTTGCGGCGATAGATAACCCTGTCAAGACGCCCAATCTGGGGCGGATTTTGGGGCGAGCGCCGAGGTAAGGCGAGGAATTTACCCGTAAGTCATTGATTTTGTGGCGCACCTGAGAGGATTCGAACCTCTGGCCTCTGCCTTCGGAGGGCAGCGCTCTATCCAGCTGAGCTACAGGTGCGTGCCAAGCGCTTTTAGCCGCGCACCTGCCCTATCGCAATCGGAAAAACAGAGCGCGCGGCGGTTTTTGATGTCAGGCAAAAAGCTCATGCGCCAGTTCAAGCGCCTCGACAAGCCGGTCGACCTCTTCTGTAGTGTTATACATCCCGAAGGACGCCCGGCAGGTGGCGCCCAGCCCCAGATACTCCATCAGCGGGCCAGTGCAATGCTGGCCCGCGCGCACGGCAACGCCTTTCTTGTCCAGAATAGTCGAAATGTCATGCGCATGGGCCGCGCCGTCCAGCGTGAACGAGAAGATCGCCCCCTTGTCAGGCGTCGTCCCCTGCACCTGCAGCCAGTTCAGGCCATCCAGCTTCATGCGGGCGTAATCGCGCAGCGCGTCTTCATGCGCGGCAATCGCAGGCATCCCGATCCCCATCATATAGTCCAGCGCCACACCCAGCCCGATGGTCTGCACGATGCCGGGTGTGCCGGCTTCGAACTTCATGGGCGGATCGTTATAGATCACCTCGTCCTTGGTGACCTCGCGGATCATGTCGCCGCCGCCGATAAAGGGCTGCATTTCATCCATGCGGTCCTTGTGGATGAAGATCGCGCCCGAGCCTGACGGACCATACAGCTTGTGCCCGGTGATCGCATAGAAATCACACCCCAACTCTTCGACATTGACGGGCATGTGCACCGCCGCCTGAGAGCCATCCACCAGAACAGGCACGCCTTTGGCGCGGGCGGCCTCGCAAATGGTTTTCACATCGACCTTCGTGCCCAGAACATTGGACATATGCGTCAGCGCGATAAGCTTTGTGCGCGGCGTAATCGCGTCGATCACCGCCTGCGGGTCCAGCGCGCCGGTGCTATCCACATCGACCCATTTCAGAACCGCCCCCTGCCGTTCGCGCAGGAAATGCCATGGCACGATATTGGCGTGATGTTCCATGACCGACAGGATCACCTCATCCCCGGCCTCAAACCGTGGCATCGCCCAGCCATAGGCGATCAGGTTGATGCCTTCGGTCGTGCCGGAGTTCAGGACAATCTGTTCTTCATCACTGACGCCCAAAAACCGCGCGATGATGCCGCGCACGCCCTCATATTTCTCGGTGGCGAGGTTCGACAGGTAATGCAGCCCGCGATGCACATTGGCGTATTCTTCGGCATAGGCGCGGGTGACGGCATCGATCACCACCTGCGGTTTCTGCGCCGAGGCGCCATTGTCGAGATAAGTCAGCGGCTGACCGTTGACCTTGCGCGACAGGATCGGGAAATCAGCGCGGATTTCATTCACATCATACATGGATCACACTCCGACCGAAGGTCCGACAAACAGGGTGATAAGGAAGGACAAAGCCAGCACAATGCCAAGGCCCGCGGCCAGCATCACCCCAAAGGCTTTCAAGGGCGAATTCAGACGGTGCCCCTGATCGACAAAATTCGCGGTGATCCAAAGACCCCAGACCATCGCCACAAAGACCAGCAGCGCGGCAAAGACCGGAATGATCAGCTGCATCACCACAGCCGCGATACGCACCAGCGCGTTTACGAATTGCAGCCATGTCATCAGGGTCAGAATCTCAGGCAGGCTGCCCGTGCCGCCCAGCCCCCGGCCCGCCCAATACATCGCATAAACCAGCATGGCGAGCGCAGGCACCAGCAGCCCGAAAAACGCCATAGGCGTCAGCGTGAACAGAACCATCCCATCGGGCGGTTCGGGCGTCAGCAGATCCCCCAGACCAAAGATGAAGGCGTTAAAAGCTGACACGGCCAGCAAAGCGGTCCAACCGGCTTCGCTGGGAATATTCATCGACAGGATATCACGCGCGGCGCGGGCCGGGTCAGTGATGGTGAGGATCACCAGATCTTTGATATTGGGCATCATGCGGGCTCTGCTCCTGCTTCACGCAGCCCTGATATCCAAAACCAGAAGAACAACGCAAACCAGATTAATCCAACGCCGAATTGC
>JABSSB010000120.1 GCA_013214715.1 Paracoccaceae bacterium | reverse complement strand
TTTCTGCTCATCTGCCTCTATGTGTTTTTCATGATGGCCGAACGCCGCGCCATGTCGCACAAAATCGTTCTTGCTGCCGCCAGCGAAGATATGGCGCGCGAGGTCAACACCGCCTTGACTGCGATATCGATCAGCCTTCAGCGCTATGTCTCGGTCAAGACCTTTGTTAGCTTTTTGACCGGGATGGTGAGCTATCTACTATTTCGCCTGATCGGTATCGAATTCCCCGAAACATGGGCCGTGATTACCTTTGCACTGAACTTCATCCCATCGATCGGATCGATCATCGCGGTGATCTTTCCCGCGGCCTTTGCTTTGTTGCAATTCGAAACGCTGGGGCCCTTCCTGTTCATTGTCTTTGGCTGCGGCACGATCCAGTTCCTGATCGGCAATCTGATGGACCCGGCCATGATGGGTCGGTCGCTCAACCTATCGACGCTGGTGGTCATTCTGGCGCTGACCTTCTGGAGCGCCGTCTGGGGCATTATCGGCGCGTTCCTGTCCGTGCCANTGACGGTCTGCCTGCTGATCATCTTTTCGCAGATCAAGTCTCTTCGCCCGCTGGCAATNCTTCTATCCAAAGACGGCAATCTGGATGATGAGCGGCGTGAATGAGCCTGTTCATAGGGTCTGAGATTTACCGAGGTTCGACCTATGGGGCGCAGCATCCGCTGGCGATCCCGCGCGTGTCGACGGTTATTGACCTATGCCGCGCCTTGGGGTGGCTGTCTCCGGATCGCTACCGCACCAGCCCCCGCGCGAAACCCGCCGCTCTCAGGGCGTTTCATACACCTGACTACATAAAGGCATTACAACAGGCCGAAACCGATCAAGCCGTCAGCGATGACACTCGCACCCGCCATGGACTTGGCACGCTTTCAAACCCCGTCTTTGCCGAGATGTATCGCCGCCCCGCCACGGCCGCCGGAGGTAGTTTGCTGGCGACGGATTTGCTGGTGCATGGCGGTGTGGTCCACAACCCCGGTGGCGGCACGCATCACGGCATGCCAGATCGCGCGGCAGGGTTTTGCTATCTTAACGATGCAGCACTGGCGATCACGGCCTTTCTGGCGCAGGGGCTGACGCGCATCGTTTATGTAGATATCGACGCCCATCACGGCGACGGGGTCGAGGCCGGGTTCGCCGATGATGCGCGGGTCACGATGGTATCGGTGCATGAGGCGCGGCGCTGGCCTTTTACCGGGGCATTGACGGATCGCGGGATTGGCAATGTGTTCAACCTGCCCGTTGCCCGTGGCTTGGGCGATGATGGCTTTGCCCTGATCCGCGACACACTGATCCTGCCCGTGGTGCAGGCGGCGCGGCCCGAGGCCGTGATTCTGCAATGCGGCGCAGATGCGGTAACCGAAGACCCCCTGTCCCGGCTGGATCTGTCGAACCGGTCGCATTGGTCCGTTGCGGCAGCCCTGAAACAGATGACACCCCGCCTGCTGGTTCTTGGTGGGGGCGGCTACAACCCTTGGTCAGTGGCCCGCCTATGGAGTGGCGTCTGGGCCACGCTTTCGAACCAAGACATCCCCGACCACCTGCCACCGGCAGCAGAGCAGATTTTGCGCCAGCTCAGTTGGTCCCGCCGCGCAGGACGCACGCCGCCCGAACATTGGTTCACCACCCTGCGCGATGCTCCACGTCCGGCAGAGATTTCGCCAGATCTGCGGCAGGACCTTAAAGATCTGACTGCGCGGCTAAGCCCCATGCTGTGACCCGCCTGTGGCAAGACGTGACTTGCTTCACGCAAAAGCCTGCGCCTTCCTCGGCTAAATCACTGAATTTCAGGGGCATGAGTACGAGTGCCAAGTCGGGCATTGA
>JABSSB010000012.1:3569-20663 GCA_013214715.1 Paracoccaceae bacterium | reverse complement strand
TGAACCCCGGCAAGATCCTGCCCTGACCCCATACACGCTTTGCGTGAGTTGCCCTAGGGATTTTGCCGCAAACTACCCGTTTGATGCGCAAATGACCCATTTGCCTTAAATTTGACACAAATAAGGCTTCTTAGCTGCGGTGAAGGAGGCGTGGACAGACGGTGATTAGGTTCGTTGTGATCATATGCAGCGCCGGTTTGCTGGCCGCGCTTGTGGAGTTTGCCACGAACCGTCGATCGATCTTGGATCCGGAGCTTTTGAAAAGCGGGCAAGTGGTCTCGGGACGGGTGGGGCCGACAAAAGGCACGTATTTCAACACGCCACCAAGCGGTGGCTTCCGGTCTATCCCAGCGCGCAAAAGCAAAGCTGCGACTGCCTATTCGGGTGGTCAGGGCGGTGGTTTGTCCTACTTCGGCTCCAAATAAGGCTGAAATTTGTTGCCCCGTAAGGCTGTTAATGATTTGAAATAATTGAATTTCACCTTCAGGTTGATTGTGCTTAAGTAAAATTTGCCACAATTTTGCCACAATTGCGCCTATATTAGGCCACGGTGTGGGTAAAATGGGGCGCGCCTTGCGTGTTGTTGCGTATATCTTTGCCGCTGCGGCTTTGTGTGTTGTGTTNGACTATGCATCGCAACGNCGCGATCCGTTTTTTTCCCAAATGAGCCTGATACCACGCGCATTCTATGCGCCTGCCGTGTCCCGTGGCGGCGCAGTGTCTGGTATTGTGACNTCGGGCGGGTCCAGAACCGTGCCGGTGCGCCATGTCCGCCCAGCCGATAGTCCGCTGGATCGCGTTCAAAGTTTCTGGGCGGGCATGACAGGCTTCGTGCGCCCTGCGGCGGCGCAGGCGGCGGCGCGAAACTAGATTGACCCACCTCCTTCGGACGACATGAACCGGGCCTTGGGTCGGTTTTTGACGGCATTGCGTCGGATGGACCCTTCGATGCGGCTTGTCTTCGGGCATAAGCTGCGGGCACATCGGAAATTTGCCCGGAGGGACTCCCATGAAAACCCATGTCAAAGCGCTGGTCGTTGGCGGCGGAGCTGTCGGCACCTCGATCGCCTATCATCTGGCGCGCGCGGGCTGGGAGGATGTCATGCTGCTGGAACGTGATGAGCTGACCTCGGGTTCCACCTGGCACGCGGCGGGCTTGTTGCCCTTGTTCAACATGTCCTATGCGACGACGCATATTCATGACTATTCGGTCAAGTTCTACAAAACGCTTGAAGAAGAAACCGGGCTGAACGCCGGGTTTTATGTGGTGGGCAATCTGCGCATGGCGCAGACACAGGATCGCATGGATGAATACATGCTTTATGCCTCGACCGCCGAAACCGTGGGCGTGCCGTTCGAATGGATGACCCCGGATCAGATCAAGGAGCGCTGGCCGCTGGTGCGCACCGAAGATCTGAAGGGCGCGATCTATCACCCGACTGATGGTTACATCAATCCCGCCGATGTGACCCAGGCCATGGCCAAGGGCGCGCGCCAGCGCGGCGTGATGATCGAACGGAAATGGCAAGTCGATGGCTATGCCTGGACGGGCGATCATTGGGATGTGACTTGCACGAAGATGGTCGAAAAAGGCGGCAATCTCATCGCCTCGGACGAGCAGATCGTCATTCATGCCGAGCATGTCGTGACCGCCACGGGCAACCACGCCCAACGCACAGCGCGCCAGCTGGGCATCAAGATCCCTGCGATCCCGGTTGAGCATCAGTATATCGTTACCGAACCTGACCCGGCACTGGTCGACTGGCGCAAGTCGAACCCCGAACACCCCGTGCTGCGCGATGCCGATGCCAAATGGTATGTCCGCGAAGAACGCGGTGGTTGGATCCTCGGCCCTTATGAGCGTAACGCGCCCGCCTGTTTCGAATACTCGGTCCCTGACAGTTTCCGTGCGGACCTGTTCCCGCTCGATCTCGAACGGATCGAAGAGGAATACATGTCGATGATCCACCGCATTCCGTCCTCGGAAACGGTAGGGCTGAAAGACGATTATAACGGCCCGATCTGCTATACGCCCGATGGCAACCCGCTGGTTGGCCCGGCGCCGGGGCTGCGCAATATGTGGCTGGCCGAAGGCTTCAGCTTTGGCATCACCGCCGCGGGCGGCACCGGTTACTACCTCGCGCAGATGATGGTCGAGGGCGAGGCAGAGATCGACATGGCCAGCCTCGACCCCAAACGCTATGGCCGCTGGATGACCACCGAATATGCCGCGCGCAAGAATGAGGAATGCTACGAACACGTCTATATCCTGCACCACCCGGATGAAGAGCGTGAAGCCTGCCGCCCCCTGCGCACCGCGCCCGCCTATGACCGGCAAAAGGCCAAAGGCGCGCAATTCGGGCAGGTCAACGGGTGGGAACGGCCGAATTACTATGGCCCGCTTGATGCGCCCGACAGCTTCGACCATGACGCACGCAGCTTCCGCCGGGGCGGATGGTGGCAATATGCGGTGGATGAGGCCAAGGCCATCCGCGAAGGCGTCGGTCTGATCGACGCGACGGCCTTTACCAAGCATATCGTCCGCGGGCCGGGTGCCACGGCGTTTCTGGACCAGTTCACCTGCAACAAGCTGCCAAAGGTGGGCCGCATCAACCTGACTTATGCGCTGACCTCACACGGCACCACGCGCACCGAATACACTATCGTCCGCAATGGCGAGAATGACTATTACCTTGTCTCCGCGGGCGCATGGCAGGCCTATGACAGCGATTACCTGCGTAAGGCGATCGAAGATTTCATGGCCGCAGGGGGCGACTATGTCTGGGCAATGGATGTCACCACGCAATGGGGCGTCTTTGCCATTGCCGGGCCGAAATCGCGCGACGTGCTGCGTGAGATCATCAAGGATGAAGACCCCGACACCGTTCTGTCCAACAAACGCTTCCCATGGCTCTCGGCACGGCAGATCGAACTGGGCATGTGCCCTGTGAATGCGATCCGCGTGGCTTATACCGGAGAGTTGGGCTGGGAGCTGCATCATCCGATCGAAATGCAGACCTATCTGTGGGATCAGCTGATGGCTGCCGGGGAGAAGCACGGCATGAAGCTGGTCGGCGCACGGGCGCAGAACTGGTTGCGGCAGGAGAAATCCTATCGCGCCTTTGGCACCGAGTTGGGCCGCGACGCGACCCCACTTGAGGCCGACCTGCCGCGCTTTATCGATCTGTCCAAGGATTTCTTTGGCAAGGCCAAGCTGGAAGAGACCGGCATCCGATCAAAATGCGTGACCTTGCTGATCAATGGCCCAGACGACGCAGACCCCTGGGGGCGCGAGGCACTGTATGACGGGGACACCAAGGTGGGGCGCCTGACCTCGGGCGGGTATTCGGTCGTGTTCGGAAAATCCATCGGCATGGGCTATGTCCGCCCCGATCTGGCCGTGCCGGGCACCAAACTGAAGGTGCGGATGCAGACCAAACTCTGGGATGCCGAGATCGTCGAAGACAGCCCCTATGACCCGAAAAACGAGGTGATCCGCAAGGATGGATAAGGGCAATCTGGCCCTGCGCTGCTGAAACCGGTTGACAGGGCGTTTTCGCTCTTGACCGTTTGGGGTTCAGCCCCTAATTAGCTGCATCTCGCAAGAGACAGGATTGCTCGCGGAGGGAATCACCGCCCTCCGCGATTTTCTTGATTACCTCATGGATGTCGGGTCGCACAGCGCCCCGATGTTGTGAAAAAAGGTTCCGGCGTTACGGAACCGCAACAAAAAGGAAGAACCACCGTGGCACGTATTGCCGGCGTGAACATCCCGACCGCAAAGCGGGTTCCGATCGCCCTGACCTATATCACCGGCATTGGGAACACCTCTGCCAAAGCCATCTGCGAAGCCGTGGGCATCGACGCCACCCGCCGCGTGAACGAGCTTTCGGACGCCGAAGTCCTGAAGATCCGCGAGCATATCGACGAAAACTACACCGTCGAAGGCGACCTGCGCCGTGAAGTGCAGATGAACATCAAGCGCCTGATGGACCTGGGCTGCTACCGTGGCCTGCGCCACCGTCGCAACCTGCCCGTTCGCGGCCAGCGCACCCACACCAACGCACGCACGCGCAAGGGCCCCGCAAAGCCCATCGCCGGCAAGAAGAAATAAGGAGGCGCATCCATGGCACGTGATACCCGTCGCGGAGGCAAGAAAAAGGTCTCCAAGAACATCGCCTCCGGTGTGGCGCATGTGAACTCCACCTTCAACAACACCAAGATCCTGATCTCGGATGTGCAGGGCAATGCGATCTCGTGGTCGTCCGCTGGCACGATGGGCTTCAAAGGCTCGCGCAAGTCGACGCCTTACGCCGCTCAGATGGCTGCAGAAGATGCGGGCCGCAAAGCGCAGGAACATGGTGTGAAGACCCTCGAAGTCGAAGTTCAGGGCCCCGGTTCGGGCCGTGAATCCGCGCTGCGCGCGCTGGCGGCTGTGGGCTTCAACATCACGTCGATCCGCGACGTGACACCGATCGCGCATAACGGCTGCCGCCCGCCCAAGCGTCGTCGCGTCTGATCGATTGAATTTTCAGGCTGGGGCCATGCATCCGCATGGTCCCCGCTTGCCGTTTTGATGATCCCTCGGGCGCCTGTGCCGACCGGTCATGCGGGGCAGGCAAGAATGGAGGTCTTACATGATCCATAAGAACTGGCAGGAATTGATCAAGCCCACGCAGCTTGACATAAAACCCGGCAACGATCCCGCGCGTCAGGCGTCGGTTGTCGCCGAACCTCTTGAGCGTGGCTTTGGCCTGACGCTGGGCAACGCGCTGCGCCGCATCCTGATGTCGTCGCTGCAAGGCTCGGCCATCACCTCGGTGCAGATCGATAACGTTCTGCACGAGTTTTCGTCGGTTGCCGGCGTGCGTGAAGATGTCACCGACATCATTTTGAACCTCAAAGGTGTGTCGCTGCGTCTCGACAGCGAAGGCCCCAAGCGTGTGTCGATCTCGGCAAAAGGCCCTGCGGTTGTGACCGCGGCGGACATTTCCGAGCGTGCAGGCGTTGAGGTTCTCAACCGCGAGCATGTGATCTGTCACCTCGACGACGGCGCCGAGCTGTTCATGGAACTGACCGTGAATACCGGCAAAGGCTATGTCTCGGCTGACAAGAACAAGCCCGAAGATGCGCCCATTGGCCTGATTCCGATCGACGCCATCTATTCGCCGGTCAAAAAGGTCGCTTATGACGTGCAGCCGACCCGCGAAGGTCAGGTTTTGGACTATGACAAGCTGTCGATGAAAATCGAAACAGACGGGTCCATCACGCCAGAAGATGCCGTGGCTTTTGCCGCGCGCATCCTGCAGGACCAACTGTCGATCTTCGTCAACTTTGACGAACCGGAATCGGCTGGCCGTCAGGACGATGATGACGGGCTGGAATTCAACCCGCTGCTTCTGAAGAAAGTCGACGAGCTGGAACTCTCCGTGCGCTCGGCCAACTGCCTGAAGAACGACAATATCGTCTATATCGGCGATCTGATCCAGAAGACCGAAGCCGAAATGCTGCGCACGCCGAACTTTGGCCGCAAGTCGCTGAACGAGATCAAAGAAGTGCTCTCGGGCATGGGCCTGCATTTGGGCATGGACGTCGAAGACTGGCCGCCAGAAAACATCGAAGATCTGGCCAAGAAGTTCGAAGACAACTTCTGACTTGCAAATTCCGGGCGCGCGGTTTAGCTGCGCGCCCAGATGAAAATGCCCGGGTCTGCCGGGGACTGCTCGGGTCGTAGGACCCCAAGGTGAGCGGGCGACAGGTGATCGCCCGCCGGACAAAGCAAAACGTGAACCTGGAGAAAAACAATGCGTCACGCACGTGGCTATCGCCGCCTCAACCGCACGCATGAGCACCGCAAAGCCCTGTTTTCGAACATGGCTGGCTCGCTCATCGAGCATGAACAGATCAAAACCACCCTGCCCAAGGCCAAGGAACTGCGTCCCATCGTGGAAAAGCTGATCACCCTGGCCAAGCGTGGGGATCTGCACGCCCGCCGTCAGGCGGCCGCCAAGCTGAAAGAAGACAAGGACGTTGCAAAGCTGTTTGACGTGCTTGGCCCGCGCTACAAGGACCGCCAGGGCGGTTACGTGCGCGTTCTGAAAGCTGGCTTCCGCTATGGTGACATGGCGCCGATGGCGATCATCGAATTCGTTGATCGTGACATCGATGCCAAAGGCGCCGCCGACAAGGCACGCGTGGCCGCAGAGGAAGCCGCTGAGGACGAATAAGTCGTCCGGACATGGCTAAGGCTGTCTGACCCCTGCCTTCGGGCGGGGGTTTTTTGTGCAGGATTGAGCGTTTTGTCGTTTGAGACATGCCAGAAAGCCTCAGTAAAGGGCCCTGATTGTTCTTCGACATGGTCGTCTACGGGGTCGCGCGTTCGACGTTGGCGCGGCGCACAATCGCCTATCATGCAGAACAGGTTTCACGCGCGTAGATCTGGATGAAGCCTGTTTTCAGGTATCCTGAACGGGCGATTTCTTTGGCTCTTTTGGGATAAATCCAACAGGGCACTAGATAGAGACTTAGATTAAAGTGTTGTTTCTATGAGGATAATTCTGTTCTTCAAAGATCCCGGCAAAGACAACCCGGCCAATCCATGTCAATTCGACCCCCTTACCATCTTTGCCCCGCGCAAAAAGACAGAGGGTGACCAAATCAGCCACCCTTGATCGACTGGTGGCTCCGGGCTCATTCATCGAGTCCATGAGGGACGTTTCGGCAATGTTCCGATCTTCGAGCATCAATGTGGTGAGTATCAACTAATCCAAAGAGTCTATGCCGATTTCGGACAGCAAACTGACCTTTTTGTTCCGCCATGCGATTTGCTGCATATCTTCGGCATCATGGATGGCCTGCATGCCCTTTCGTTGCTCTTCTCGACCCAGGTGACTCTCCAAAGTGGCAGAACCTGCCACCTCGCAGTCCAAAATGTCACCAGCTGCTCTGCTAGAATTTCATTCGGCCCAAGGCAATGTGTCGTTGAAAGGCGATGCAGCGTGCGGACCGATTAGTTTAGCACGTGATTTTCGTGAAAGAGCGGCAGGTTTGTGAGTGACCTGTCGCCCGATTTTCACTCTTCCCTTCGCCAGACAATGTTCTCCTCTCGCGCCCGCGCCGCCAAGTTCATTTACAGTGTTTTTGACATCACGACCCGGTGCCCGTCGCGTTTGATCTCGGCAAAACCCAAAAGGGCGTAAAAGAGTTGCGTCCGGTGCATCTCGGCATGGGTGGACAGATGCAGACGAGCATGTCCCGCCTCGCGCGCGACGGCAAGGCAGGCCTCGACCAGTTTCTTGCCCAAGCCGCCACCCTGTGCGCCCGGGTCCACGGCCAAGTTTTTCAGGATCGCGGTCGGGCCGGCCAAGGACAAAACAGCGACGCCTGCCACGTCCTCGTTCTGCCGGACGACAAGAACCGTATGCTGCGCCAGATCGTCAGACAGGCCTGATGTCACGTCCGGCAATCCGGGGATACTATCCCGCCACGGCGCATACGCGGCGCACATACAAGCTTCGATCCGGTGCAGGTCATCCGGCTGGGCCGACTCGATCGCGGTTGAGAAAGCTGTCATACTCATACCAGATATATGGGAAGCCCGACTTTTTTGGTCAATTGGCAGCCCAGCGAAATGACGGGCTTTCTGCGGCTTGCAATCAGGCTGTCTGCTCCGCATATCTGTCGACATCTCAAACTGCGGAGCTGCCATGCCTCGTCTGATCTCAGCCTGTCTTGCGCTCGTGCTTGCAGCCTCCCTGGCCTGTCCTGTTGTGGCGCAGACGCGCGTGCCGCAAACGCGATCCGAAATATCGCTGGGATTTGCGCCGCTGGTGCGGGATGCGGCGCCTGCGGTTGTGAACATCTATGCCAAGGTCGTGCGTGAAACGCAGGTCAGCGCCTTTGCCAGCGACCCGTTCTTTTCGGATTTTTTCAACGGTCTTGGCGTGCAGCGCCCATCGGTCCAGAACTCACTGGGCTCGGGCGTGATCCTGTCGCCGGACGGTATCGTTGTGTCGAATTACCACGTCGTAGGCATGGCCACCGAAATCCGGGTCGTGCTGAGCGATCGGCGGGAATATCAGGCGCGTGTGCTGCTGGCCGATCAGGACAGCGATCTGGCGATTTTGCAGCTGGATGCCGCCGAAGGCCTGCCGCATCTTGAACTGCGCGACAGCGACAGCGTCGAGGTCGGAGAGCTGGTTCTGGCCATTGGCAACCCGTTCGGGGTGGGCCAGACGGTCACCAGTGGGATCGTGTCGGGTCTTGCGCGCTCGGGCGCGTTGACTGGCAATGCGCGCGGCTATTTCCTGCAGACCGATGCGGCGATCAACCCGGGCAATTCGGGCGGCGCGCTGATTGACGTGAATGGTGATCTGATCGGGATCAACACCGCCATCCTATCGCAATCGGGCGGGTCAAACGGCATCGGCTTTGCCATCCCGGCCAACCTTGTCTCTGAATTTGTCAGCCAGGCGCGGCGCGGACAAGCCATGTTCCTGCGGCCCTGGGCGGGCATGGCGGGTCAGCCGGTTGATCAATCTCTGGCGGAAACGCTCAACATGGCGCGCCCCTATGGCATGGTCATTACCGATCTGCACCATCGCAGCCCCTTTGCCATTTCCGGACTTCTGGTCGGTGATGTGATCACCGAGGTAGATGGACAGGATGTGAATTCGCCGTCCGAGATGATCTTTCGCATGTCCACTGTGGGCATCGGCAAGACCGCTGAAATCCGGTATCTGCGCGACGGTGCGATGCGCGATGCGGGGGTGAACCTGATCGCCCCGCCCAATGATCCGCCAGCAGATCAAAAGACCCTGACCGATCGCACCGCGCTGCCGGGTTTGACCATCGCACGCGTCAATCCGGCGGTGATCGTGGAATGGGGCCTGCCGTTGGGCGCGGATGGGGCCTTGGTGGTTGATCCGGGCAATTTCGGCACGCGTGCGGGCTTGCGCCAGGGCGACGTGATCCTGCGCATTAACGGGGCCGAAGTCAGATCGGCCGATGAGGTGGCCGTGGAACTGGTCAATCCCGGCGTGAATGTGCAGTTGGATGTGATCCGTCAGGGACGGCAATTCGATATCCGCTTCAGGCTCTGATGGCTGATCTGTTCGACACCGGCGCCGCGTCGCGCGACATGCCAGAGCCGCGGATGCGCCCGCTGGCGGACAGGTTGCGGCCAAGGACGCTGGATGAGGTGATCGGACAGGCGCAAGTGCTGGGCCCGGACGCACCTTTGGGGGCGATGCTTGCGGCGGGGTCTTTGACGTCGCTGATGTTTTGGGGGCCGCCCGGCGTGGGCAAAACCACCATCGCGCGGCTTCTGGCGGATCAAAGCGATCTGCATTTTGTACAGATCAGCGCGATTTTCACCGGCGTGCCAGAGCTGCGCAAAGTGTTCGAAGCCGCCAAAATCCGCCGCCAGAACGGGCAGGGAACCCTGCTGTTCGTCGATGAGATCCACCGCTTCAACAAGGCGCAGCAGGATGGGTTCCTGCCGCATATGGAAGATGGCACCATCCTTCTGGTGGGTGCCACAACCGAAAACCCCAGCTTCGAATTGAACGCCGCGCTTCTCAGTCGCGCGCAGGTTCTGGTGTTGGAACGGCTGTCCCCCAAAGATCTGGAATTGCTCACCCAGCGGGCCGAAAAAGAGCTTGGCCGAGCTTTGCCGCTGGACGTATCGGCTCGCGACGCGCTGCATGAAATGGCCGATGGCGATGGGCGCAGCCTGCTGAACCTGATCGAGCAGGTCGCGGCCTGGGATTTGGACGCGCCACTCAGCCGGGAGGCCTTGGGCCAGCGCCTGTCGCGTCGGGCGACAAAATACGACAAGACCGGGGATGAGCATTACAACCTGATCTCGGCCTTGCACAAATCGGTGCGCGGGTCGGACCCGGACGCCGCTCTGTATTGGTTGGCCCGGATGCTCGCAGGCGGGGAAGATCCGCGCTATCTTGCCCGGCGCATCGCACGCATGGCGGTGGAAGACATTGGGTTGGCCGACCCGCAGGCGCAGGGCATCTGCCTGCAGGCCTGGGATATGTATGAACGGCTTGGCTCCCCGGAAGGAGAGCTGGCATTGGCACAGGCGGTGATTTATCTGGCGCTCGCGCCGAAATCAAACGCGGGCTATGTCGGCTATAAATCTGCCATGCGTTTGGCGAAGGAGACCGGATCAAAGCCGCCTCCCAAACATATCCTCAACGCGCCCACCCGCCTGATGAAAGAGCAGGGCTATGGCGAGGGCTATGATTACGATCATGACGCCGAAGATGGGTTTTCGGGGCAGAATTACTTCCCCGATGCCGTTCCGCGCCCGGTTCTCTATCAGCCGGTAGAACGCGGGTTCGAACGCGAATTGAAAAAGCGTGTGGACTGGTTCGCCAAGCTGCGCAGCCAAAGGCAGGATGACGCAGGGTAAAACCCGCTGCTGACGTCTTGTCTTGCGCATGGGGTGCGCAATCTTGGTTCTGATGATTGCAGCCATCTGAGTGACGGAGGATGCGATCATGATGGCCGTGGATATCGACAAGACCGACGATGTGTAGACCATCATCCACAACCGACCCGAGGCACGCAATGGCGTGGACCGTGAGGCCGCGCAGGCTTTGGTCGCGGCATTTAGCGAATTTGAAAACAGCAACACCAAAGTGGCCGTGGTCTGGGGCGCGGGTGGCGGGTTCTGCGCGGGCTGGCACCTGAAACGGGCCGCGACATTGACCGATCCTGACCTGCGGGAGGCGTATTTTCGCGACCATGGTTTTGGCGTCGGTGCCGCCCCGGTTGGACCGGGCGCGCTTGGTTCGTCGCGGAAAGAGCTGAGCAAGCCGGTAATCGGTGCCATTGAAGGCGCCGCTGTGCCCGGCGGGGTCGAGCTGGCGCTCTGATGTGACATCCGCGTGATGGCTGAAACCGTCTATATGGGCGTCTATTGCCGCCGTTGGGGGATCCCGCTGATGGATGGCGGCGCGGTGCGCCTGCCACGACTGGTCGGGCAGGGCCGCGCGCGTGAGATTGCGATGACAGGGCGGCAGGTCACGGCCGAAGACTGTGAGCGGATCGGTCTGGCAGAACGCGTCGTGCCGCATGGGCAGGCCCGCGCCGCAGCAGAGGCATTGGCCCGCGACATCGCACGCTTCCCGCAAGAGCCCGTGCGCGCTGATTGCAAGACCATGATCGAAAGCCGGGGCCTGTCGGTGCGGGATGGGTTGAAACTGGCATGGCTCAACGGGTTGGAGGCGATCCGTCTGGAAGGCACGCAAGGCGCGGCACGGTTCCGCGATGGGGCCGGACGCGCGGGCGATTTTGAGACTATCTGCGCCCCCGGACCTTATGGGGGCGGGGTGCAGATGTCCGCTACGCTTGACTCCCCGCTCCCATAGCGCGACAGGGGGCGGATGATGACCACGCTACTTCAGGTCGCCGCCGGTGGGGCGGTTGGCGCGTCGGCCCGCTTTCTTTTGGGGATCGGGATCGTACGCCTTTTTGGCTTGCGCGAGATTCCCATCGCCGTTCTAAGCGCGAATATTCTGGGCTCGTTTCTGATGGGAATTCTGGTGCATCTGCTGCTGGTGCGGGGGCTCAACCATCTTGCGCCGTTCCTGATGGTGGGCGTGCTGGGCGGGTTCACGACGTTCTCGTCCTTCTCGCTTGAGGCGGTGAACCTGATGGAAAAAGGGGCCTATGGCGCGGCGGCGATCTATGTGGGGCTATCGGTTGTCGGATCAATTTGCGGGCTGATTGCGGGGCTGTGGCTGATGCGGAGTATAATGACATGAGCGGTGTCCAGATCCTGACCGTGGCCGAGGGTGATGGCGACCAACGGCTTGACCGCTGGCTGCGCCGCCAGTTCCCGCATGTCGGGCAGGGGCGTGTCGAAAAGATGTGCCGCAAGGGCGAGCTACGCGTGGATGGTGGCCGTGTGAAACCTGCCACCCGTCTTGAGGTCGGTCAAAGCGTGCGCATCCCGCCGCTGCCGGAGCCGGGCGAGTTGCCGCCCCCCGCGCCGCGCCCTGCGGTCAGCGACAAGGATGCCGATATGATCCGCGCCTGCGTGATCTATCGCGACGATGATGTGATTGCGCTGAACAAGCCGCATGGTCTCCCGACGCAGGGCGGGTCGAAACAGACGCGTCATGTCGATGGCCTCTCCGAGGCGCTGCGCTTTGGCTATGACGAAAAGCCCCGGCTGGTGCATCGGCTCGACAAGGACACATCCGGTGTCCTGCTTTTGGCGCGGACGCGGGCGGCGGCCTCGGCCATGACGGCGGCGATCCGGCACCGGGCTGCGCGCAAGATCTATTGGGCCGTGGTGGCCGGGGTGCCGACCCCCTATCTGGGTGAGATCAAATTCGCGCTGATGAAGGCCCCGGGGCATGGGGCCCGTGGCGAAGGGGAGAAGATGCTTTGCATCCATCCGCAAGAGATCGGCAAACACCCCGAGGCCAAACGCGCGATCACGCAATATGCCACGCTCTATCGTGTGGCGTCCCGCGCCGCCTGGGTCGCGATGGAACCCATCACCGGCCGCACGCACCAGTTGCGCGCCCATATGGCGGGGATCGGCCATCCGATCGTGGGCGACGGGAAATATGGCGGCTCCGGTCAGGAAAACCTGGGCGATGGCTGGGGCGCGCAGATGGGCGGGATCATCTCCAAATCGCTGCATCTGCACGCGCGCAGCATGACGATTGAACATCCCACAACGCGCAAACCGCTGACCGTGACCGCCCCATTGCCGTCCCATATGGCGGAGACCTTCGAGACCTTGGGCTGGGCCGAGGATTTCGCGGCCGATGATCCGTTTGAGGATCTGCGGTGAAAGCAAGCCATCTGATTATTGCCCTGCCCGGGTCTCGCAGAGGCCCGGGCAGCGCCCACCCCGCCCCTTGGGCGGGCGCTGCCCTCTGATGATAGTTCTATGACCGACCTGCGCCTGATCCTGTTCGATGTCGATGGCACACTGGTAGACAGCCAGCGCTCGATCCTGGCCGCCATGCAGGAGGCCTTTGCCGCGCAAGACCGCCCAACCCCGCCCCGGGCCGAGGTTCTGGATATTGTGGGCCTGTCGCTGGAGCGCGCCATGGCGCAGCTTGCCCCCGACGCGTCCGAGGCAGAGATCACCTTACTCTCGACCCTCTACAAGCAAAGCTACCACCGCAACCGCGTGGCGCGGGGCGCCGCGGTAGAGGCGCCGCTTTATCCCGGTGCCCGTGCCGCACTGGACCGTTTGGCCGCCAGGGACACACAGCTGTTGGGCGTAGCGACCGGAAAATCCCGACGCGGGCTGGAGGCGGTGATCGACGCGCATGGTCTGACGCGGCATTTTCTGACACGACAGGTTGCGGACGATCATCCCTCAAAGCCAAACCCATCCATGATCCTGGCCGCTATGGACGAGATGGGCGTCACCCCGGCGCAGACTGTGATGATCGGCGATACGAGCTATGATATGGACATGGCCCGCGCCGCCGGCGTGGGACGCATCGCGGTCAGCTGGGGCTATCACCCGCCGCACCGCTTGCAGGCGGATCACGTCATCGACAATTTCGACGCGCTGGATGCGGCGCTGGATCAGATTTGGAAGGATCGGGCATGAGCGATTGGGCCATGAAACGTTTCTGGACCGAGGTCACCGTGACCCCGAAAGATACAGGCTTTGTCATTGAACTGGACGGGCGCGGCGTCAAAACACCGGCCAAAGCGCCTTTGGTTGCGCCGACGCAGGCCTTGGCTGATCTGATCGCCGCAGAATGGCGCGCGCAAGAGGGCAGCGTGGACCCCAACACCATGCCCGCCACCCGCATGGCCAATGCCGCCATTGACCGCGTCACCGTGCAGCATCGTGAAGTGGCCGAGATGCTGGCCGCCTATGGCGACAGCGATCTCACCTGCTATCGCGCCGATTACCCCGAGGCGCTTGTCGCGCGGCAGGCGGCGGCCTGGGATCCCGCGCTGGAGTGGGCGGCAGAGACATTTGGCGCGCGGCTCGCCCCGCGGACCGGGCTGATGCATGACCCGCAGGAGGACGCCGCTTTGGCTGCGCTGGCAGCTGAGGTGCACGCCATGGACGCCTTCCGCCTGGCCGCTTTTCACGATCTGGTCAGCCTGACCGGTTCTTTGGTGCTGGGTCTGGCCGCCACGCGCGACTGGCGTCCGGCTGATGCCATCTGGGACGCGTCGAGAATCGATGAGACCTGGCAGGAAGAAAAATGGGGCGAAGACGAAGAGGCGACGCGTCAATCTACCTTAAAGCGAATAGATTTCCTCAATGCCAAGCGCCATTGGGACGCTCTGGATTAAACACAGGCAAAACTGAACGGATGCACTGCTCTGCATCCGGGCAAGCGCCCAAAAATCCCGCAAAAACCCCATTGAATTGCTGTTCAGAGCCTTGACGTATCGGCGGGAATTTGCCCAACATCACCCCCACTGAGGGGGAAACCTTCTTCGGTACTCATCTCGGCGCGGGGAGCGCCGAAAAATCCGCCCGGCAAACGGGTGGACACATCAGGAAGAGGTAAAAATGAAAAATACCGCATTCTTTGGCGCACTGACCGTCGCCACTCTGGCGGCTGGTGCTGCAGCAGCGTCCACGCTGGAAGACGTGCAGGCGCGCGGCAAGCTGAACTGTGGCGTGTCCACTGGTCTGGTTGGCTTTGCTGCACCCGACGCAAACGGCGAATGGCAGGGCTTTGACGTGGACGTCTGCCGCGCCGTGGCCGCAGCCGTTCTGAACGACCCGACCGCAGTCGAGTTCGTGCCGACCACCGGTAAAACTCGCTTCACCGCTCTCGCCTCCGGCGAGATCGATATGCTGGCCCGGAACACCACTTGGACCTTCTCGCGCGATGCCGACCTGAAGTTCGAATTCGTGGGCGTGAACTACTATGACGGTCAGGGCTTCATGGTTCCCAAAGATCTGGGCGTGTCCTCGGCCAAGGAACTGGACGGCGCAACCGTCTGCATCCAGACCGGCACCACGACCGAGCTGAACCTGGCGGATTTCTTCCGCTCCAACAACATCAGCTACGAGCCGGTTCCGATCGAAACCAACGCCGAAGCACAGCAGCAGTATCTGGCAGGCGCCTGTGACGTCTACACCACCGACGCATCGGGCCTGGCTGCAACACGTGCGACCTTCGAAGATCCGTCGGCTCACGTCCTGCTGCCCGAAATCATCTCGAAAGAGCCGCTGGGCCCGCTGGTCCGCCACGGCGACAACGAATGGGGTGATCTCGTTCGCTGGACCCTGAACGCGCTGATCTCGGCTGAAGAGCTGGGCATCACCTCGGCCAATATCGGTGAGCTGTCGGCTGGCACCAACAACCCCGAAGTGAACCGTATCCTCGGCACCGAAGGTGCGCTGGGCGAAATGCTGGGCCTGGACGCTGAATGGGCCAAGCGCGCTATCGAAGCCGGTGGCAACTATGGTGAAATCTTTGCGGTCAACATCGGCGAAGCAACCCCGATCGGTCTGGCGCGTGGTTTGAACGCGCAGTGGACCGAAGGCGGCCTGCTCTACTCGCCCCCGTTCCGCTAAAGACATCTAATGGACAGGGCGCAGGGTAACCTGCGCCCTTTTCACTTCCTCTTTTCAAGAGTCGCGCCGGCGCGCGGGCAAGTTGCCCCAAAAACAATAAGCCGGAGAACAGGGAACACATCATGACCACTCTGACCGATCCCCCAAGGGAGTCGTTCCGGCTGTCGATGCTACTGAATGATACGCGCTATCGGGCGCTGACTTTCCAGGCCATAGCACTTTTGGCTCTGATCGTCGCCTTCGCCTATCTGGGGCGGAACCTCATGACCAACCTGGCTGAAGCCGGGCTGAACATCTCATTCGGGTTTCTAGGCGCGCCAGCAGGCTATGACATCAACCAGACGCTGGTGGAATATAACAGCCAATCGACCAATGCGCGCGCCGCGCTGGTTGGCATCCTAAACACGCTGCTGGTGTCCTTTCTGGGCTGTATCACGGCCACGGTCCTTGGCGTTTTCGCCGGGGTTCTGCGCCTGTCGAACAACTGGCTCGTGTCCAAGCTGATGTCCGTCTATGTCGAGATCTTCCGGAACATTCCGGTTCTGATCTGGATCATCATCATCTTTACGATCATGACCGCCGTGATGCCGGGTGCGCGCAGCTATCTGGGGGAAGACCCGGAAAACAGCCTTCTGCTGGGCATGTTCGCCTTTACCAATCGCGGCATTTATATCCCCGCACCGGTCTGGGGACCGGGCTCGGGCGTGGTTGTGGCGGTATTCCTCGCCTCGATCGCTGCGACGATTGCCTATCGACGCTACACGACCAAGCTGCTTTACAGCACTGGTCAGATGCTGCCGCGTGGCTGGCCATCGCTGCTGATCCTGTTCGTGCCGGCGATCATCGTCTTTTTCATCATGGGTCAACCCATCGGGCTGGACCTGCCCGATCCGCTGGCCAACCGGTTCAACCTGCGCGGCGGGTTGCAGATCGGTGCGCCGCTGATCGCGCTGTGGTTTGCGCTGTCGATCTATACGGGCGCCTTCATCGCGGAAAACGTCCGCGCGGGTATTCTGGCCGTGTCCAAAGGCCAGACCGAAGCGGCGTCTGCGCTGGGCCTGCGTCCCAACCGCGTGATGAACCTTGTGGTGCTGCCACAGGCGCTGCGGGTGATTATCCCGCCGCTGATTTCGCAGTATCTCAACATCACCAAGAACTCGTCGCTGGCGATTGCCGTGGGCTATGCGGACATCACCGCGACCCTGGGCGGCATCACGCTGAACCAGACGGGCCGCGCGATTGAATGCGTGCTTTTGCTGATGCTGTTCTACCTCACGATCTCGCTGAGCATTTCGGCGATCATGAATGTCTATAACAAAGCCGTATCGTTGAAGGAGCGCTGAGATGAGTGACCAATCCACCAACTCCGTCGCTTTTGTGCGAACCCAATTCCTCGACCAGCAGCCGCCTCCGGGCGTGCAGTCGGGACCCGTCAAATGGATGCGCGAGAACCTGTTCTCGTCCATTCCGAACACTGTCCTGACGCTGCTGTCCTTCTATGCGATCTACCTGATCCTCGCGCCCTCGCTGCCTTGGCTGCTGAACGG
>JABSSB010000012.1:0-3471 GCA_013214715.1 Paracoccaceae bacterium | reverse complement strand
TGGGCCTTTTCAAGGATACCACGCTGGTCTCGGTGATTTCGATGTTCGACATCATCGGCATGATCCGCGGGCCGATCCTGGCCTCGACTCAGTGGAATGGCGTCTACTGGGAGCTTTTCCTGTTCGCCTGTGTCCTGTTCTTTGTCGTCTGCTACGGCATCTCGCAATACTCACAATGGTTGGAGCGTCGTCTCGCAACCGACCACCGCTAAGGGAGTTCAAACCATGTCAGAACTGGCTATTGAACGTGAAATCGACCGCTCGAACATGAAAGTGTCCGATGAGGTCGCGATTGAAATCAACGGCATGAACAAGTGGTACGGGTCGTTCCACGTGCTGCGCGACATCAACCTGACCGTCAATCAGGGCGAACGCATCGTCATCGCCGGCCCTTCGGGATCGGGCAAATCGACGCTGATCCGCTGCCTGAACGCGCTGGAAGAACACCAGCAGGGCAAGATCGTCGTCGATGGGACCGAGCTGTCGAATGACCTCAAAAACATCGACAAGATCCGGTCCGAGGTTGGGATGGTGTTCCAGCATTTCAACCTATTCCCGCATCTGACCATTTTGGAAAACTGCACGCTCGCGCCGATCTGGGTGCGCAAGACGCCCAAGAAAGAGGCGGAAGAGCGCGCGATGCATTTCCTGACCAAGGTGAAGATCCCCGATCAGGCGCTGAAATACCCCGGTCAGCTCTCGGGTGGTCAGCAGCAGCGTGTGGCAATTGCCCGCTCGCTCTGCATGATGCCGCGGATCATGCTGTTTGATGAACCGACCTCGGCGCTTGACCCGGAAATGATCAAGGAAGTGCTCGACACGATGATTGAGCTGGCCGAAGAGGGGATGACCATGCTTTGCGTGACGCATGAGATGGGCTTTGCCCGTCAGGTCGCCAACCGCGTGATCTTCATGGACCAGGGCCAGATCGTTGAGCAGAACGAACCGGAAGAGTTCTTCAACAACCCGAAATCTGACCGGACCAAACTGTTCCTGAGCCAGATCCTCGGCCATTGATCCGGCCCCGGGCTGATTTTCAGTGCTGATTTGAAAACCGCCGCCTGTTGCGCGGCGGTTTTTGCATGAAAGGGACCGTGGATGACTCGTTTCACTGCCCCCGCCGAAGAGGCCCCGCATCGCGGCACATGGATGTGTTGGCCCTCGCGGATGGAGATTTACACCTATGACGGGCGGCCTTCGGGCTATGGCGATGAGGTGATGCAAACCATCGGGCGGCTTGCGGCGGCGATTGCAGAGCATGAGCCGGTGTTCATGTGCGCCCCGGCCCATCTGCATAGTCTGGCGCGGGATCATTGCGGGGATCAGGTCACGCTGCTGGCCATCGACACAGACGACATGTGGGCGCGCGACACCGGGCCTGTCTTTGTTGCCGGTGACAACGGTCGGGCTGGGGTGACTTTCAACTTCAACGCCTGGGGCGGCAAGATGGATTTGCCCGTGGATGCCACGCTGGCGCGGCGCGTCCTGGCGCATCAGAACATCCCCGAAATCACCGCGGGCATCACCGGCGAAGGCGGCGGCATCGAATATGATGGCGACGGCACCCTGCTTTTAACCGAAAGCTGTTGGGTCAATGACAACCGCAACCCCGGCCTGACCCGCGACCAGATCGAGTGCGAACTGCGCCGCGTTCTGGGCGTTGAACAGGTGATCTGGTTGCAAGGCGTGGCCGGCGCTGAAGAAACCGACGGCCATATCGACGGTTATGTCCGATTTATCCGGCCCGGTCTGGTGATGATGAGCGGCGCAGGGCGCGATGATCCAAACTGGGGCGGTGACACGATCTGGCATCGTGACTACGACGACGCCAAAGCGCGGTTGCAACAGGCGCACGATGCCAAAGGCCGCAAGCTTGAGATTGTCGAACTGCCCTGGGCGACGCAATGCCGCTCAGATGATGCGCGGTTCTTCACCAGCTATGCCAATTTCTACGTTGGCAATGGCGCGGTCTATTCCCCGCAATTCGGCGATGACGCCGCCGATGCCCGCGCCGAGGCCACGCTGCGCGATCTGTTTCCCGGGCGTAAGATCGTGATGCTGGATGTCGACCGCATCTACGAAAATGGCGGCGGTATCCACTGCGTCACCCAGCAAGAGCCCGCTTGATCCCGCCAATTCCGGGCGTCTTCCGCAATTCCGCCTTTTTTCTGTGATTAATCAGAATTGATTTCCGGGGATTGTTCCCCATTCCGCATAAGTCCGTGGGGGTCACATGCTTTTGTCCGTCGTCGTGCCCTGCATGAACGAAGCCGAGGTTCTGTCGGCTTTGCTGGCGCGCCTGACCAAAGCGATCGCGCCTTGGGGGAAAGAGGCCGAGATCATTTTGGTGGATGATGGGTCCACCGATGGGACATGGGCGGCCATTGCGGCGGCAGCACGGGATGTGCCCCAATTGCGCGGCTTGAAACTCTCGGCCAATCGCGGGCATCAGGCGGCGTTGACCGCAGGGCTTGAAGCCGCTCAGGGCGCGCGGATATTCATGCTGGATGCCGATCTGCAGGACCCGCCCGAATTGCTGCCCGAGATGATGGCGATGATGGATCAGGGCTATGACGTCGTCTATGGCCGCCGCGCCAAACGCAAAGGGGAAAGCCTGTTCAAAAAGGCGTCGGCCTGGGTGTTCTATCGTGGACTGAACGCGCTGTCGGATGTGCCGATCCCCGAAGATACGGGCGATTTCCGACTTGTCAGCCGCCGGGCTTTGGACGCGGTGCTGACCATGCCCGAACGCGCGCGCTTTATTCGTGGCATGTTTGCCTGGGTCGGGTTCCGGCAGGTGGGAATCGAATACACGCGCGATCCACGTCTGGCCGGAGAGACGAAATACCCGCTGTCAAAAATGCTGCGCTTTGGCATTGATGCGGTGACGGGCTATTCCACGACACCGCTGCGCATCGCCACGCGGCTGGCCTTCTATTCGCTGATCGTCACCGTGATCATGGCGTTTTATGTTCTGGGCTCATGGTTGGGCGGGCAGGCGGCGCCTGGCTGGTCGTCGATGCTGATGGCGCTGAGCTTCTTTTCCTTCATGCAATTGATGGCGCTGGGCATCATGGGCGAATATATCGGCCGGCTTTACACCGAAGCCAAACGCCGCCCGCTGTATCATCTGGCCGAAGAGACGGAGACCGCGCGCAGCAGCGGCGAGGTTGTGTCTATCCTGCCAGACAGCCGGGAAGCCTGATGCAACAGGAAACCGCGCGCCTGATCAGATATGCCGCCGTTGGGATCGGAGTTCTTCTGGTCTACCTGGCGCTGAACCTGATCTTTCTTCAACTGGGGCTGACGGCGGGCACCGCCAATGTCATGGCCTTTGTTCTGGCGGTCTGCGTGCAATATCTTGGTCAAACGGCGTTTGCGTTTGGCGTGCCCTTGAACAACAAGCCCCAGGTGGTTCGGTTCTTTGTGATGATCGTCCTGGGGTGGAGCGCATCGCAAATCATAGTCCTG
>JABSSB010000119.1 GCA_013214715.1 Paracoccaceae bacterium | reverse complement strand
GGCCCGGTCCGATCTGTGTTGGGACCGGGCTGGGCGGGAGCGTCAGCTTGTGTAAACCTGTCCCCAGCGCCGCAGCAGCGCGCGTTGCAGGCTACGGGCTCGACTGTTCCAACTCCGCGCACCCGGTGGGCGTTCGCGCTGGTCCGGGCCAAGCCCGGCCCGGCTGTCCAGGTCAGCGGAAAACACCGCAAAGGCCAACGTCGGCCCGTCCGGCGGCGTCACGAACCCGCCAAGGCCAGAAACGAAATTCAAGGTGCCCGTCTTGGCTGCGACCTCAAAACCTGCCGGGGCTTTGCCCTGTTCATTCACTGAAAACCCTCGCAGCAAGGGCTCCAACCCCTTGGCGCGCCCGGCACTCGCCAGAATCCGACTCAGCGCATCGGCGGTGATCCGTGATTGCGCGCCCAGCCCCGAATGATCCACCAGATCCACTGCCTGCACCCCATAGCGCGACCGCGCCCAGGCCGACATGGCCTGCGCCGAAGCCCCCAGCGAGCCGGGCCGCCCGGTTAGAGCTGTGGTGGCCGCCATGCCCACCATTTCCGCCGTCAGATTCGTGGAAAACCTCAGCATCCCGCGCAAGATCTCGGCCAGAGGGGCACTGTCATGTTGGGCCAGAACCGTCCCAACCGGACGGGCGCCACGCGTGACCTCGGCCACTGGCAGCACAATGCCATGCGACCGCGCCAGCGTGCGGAAGACATCCCCCGCATAGGCTCCGGGTGCCCGCACCGGCAACCAGCGCGCCCCGCCCTGCCCCAAAGCGCCTTGCGCCACGCTCCAGCGATCAACGCCCCGGTCGCGCGCATAGCTGTAGATCGGTGTATTGCGCGGCGCGACCTGCATTGTGGCCACCGAAACATCGGGGCGATAGAGCTGCGTGCGCGCATCCATCGTCACGGTATAGCCGCTCGCGCCGCGCACCCATTCGAAATGCACCCGGTTGAAATTCAACGCGATCCCCGACACCGACGGCGCATAGCCGACATGCGGGGGCTGGCCGCTGTCGATGGTCGAGACAAACGGCAGCGCCCCATCCCAGACAATAAATCGCCCGCGCAGCTCTCGCAGGCCACTGTCCTTCAGATCCGCAGCCAGTTGCGCCAGATCATCGGTGTCCATGACCGGATCACCGCCCCCCGCAAGGATCAGATCGCCTTCCAGCACACCATTCGTGATCTCTCCCCGCGCCAAAAGCTGCGTGGCAAAGCGATGCGCGGGCCCCAACGCCTCAAGCGCATAAAGCGCTGTCAGCGCCTTGGCGACGGAGGCAGGTGGCAATGCCAGATCGCCATTGACGTTTTCCAGCGGGCGGCCCGTGTCTACATCGACCACGGCGCAGGCGGTCTGCCCGCGCAGGCCAAAGCCGCGCACCAGCATGGCGGCGGCTTCGGGGCTGGACAGGTCGGGGCGCAGGCGGGGCCGAACAAAGGGCACATTCGACGCCGCGACAGGACCGCCCGCCAGCAGCAGGCCGGCCCCGGATAAAAACGCACGACGGGTCAGGATCGATGACATAAGCGCACTAAACCCCGCGAACCGGCCCAAGGGCAAGGGGCAGAAAGGTCACGCTACGCGGCCCAACCGCCATCGGCGCGAATCGCGGTGGAACTGACATCCATCATCGGCGCATTCACGAAACACCAGGCGGGTGCCTTGGCGCGTCCCAGAAGGTGACTGGCCTGCCCCGACAGGCGATACGGCGCATAAAGCCGCGCCGCCGGAGACATGCAGGCGGAAATGCGATCTCCGGGTCGTGCCAGCACGCCGACGGGCGTTGTGTCGATGATCCAGCGCCAGCGCGACCAGCGATGGAACTGCGCCAGATTATCGGCCCCCATCAACCAGACGAACCGCACACCGGGATAGAGCTTGCGCAACGCCGCCAGCGTGTCCACCGTGGCACGGGTGTTCAGATGCGCCTCAATATCCGTCACGCCAACACGCGGATGCTGCATGATCGCCCGCGCCGCTGCCATGCGATCGGCCAAAGGCGCCGGACCGTGCGTTTTCAGCGGATTGCCCGGACTGACCAGCCATAACACGCGGTCCAGCCCAAATAGCCGCAGCGCCTGCCGGGTGATATGCACATGGCCCGGATGTGGCGGATCGAACGACCCGCCCAAAAGCCCCACAGACAGACCGGGGCGCAGATATGGCAAAGCATTACGCATGGGGTCTGATGTGCATAATCGACGGGCAAGATCAATGCTTTGCCGCAAAGCGGCCCGCACCGACCGTCCCGCCTATCCCGGCGCTTGCGACAAATCCGCAAGGCAGGCCTGCAACGGCGCGCCCTTGGACAACTGGCAATAACCCTGTGCCGTGAGATCTTCTGACGGCGCCGGCCCGCCGCCAATCAGGACCAGAAGAAAATCGTCCAGCGGCGGCAACAGCGTCTCGGCCTCGCGCCGCATCGTCTGGGGCGTGACGGTGGCAAAGGCTTCGAACAGGGGGAACCGGATCTCGCCCGCCTGACCAGTCGGATATTCCCACAAATACTGCGTCATCCCCCAGACCGGGTCAAAAAAGAACTTGCGATAGAACCGGCTGTCCAGCCGCTGTTTTTGCAGCTCCAACCCCTCGGGCGTGGCACCGCCCTGGCGGACGCGCTGATACATGTCGGTGATTGTGGCGTAGATCTCGGGCCAGGCACTGGCCTCGACCGTTGCGCTGAAGCCGATCACTGCCTGCGTCGGGCCTATCATGGCGAAATCGGATCTGGGATCATAGGCGGCGCGCATCTCCTGGCGGATGATGCGAAACATCTCGGAGCCCTGACTGCCCCCGATGTAATCGGTCAGAATATGCGCCCCCAACAGCGACTTGGACGAGCCAAAATCCCTGGCCGCCACCAGCATGATCAGCATTTCGCTGGAGTCCGGATCGGCGACATGGATCACCCCACGCGGCAAGCGCATATCGGGGCCCGCCCCGGCCGCCTTGTCGGCCAGCCAGGTGCCAAGCCGCCCGAAAACGCTGCCCGAGGGCGCGGGCAGCTTTCGGATCAGATCAACCGTGCGCTGCCGCACGACCTCATCCTCGGACCGCAGGATCACCTGATGCGGGCGGCCAAAGGTGAACCGCCCCTC
>JABSSB010000118.1 GCA_013214715.1 Paracoccaceae bacterium | reverse complement strand
GCCATCGTGTGATGCTGACGCGGAATGTGCTGGGGCTTCAGACGGCCATCAGCCTTGATGTGGCTTTCCCCAACCGCACTGATGAAGAAGATCCAGCAGGTCCCAACCTGTGGGAATTTGCACCGCATCGCATCGCGACGCTGACGGGCCGCAGCTTGCCGGAATGCACCACGGAGACCGCAACCGGTCAGGCTCTGAGACTGGTGAAAGAGATTTACGCCGCCGAAGGCAGCCCCGAACAATCGGTTCCGGTGCTCTATGACAAGACAGCCCGCCGCATTGTAAACAATGAAAGCGCCGAAATCCTGCGGATGCTCGGCCGGGTTGCCGCCGATCTTGCGCCGGATCAGGTCTCAGGCATCGACCTTTACCCGGACGCGCTGCGCGGCGAGATCGACGCGCTGAACGCGCGGATCTATACCACAATCAATAACGGCGCCTATCGCGCGGGGTTTTCATCTTCGCAGACCGTTTATGAGGAAGCCTTCACCGCCTATTTCGACAGTCTCGATTGGCTGGAAGCGCGCCTTTCCGATGGGCGCCCCTATCTGACCGGCGAGCACGTGACCGAAGCTGATTTTCGCCTTTTCCCGACGCTGTATCGTCATGACCCGGTCTATTATGTGCGGATGAAACTGAACGGCGCGCGCATTCTGGATTACCCGAACCTTTGGCGCTGGCTGTGCCGGGTCTATGCCCTGCCCGGCGTGGCGGATAGCAATTCGCTGATCCATTGTCGTCAGGGATATTTCGGGCGGTCCTGGAACAAGGTTATTCCACTAGGACCGCTGCGCCCAATGACATATCCAGAGGCCTATTTGCACCCCGACCTCGCCACGGGTGGATAAAGCGGCGCAGGCTGCGCCGCCTTGTTAGATCAATCGGCGTCCAACACCGCTGCAATATCAGATTGCACCGCGGCAATGTTATTCAACCCGTCGACCTTGGAGAGCACGCCTTTGGCATAATAATAGCCGACCAGCGGGCAGGTCTTCTTGTAATATTCCATCAGGCGGATGCGCACGCTGTCTTCGTTGTCATCGGCGCGGACCGGTTTGCCTGCGGCGCGTGCCTCTTCCGCGCGGTTGACGACACGCTTGACCAGCGTTCCATCATCGACCTCAAGTTCGATCACACAATCCAGCGTTTCGCCTTTTTCGGCCAGCAGATCGCCCAGCGCGTCAGCCTGCGCCAGCGTNCGGGGGAAGCCGTCGAAGATGAAGCCATCGGCCTTAACAGTTTCCAGCTTTTCGCGGATCAGGCCGATCACGATTTCATCGGTCACCAGCTCTCCGCGGGCCATGACGCCCGCAACGAGATTGCCCATTTCAGTCCCGCTATCNTTGGCCTCGCGGAGCATATCGCCAGTGGACAGCTGCACCATGTTGCGCGCTTCAACCAGATGCCCAGCCTGTGTCCCTTTGCCGGCACCCGGCGGTCCAAGAAGGATGATATTGGTCATTTGCGGGCCGGGCTCCGTTTTGCGCGTTTGCGGTTCTTGCCCCGCAGCTGGGACTTTTCGATCAGACCTTCATATTGATGCGCAAGCAAGTGGCTTTGCACCTGCTGGATCGTATCCATCGTGACGGACACAACAATCAGCACCGAGGTTCCGCCAAAGTAGAAGGGGATCGCGAACTGGCCGCGCAGCACTTCGGGCAGCAGACAGACCAGCGCCAAATAAGCCGATCCAAGCACAAGGATGCGATTGACCACGAATTCCAGGAACTCGGCTGTTTTCTTACCCGGTTTGATCCCAGGAATGACCCCGTTCTGCTTTTTCAGATTGTCGGCCACATCGTCGGGTTTGAACGAGACGTTGAAGGTGTAAAAATATGTGAAGAACACGATCATTGCCGCAAAGAACAGCAGATAAAGCGGCTGACCGGGGCCGAAATTGGCGAGAAGCCAGCTCATCACCGGACCGGTGGCAGCCTCGGCCGAGAAAGTCGAAACCGTGACCGGCAGCAGCAGCAGCGACGAGGCAAAGATCGCGGGGATTACGCCCGCCGGGTTCACCTTGACCGGCAGGTGCGAGGAGCCGCCATCATAGACCTTCATCCCCACCTGACGGCGCGGATATTGAATGTGGATCTTGCGCAGGGCGCGTTCCATGAAGACCACGAAGGTGATGGTGACCACCACCATCAGGATCACGGCGATGATCACAGCAGGGCTGAGCGCGCCAGAGCGGCCAGAGGCGAGGAATTGTGCCAAAGCCGCAGGCACTTCGGCAATGATGCCCACGAAGATGATCAGCGAGATGCCGTTGCCGATGCCGCGCGCGGTGATCTGCTCGCCGAGCCACATCAGGAACATGGTGCCACCGACCATGGTGATTATGGCAGAGACGCGGAAGAACAGGCCCGGATCGGTCGCCAGATCCCCGGCTTCCAAAGACACGGCAAGGCCATAGGATTGCAGGATCGCCAGCGCCACTGTGCCGTAGCGGGTATACTGGTTGATCTTCTTGCGGCCTTGTTCGCCCTCTTTCTTCAGCTGTTCCAGCTGGGGCACCATGGCCGTCAGCAGCTGCACGATGATCGAGGCCGAAATATAGGGCA
The DNA here is from genome assembly GCA_013214715.1 of Paracoccaceae bacterium. Taxonomy (GTDB): domain Bacteria; phylum Pseudomonadota; class Alphaproteobacteria; order Rhodobacterales; family Rhodobacteraceae; genus JABSSB01. The sequence goes on along the minus strand of JABSSB010000118.1, from coordinate 1,192 downwards.
TGATGCCCAGCGCAAAAATGCCCATACGTCCCAGCGCGCCGCCGGTAAACATCGACACCATCCCGCCAATGCCCGCGCCTGCATCCGCCATGAATTCCCGCAGTGCCACGCCATCGATTCCCGGCACCGGAATGAAGGTGCCAAGGCGATAAACGATCAGCAATGCGAGCGTGAAGAGGATGCGATTGCGCAGATCTGTGGCCTTGCCGAGCGCTGCCCAGCTGGTGTTGGCCGCCATCTGTTCTGCTGCAGATACCATGTAGCTCTGTCTCTTTTTGTAAAAACGCCGCCACGAGCCGTTTTCCGGCTCGGGCGGCGCTTGGGAAAACTCAGGGGTGTATGTAAGCGGACAGCGGCCCGCTCACAACCACATTGTCGGCTCTCAGGCCTTCACCTTCAGGGCACCGCCCGCTTTTTCAACGGCCTCGACGGCCGCTTTCGAAGCGCCGGTCACGTCGATCTGGGCTGCGGCGGTGATTTCGCCTTTGGCCAGAACGCGCACACCGTCCAGCTTGCGGCGCACCAGACCAGACGCCACGAGGCTATCTTCGGTGATGGATGCTGCGTCCAGCTTGCCGGCGTCGATGAACTTCTGGATCAGGCCCAGGTTCACAACAGCGAAAGCCTTACGGTTGGGTTTGTTGAAGCCGCGCTTGGGCAGACGCTGGTAGAGCGGCATCTGGCCGCCTTCATAGCCGTTGATAGCCACACCCGAGCGGGATTTCTGACCTTTGATACCACGGCCACCCATCTTACCCTTGCCAGAGCCAGGGCCGCGACCCACGCGGGTGCGTTTTTTGGTCGCGCCGGGATTGTCGCGCAGTTCGTGCAGTTTCATGTCGCTTCTCCTTTGCCGGATGTGACCCCCGAAGCGATGCGGGGCCAGCCACGGCGTTTCTTGATTTTGATTCTTGTGATCGTCACGACCACTGGGTGCGTATAGCGGCCCGTGTGGGCCTTTGCAAGCCAAGGAAGGGGCGCAAATCAGGGACCACCGGGTACCGTCAGTGCAAATTCCGAAACAGGAGGGGACAGCCTGATGCCCTATATCGATGAATTCGTGGCGGCCGTGCCAACCGACAAGGGTGACACCTATCTGGCCCATACCAAAACGGCCTGGCCTGACAAACCCACACGAGAGACCGCCTGGGCCAAGATGATGTCCGATCCCGCCATGGCCGAGGCGAGGGGG
>JABSSB010000117.1 GCA_013214715.1 Paracoccaceae bacterium | reverse complement strand
TTAGAGTCGACTCATCTCAACATGAACTGATGACACAAGTCGAGATTGACGCCAATGGGCTCACCTTAGTCGGACTGGCCCCCTTGGGTCAGGCACTGTTTACCTTGATCTATGACGGCAGCACGCTCACCAGTGAGCAGAGTGTTTTATTGGGAAGCGAGTTCAAGGCCGAATATCTGCTAGCACTGATTCAGTTGATATATTGGCCCGAAGAGACGGTAAATGCCCATTTACAAGGGGCTAGACTAACCTCAGAGGATTGTGGGACGTCTAAATGCCGCAAAATATATGCCGACACTATCAATCCGACAATGAAGGTAAACACAGGTACGCAGAATGACAGTATTGTGAATATCGAGTACAGTCATGATGACCCCTGGCAGGCAGAAATAGCGCTGCAGATACCGGAAGCTAAATTTGAGTTAACGCTAACGCCAATTTAGCTCACCGTTATTTACCATGGCCCACATTATCAAAAAATGAAGATAAATAGAGACAATGACTAAAATAGCCATCTCACACTTAGGCCTTTGTACGCCTCTGGGCAAGACTGCTGCAAGCGTATTATCCCGACTCTCTCAGGGAGATATCGGCGCGATGAAGAATCGAACCGATATCATCCCTGATGCCGAGACCTTGGTGGGAGAAGTCACATTCGACTTGCCTGTGATAGCAGAACATTTAGCCAGATATGACAGCCGCAACAATCGGCTACTCCTGTGCGCAGCAGAGCAGATTGCCGATAGAGTTGCCCGGGCAATAGCTGAATGGGGGCCTCAAAGGATAGGTATTGTCATAGGCACCAGCACATCCGGGATCGGCGCAGGTGAAGATGCCCTAAAGGTAAGAGCACAAACCGGGGCCTTTCCTGAACAATATCTGTATTCCCAGCAAGAGTTAGGGAACAGCAGTGATTTTTTACGTCACTACTTCGACATATCCGGCCCTTGTTACACAGTATCCACCGCCTGCTCATCCAGCACCAAGGTCTTCGCCAGTGCCAGACGCTTACTGCAAGCCGATCTGTGCGATCTGGTAATCGTCGGCGGCGGCGACAGTCTTTGCAAGCTAACCCTTAACGGCTTTAGCTCGCTGGAGTCTGTCTCTAAGGGTCACTGCCTACCCTTCAGCGCTAACCGAGATGGCATCAACATAGGTGAAGGCGCAGCCCTTTTTACCCTGGAAAAGCTAACAGCTGACGACACCAGCAGTGTGATCTTAGCGGGTATTGGCGAGTCCAGTGACGCCCATCACATATCTGCGCCACATCCCGAAGGACTCGGCGCCATCGCGGCCATCCAGTCGGCACTGAAAGATGCCAATCTGGCTGCTGAAGACATCGACTACATCAACCTACATGGCACGGCGACGCAGAAAAATGACGCCATGGAGAGCAGAGCAATTAAGCAGGTATTCGGCTCGACGCCTCCGCCCTGTAGCTCCACCAAGCCAATCACGGGCCACACCTTAGGTGCAGCTGGCGCCATCGAAGCAGCATTTTGTTACCTGTTATTGAGCCAAGAGAGCAGCCGACAGACCTTACCGCCGCAGATATGGGACGGCGTTCAAGATCCACAAGATCCGTCACTTCCCTTAGTCAGCCAAGGTCAGAGTGCAGAAGTTAACTATTTGATGAGCAACTCCTTCGCCTTCGGCGGCAGTAACGCCAGCCTCATTCTCGCCAGAAACCAGCGAGGGAAAAATAAATAATGAGTCCGAAAAAGATGTCACCCCAAGTACTATCTCAGATGGCGATTGCAGATGTGATCCCCCATAGAGATCCTATGATCTTGATCGATCGCCTCATCAGCTATGAAACCGACAGCCTGTTGACCCAGGTGGATATCAGCGAGCTCAGCCCCTATTTCGATGCAGAGCTCAAGGGTGTGCCGAATTACGTGGGTATCGAGTATATGGCTCAGAGCATTGCCGCCCTCGCCGGTGTGGAAGCTAAATCACGTGGCGATATTATCCGCGTCGGTTTCTTGCTTGGCACACGTAAGCTGCAGATGCACATACCAGACTACCGGCTGGGGGAAAGTTATCAGACTCGGGTCACCAGGCTCTACCAAGAGGAGTCCGGACTGGCGGTATTCGATTGCCAGATATTTCATCGGCAAACCTTAGTCGCTACAGCGAATGTGAATGTATTTCAGCCTCAGGATGTCGAAACCTACATCTCAGAGAGCAAGCAGGAAGAGCAAAAATGAACAAGAAAAACAGAAGAGTACTGATCACAGGTTCTAGCCGCGGCATAGGGAAAGCCATAGCCTTACAGTTGGCAGAGGCGGGATTCGATATCGC
>JABSSB010000116.1 GCA_013214715.1 Paracoccaceae bacterium | reverse complement strand
ACCTCTGGCGGGGGGGGATCCTGCGGTCGTCAAACCACCCGCGCGTCTGGCAAATGCCAACAGGCCCGCCGGGCCTTTTGGTTGGTCGGATTGGCCTGCCTGGCCCGGCCACATCGCCCAGCCACCAGCCCGGAACGGTGCCCGATCTACTCCGCGATCCGCCAATGCAGATCAAAGCCCGGGTCAAACACTGTCACCGGCCCATCCGCGCTTTGAATCTGAGCCGGATAAGTCACCGGCGCGCCCTTGAGCAGCGTGATCTCTGCGTCATTGACCGGCAGGCGATAGAACCCCGGCCCGTGGCGCGAGACAAAGCCCGCCATCTTGTCCATCGCCCCGGCACGGTCAAACATCTCGGCCACCAATGACAAAGTATTGGTCGCCGTGAAACAGCCCGCACAGCCGCAGGCGCTTTCCTTGTTGTCATCGGTATGCGGCGCACTGTCCGTGCCCAGGAAGAAGCGCGGATCCCCGCTTGTGGCCGCCGCCACCAGCGCCTGGCGATGCTCCTCCCGCTTGGCCACGGGCAGGCAGTAATAATGCGGCCGAATGCCCCCGACGAGGATATGGTTGCGGTTGATGATCAGGTGATGCGCCGTGATCGTGGCGCCCAGATCCTCCGCCTGGCTGCGCACGTAATCGGCGGCATTGGCCGTCGTGATATGCTCCATCACCACGCGCANCCCCGGCGTGGCGCGCCGGATCGGGTCCAGAACGCGGTCAATGAACACCGCCTCCCGGTCGAAAATATCGACATCGTGATCAACGACCTCACCATGCGTGCAAAGCGGTAGGCCAATCTCGGCCATCCGCTCAAGCACCGGGCGCACCTTGTCGAAATTCGTGACGCCCGAGGCCGAATTGGTCGTGGCTCCCGCCGGATACAGTTTCACCGCCTTGACCAGACCCGACGCCGCGGCCGCAGCCACATCGTCAGGGTCGGTGTCTTCGGTCAGATAAAGCGTCATCAACGGCTCGAAACTCATGCTCTCAGGCAGCGCCGCCATGATCCGCTGGCGATAAGCCTCTGCCTGCGCGCCGGTCACCACGGGCGGGACCAGGTTGGGCATGATGATCGCACGGCCAAAATGGCGCGCGGTCTCGGGCAGCACGGCCTGCAACATCGCGCCATCGCGCAGATGCAGATGCCAGTCATCGGGGCGGGGGATCGTCAGCGTCTGGGTCATGCGCCGCGCCTATCACGCCCTGCTCTGCCTGCCAATATTTGAACCTGCGTCCCGCCCGCCTAGCTCTGGCTTGACCAGATGGGCCATGCCATGCCCTTCTGGCGCGACGCGAGGGGAGAGCGAGCATGACACCAACATCCATCACCGCCGTGCAAGAGGCGCTGGCCGACACCGGCTATGTTTGTGGGCGCGATCTGGCCACAGTCACCTTCCTGTCGCTCAAACTGGGCCGGCCCCTGTTTCTCGAAGGCGAGGCCGGCGTCGGCAAGACCGAGATTGCCAAGGCGCTCGCGGCCACGCTGGGGCGCGATCTGATCCGCCTGCAATGCTATGAAGGGCTTGATGCGGCCTCCGCCGTCTATGACTGGAACTTCCCCGCCCAGATGGTCGCCATCCGCACGGCTGAGGCCGCCGGCAGCGCCGATCGCGGCGCCCTGCAGACCGAGCTGTTCTCGGATGACTACCTTATCGAACGCCCGCTCCTGCAAGCCATGCGGCCCAACGCCTCTGGCGCACCGATTCTGCTGATCGACGAATTGGACCGCACCGATGAACCGTTCGAGGCCTTCCTTCTCGAAGCCCTGTCCGACTTTCAGGTCACCATCCCCGAGATCGGCACCATCAAGGCGCCCGAACCGCCCATCGTGATCCTCACCTCCAACCGTACCCGCGAAGTCCATGACGCGCTCAAACGGCGCTGCCTCTATCATTGGGTCGACTACCCCGATTTCGACCGCGAGCTGGAAATTCTTCGCGCCCGCGCCCCCGAGGCCGAAGAGGCGCTGAGCCGCGAGATCATCGCCTTCGTCCAGCACCTGCGCACCGAAGACCTGTTCAAGAAACCCGGCGTCGCCGAAACCATCGACTGGGCGAAATGCCTGCTCGCGCTCGACGTGATCACCCTCAGCCCCGACGTCATCGCCGACACGCTTGGCGCGATCCTGAAATACCAGGACGACATCGCCAAGCTGCAAGGCTCCGAGGCCAAGCGCATCCTCGACGAGGCCCGTAAAACACTCGAACCCGCGTGACCCGGCTCCGCTTTCTTTGCTTCACAAATACTCCCGGGGGTCTGGGGGCAGAGCCCCCAGTGAACAGATATGGTTGAACTTCCCGATCTCGATCTGCCGGACAATCCCAAACTGGCACATAACATCCTGCATTTCTCCCGCGCGCTGCGCCGGGCCGGGCTGCCGGTCGGGCCGGGCCGTGTGGTCGATGCCATTCGCGCGGTTGAGGCCGCAGGCTTCACCGAAAAGCGCGATTTCTACTACACGCTGCAGGCCTGTTTCGTCTCGCGCCCTGAACATCGCGCCACCTTCGGCCAGGTCTTTCGCCTTTACTGGCGCGACCCGCGTTACCTCGAACATATGATGTCCATGATGCTGCCCGCCATCCGCGGCGTGCAGGAAGACCGCACCGCGCAGGCCGCCGAAAAACGCGCGGCCGAAGCGCTGCTCGACGGCGCCCAGCCCGAAATGCCTGACCTGCCCGAGAGCGAGGGCGAGGAGACGATGATCGAGATCGACGCCTCGCTCACCATGTCCTCCGAAGAAAAGCTGCGCTCCTTGGATTTNGANCAGATGAGCAGCGANGAGGTCGCCCGCGCCAAACGCATGCTCGCGCGGCTGACCCTGCCGGTCCAACCCATCGCCTCGCGCCGCCGCCAGCCCGCCCCGCTCGGCCCCCGGATCGACCGCGCCGCCACGCTGCGTGCGGCCATGCGCAAAGGCGGAGAGCTTCACGATCTGCGCCGGTCTGAGCCGCGCATCCGCTGGCCCAACCTGATCGCGCTGTGTGATATCTCCGGCTCGATGAGCCAATACAGCCGCATCATCCTGCATTTCCTGCATGCGGTCTCAAATGCCAAAGGGCAGGGCTGGGCCAAGGTCCATGCGTTTACCTTTGGCACGCGGCTCACCAATATCACCCGCCACTTGCAGCAACGCGACGTCGATGCCGCGCTCAAAGCCGCCGGAGCAGAAGCGCAGGATTGGGAAGGCGGCACGCGGATCGGGTCCTGCCTGCATGATTTCAACCGCGACTGGTCCCGCCGGGTTCTGGGGCAGGGGGCGGTGGTGCTGCTGATCACCGATGGGCTCGACCGCGACGACCCGGACGCGCTGGGCCGCGAAATGGAACGCCTGCATCTGTCCTCGCGGCGCCTGATCTGGCTCAACCCGCTCTTGCGCTGGGACGGGTTCGCCCCCAAAGCCACCGGCATCCGCACCATGCTGCCCCATGTCGACAGCTTCCGCGCGGGCCATTCCATCGCCTCGATCGAAGAGCTGGCGCAGGTCATCTCCCGCCCCGATGATCTGGGCGAAAAGGCCCGATTGATGCAGAT
>JABSSB010000115.1 GCA_013214715.1 Paracoccaceae bacterium | reverse complement strand
ATGTTGTCAATATCGGCATTGGCGGCTCTGACCTTGGACCTGCGATGGCGGTCTTGGCTCTGGCGCCCTATCACGACGGGCCGCGCTGCCATTTCGTATCGAATGTCGATGGTGCGCATATCGCCGATACGCTGGCAGGGCTGGACCCTACAACGACGCTGGTGATTGTCGCATCCAAGACCTTCACCACAATCGAAACCATGACCAATGCGCTGACCGCGCGCGAGTGGATGCAATCGGGCGGCGGCGATGTGGCGGCCCAGTTCGCAGCGCTCAGCTCGGCCACCGACAAGACGTCGGATTTCGGTATTTCTTCGAATGCCGTCTTTGGTTTCGCTGATTGGGTAGGCGGGCGATACTCGCTTTGGGGCCCGATCGGGCTGTCGATCATGCTGGCGGTCGGGGCAGAGCAGTTCGATGCCGTGCTGCGCGGCGGCTATGACATGGATGTGCATTTTCAGACCGCGGCCTGGAGCGAAAACCTGCCGGTTCTGCTGGCCCTGGTCGGGATCTGGCATCACCAGATCTGCGGCTGGCCGACGCGCGCGGTTCTGCCCTATGACCAGCGCCTGTCGCGGCTGGCCGCCTATTTCCAGCAATTGGAAATGGAATCGAACGGCAAAAGCGTCGCAATGGATGGCCAAAGCCTGCCCTTCCCATCTGGCCCAGTTGTCTGGGGAGAGCCGGGCACAAATGGGCAGCACGCGTTCTATCAATTGATCCATCAGGGCACATCCGTCATTCCGGCGGAGTTCATGGTCGCGGCCACCGGCCACGAAGACGACCTATCCCACCACCACCGCCTTCTGGTGGCCAATTGCCTTGCGCAATCCGAAGCCTTGATGCGCGGTCGATCTTTGGCCGAAGCCACGCAACGAATGGCGGCCAAGGGATTCACCGGCGCAGAGTTGGAGCGACAGGCCCGCCACCGCGTTTTTCCCGGCGACCGGCCGTCCACAACGCTGATTTACCCGCGCCTGACGCCTTATGTTCTGGGACAGATCATTGCGCTTTATGAACATCGTGTCTTTGTTGAAGGCGTCATTTTGGGGCTGAATTCCTTTGATCAATGGGGCGTCGAACTGGGCAAAGAACTGGCGACTTCCTTGGGCCCCATGGTCGATGGTGCGATCCCCACTGATGGTAAGGATGGGTCGACCGCAGCGCTTATCGCATTTGTACACCGTCACGGCGGCGCCGCCTGAGCCGCTGACCTTCTGATCCAATTCTTGCGACCCAACCTGTTTGGGGGGCTTGCGTTTCCGTTCCATCCGCTATGTCTTTGGGGCAGGGAGGGTGCCGCGACATTGCGCCGCCCTTTGGGAGAAACGCGCCTTTACGGCGCCACGCCATCCGCCCCGGATGGCTAAGAAAAGGACAAGAATAATGCTGGGCCAGATGCAAACGGCGCCGCTGACGATTTCGTCGCTGATTGAACATGCTGCCGCCTATCACGGTGGCACCGAGATCTATTCGGTCAATACAACAGGCGGGACCGAAACCACATCCTGGGGACAGGTCGCAGCCAATGCGCGCAAACTGGGCTCGGCTTTGACAAAGCTGGGGCTTGAACCGCAGACGCGGATTGCCACCATCGCCTGGAACAACCGACGTCATCTGGAAATCTACTATGCCACCTCGGGCGCGGGCTTTGTTTGCCACACGATCAATCCCCGCCTTTTTCCCGAGCAGCTGGTCTACATCATCAACCACGCGCGCGACCATGTGATCTTTGTCGACAAGACCTTCCTGCCGATCATCAAGAACCTGCGCGACCAGTTCACCACTGTGGAACATATCGTCCTGATGGGCCCCCGCGATGACGAGGCCGCTGCGATGATCGAGGGGCTCAGCTTTTATGATGAGCTTCTGGCCACGGGAGATGACGACTTCGCATGGCCGGTGCTGGATGAAAGCACGGCTTCGAGCCTGTGTTATACCTCTGGCACGACGGGCCACCCCAAGGGTGTTCTTTATTCCCATCGTTCGACAGTGCTGCACGCCTTTGCGTCCAATACCTTGGATTGTATCGGCTATTCCGCCCGCGACGTGGTACTGCCTGTGGTGCCGATGTTCCATGTGAATGCCTGGGGCTCGCCTTATGCCTGCGCGATGTCGGGCGCTCGGATGGTCCTGCCGGGGCCGGACCTTAGCGGTGAGGCGCTGGTGGGTCTGATCGAAACCCACGGCGTCACCCTTGCGATGGGAGTGCCGACGATCTGGCTGGGCCTGTTGACCTATGCCAAAAAGGCTGGCGCCAAGCTGGACAGCCTCGAACGGACCGTGGTCGGCGGCTCGGCCTGCCCGCCATCGATGATGCAGACCTTCCGCGAGGATTATGGTGTGGATACGGTGCATGCCTGGGGCATGTCGGAGATGTCGCCGCTGGGATCGGTGAACACGCCGCTGGCCAAACATGCATTGCTGCCCATGGATGAACAACACAAGCTGCGCGAAAATCAGGGCCGTCCGCCTTTTGGCGTAGAGCTGAAGATCGTCAATGATGCTGGCGAGACACTGCCAAATGACGGCGAAACCCAAGGCGACCTGATGGTGCGCGGGCATTGGGTGCTGTCGAGCTATTTCGGCCGCGAAAACGAAGATCTGCTGGAGCATGGCTGGTTCGCCACAGGCGATGTGGCGACGCTGGACGCAGATGGCTACATGACGATCCGGGATCGCTCCAAGGATATCATCAAGTCGGGCGGCGAATGGATCAGCTCGGTCGAACTGGAGAATATCGCGATCGGTCACCCGCGCCTGTCTGATGCCGCTGTGATCGGCGTGCGCCACGAAAAATGGGATGAACGGCCTGTACTGATCGCGGTTAAAGCTGAAGGGGAAGACCCCAGTGAAGAAGAACTTCTCGGCTTCTTCGAAGGCAAGATCGCGTCATGGCAGGTGCCCGATCGGGCAGTGTTCATAGATGAGTTGCCGCGCAACCCGACGGGCAAGGTGCTCAAGAAAGACTTGCGCGAAAGCTATGCGGATCTCCTGATCGG
>JABSSB010000114.1 GCA_013214715.1 Paracoccaceae bacterium | reverse complement strand
GAAACAGCAACAGAAAGCACTCTTGGTTGTATGCTTGACAGGGTCGCAGCACTGCCGAGGGACAACAGTACCAGTTAAATTCCCTCCCAGGTGCCGGTCATAGATGGGATCTAGCTTCCTGCATGAAATGGCCCACGATCGAGACGACCGAAGCGCGCCGGTTCGCTCTCGAATAAGCACGCAATCCGCGGGACCCGACTGTCATGCAGACGTGTCCACGACGACAAGCCCCGGCTGCAATCCCGCGTGAAGGCCTGCAAACTGGCCACTTTCCTGCTCTGCATCACGTTGCCGTAAGCCAAGGCAGGCTGGTCGTCACCTGGCCTGCGACTGAAGCTGATCAAGGTTGGGGAGCGTTCATGCGCCGCGCCCGCGCCAACGCCTTCAAACTGGCCGAGTTTGCGGTTGCCAACCCGATGCTGTGCCCGATCCTTGCCGCGATCCGATGCCTTTGCGCCCATCCGTCATGCGCAAGCCCGCGATTTAAAGCCCCAACTTTACGACGCGGCAGGACAGGTCTGTCCGCCGCGCTGGGAAACACCACCGCCGCGCCAGACCATAGCTGCTTCGAAAACTGACCGCCCACATCCAACTGCCTGTGCGACTGCAGACGGCATTCGTGGCCAGAAAGGCCTGCCCTGCACACCAGTTCAGACGATGTAGCTGTGGATCAGCACCTTACTCGAAAGTGTCGGGATATAAAAATCAATGAGTACATTCGTAAGTCTACCTATACTTTCGGCTTAGTTTTTGCTGCTTCTGTCAAACTGAAAGCCACAAAAATCCAGTTATGATCCTCTATCAGTCTAGATGGAGATCCTCATGTCATCAGCTACAGTTTTGAACCATGTTCTTCGACTAGGGGGAACAAATCTTGCCGCCTCACTTTGCTTGATTGCCGTGAGCTGGTCTTCGTTTCCCGCCCTGACATCTGCCGAAGGACATGGTGACAAACCGAACATGCTTGTAATTTGGGGTGACGATATCGGGATGGCAAATGTGTCTGCCTACACGATGGGGCTTATGGGGTACCGCACCCCAAATATCGATCGTATCGCGGACGAGGGGATGCTTTTCACCGACTATTACGGTGAACAGTCCTGTACAGCGGGCCGGTCATCCTACATCACTGGTCAATCTGTGTTTCGCACAGGGTTGTCAAAGGTGGGCTTGCCCGGCGCAGAGCTGGGCATGAGGGAAGAAGATCCAACAATTGCCGGGCTCCTGAAGTCCGAAGGCTATGTGACCGGCCAATTCGGCAAGAACCATCTGGGTGATCGAGACGAACACCTGCCTACGAACCATGGGTTTGATGTGTTCTTTGGAAGCCTTTACCACCTAAACGCGGAAGAAGAACCCGAACACGAGGACTATCCTGCCGATGCGATCATGGCGGACGGCAGGACGTTTCTCGAAACCTATGGTCCACGCGGTGTCCTGAGAACAACCGCTGAGGGGACTATCGAAGACAGCGGTCCTCTCACCAAGAAACGCATGGAACGGATCGATGATGAAACCGTCGCTGCTGCCATCGAGTTCATCAGGGATGCCCATGCAGCNGGCAAACCGTTTTACGTGTGGTGGAATGGCACAAGGATGCATTTTCGCACGCATGTAAGCGAGGATCGCCGTAACCCCGGCAATGACGAGTATACCGATGGCATGCTGGAACATGACATGCATGTTGGTCAGCTGCTGGATGTGCTGGACGAGCTGGGCATCGCAGACAATACCATCGTGCATTACTCGACCGACAACGGCCCGCAATACAACACCTGGCCAGACGGTGGGTCGACACCTTTCTTCGGTGAAAAAACCACGAATTGGGAAGGGGGTTGGCGTGTACCGTCTCTGGTCCGTTGGCCGGGCCAGATCGAAGCCGGCTCAGTATCAAATGAAGTCGTCCATCATATGGATTGGATGCCAACCTTGCTAGCGGCTGCCGGACGGCCCGACATAAAGGAAGAGCTCAAGACCACCGGTGTGACAGCCATAGGTCGCGACTACCGCGTTCACCTTGACGGCTATAATCTGTTGCCGATGCTGACCGGCGAGACTGAAGAGAGCGGTCGCAAGGAAATCTTTTACTTTTCGGATGACGGGGATCTGACTGCCGTTCGTTATAGCGACTGGAAAATGATCTTCATGGAGCAAAAGGAGTATTCGACGTTCCGCGCCTTCATCGAACCATTCACGCCACTAAGGATACCGCTGATTTTCAATCTTCGGCGTGACCCATATGAGCGGTCCTATCGAACATCCAACACATATTACGATTGGATCTTGGACAGAGTGTATTTTCTGGTTCCCGCCCAACAATACGTAGCTCAGTTTCTGGCAACTTTTGAAGAGTTCCCTCCTCGTCAAAAAGCAGCAAGCTTCACGATTGACCAGGTCCTAGAAAAACTTCTGTCTCCAACGAATAACTAAGCTGCAAGAAACCGCAGCAGCAGAGTTGCAAACAGGCACTGACCCCACGTCCGGCCACCGCATTGCCATTGAGCAAAGCGGTGGTGTCAACTTCTGATGACGGATGGTGTGAAACCAAAACATCTTCATACTACTGTCGGCAAACGATCAGGTTGTTTCTGCTCGGTTTTTTATCAGCTGCCAAAGGCAGCATCTTCTGCTCGGTAGACACTCAGAAGGCCTTCCAACGCTGCGGCGCCGCTAGAGGCGGGTGTCTGACGTCACCGCCTATGCGGGCGCAATCAAATAAGTTTTGATCGACCGCGAGCAATGTAGGGCAACGAGTTTGGGGCCAATTGTGAGGCCCGCTCAGCCGCAGCCGGTGAGGCCCGCTGGGAGAACAAGGATAGCACCTTTTGCGTAGAGGCTGCGAGCAATGTTTAGTTCGTCCGAGGCCAGCGTGACACTGAATTGTGTAGCGGACAGGATGCGCGTTTGTTGGCTGAGGCTTTCAAACAACTCAGCATCTGGAAACAGCACAACAAAGGCCGGGGCGGCATCGTTTATCATGCTAACCAGCCCGAGGATGGATAGCCATCCAATTACCATCACACTGGCTGCGGCGAGGCCGGATTTAATAGTCATGGATATGCTCCACTATAGTGTCGCTAGCCTCGAGCCCGCGGAGCGTCTCGGCAAGGCGGCTCACAGGCATCACTATGAGGTGGCGATAGTCGTCAGCGCCTTGGCGCGCGCGGCTGTAGATTGCGTCCGGATGTGTGGCATCTCGGCTTAAGACAGTCAGCATGATGTCATCATTGCCGGCGATTTCAACAAAATCGACCTCGGATTGCGCCATCTTTGTCATTAAATGGGTCAAGGCACGATAGCGGATGGTCTCTATCTCTGTGGCCCCATTCCCATGCGCGATGACGGTGACACCTTCGAAACCGTCAAATGCCTCAGCTTCGGGCGCGCGGACGATCATGCGCAGTGTCTGCGCATCGGGGCCGACCTGCGCGACGGCCTCTGCGATCACCTCGGCATAGGCCGCCTTTGCCGAATATTCGAGGCCAAGCGCGATGTTCCGTTCGCGGTCCCTTAAGGCGTTTGTTGCGGAGGCGGCCAGTGCGGCCCGATCACCTTCAAAGTCCCATTTGTACCACGGCACCTGTTGTAGAAAGTTTGCATAGCTTTCGACCTGCTGCGCCGATAGATCGTCAAGCGGCGCCCGCGCGTCGCCTCTGAGCATTACAAATAGCCGACCGATAGTTTCTTCATAGGCCGCTTTCATCAAGAACTCTGCCGTGAAGCTGACCCCGATCACATAAACCATCTGTTTGGTGTCCGCATCGATCTGGCCATGAGATCCCGATGCCTTTGAGAGCGCGCAGAGCGC
>JABSSB010000113.1 GCA_013214715.1 Paracoccaceae bacterium | reverse complement strand
CAGGGACAGGTCATCCGGGATCGTGTCAGTCAGGGTCACTCCGGAAATCGCAATGTCCTGACTGGAATTGCGCACTCGGTATTCCACGCGCAAATCGTCACCCGAGCCACGCAGGCTTTCGCGGATCACCGCAACGGGTGGGCGCAGATCGGCCAGGCCGATGGGTTTGAAGCTGATCCAAAAGATCGCCAGCAGCGGCATCACCACAACCAGTGCAACACTGATCAGGGTGGGTGCCAGCAATCCCCAGGCAAGCCGGGCCTCGCGCCGCGCAAGCGGCGTGGTCCCAGTGGGTGGGATCGTGGACATGATGTCGGCTCCGGGTGAGGATGACGGGCCGCCGCCGAAGCGACGACCCTGGAGGGTTACTCGATCTCGGACAGTTGCTCGTTCATCGCGGCAACCGCAGTGGCGGCGTCAATTTCACCGTCGATATACTGCCGCACGATCCGGTTGATGATCTGGCTGTTGATCATCTTCGACGCCAGTGACAGCTGCCCTTCGGCCACGCCCCAGCGCTGCGCGACATCCAGACCACCGACGATTTCATCGATCATCTCTTGTGCATAGAGATCGCCAAGCGGGGCTTTGCGGTCCACGCCCACGGGCAGCGTTGCCCAAAGGTCCTTGAACTTGCCGGGCTCATCCATTGTGCCTGCACGGACCGGGAATTTGCCTTCGGGCGCGATCGACAGGGTCTGGCCATAGCCTTCATCCATGGAGAATTTCACAAATTCCATGGCGGCATCAGTGTCGGCATCGGTTGTGATTCCGAAATACCGCACATCACCCCAAGCTGCCCCATCCGGGTTGGACGGACCCGAGAAATTGGTCACGATGCCGGTTTTCCCGGCCAGCTCATTCGAGGTCGGGTCATCGTTGATGGTCGGCGGGGCGCTNTCGCGCAGACCGGCCAACTCGTCCAGAATAAAGGGCGACCAGATGATCATCGCGGCATTGCCAGAGAAATAGAGCGACCGGGACTGATCCCAATAAAGATCACCCGGAGGCGAGGCTTCGGCAATCGCCTTGTAGAACTCAAGCACTTCGATGGTCTTGGCTTCATCCAGTGCCGCGAACCCCTCATCGCCCACCGGTGTCACGCCATTGGCCAGGAAGACATGTTCCAAAACCTGAGACATGAAGTTTTCGTCCACCTTCGTGGCAGCGACAAAGCCATACATTTCCGGTGGGTTGTGCAAAGCGGCGAGTGCGGCTTCGACATTGGCATAAGAGGTGGGGGCTTCCAGCCCGGCCGCATCGAACAGGTCTTTGCGATAGACGACCATCTGTGTCCAGCCGTCCACCGGCACCGATGCGGTATCTCCGTCATAGGCAGCCATCGCAATAGCACCCGGCGCAAAAGTATCGACGCCAAGGTCTTCGATCACTTCGGTTGCGGCCTCGGTGTCCAGCAGACCCGCTTCGGCCCAGGGTAGGGCATATTGCAAGGTGTGATAAATCACGTCCGGCAAGTCACCCGCCGCAAAAGCTGCCGTGGCGCGGGTGCCAAGATCGGATTCGGTCACTGGAATGACTTCGACCGATGTGCCGGTTGCGGCTTCGAATTCGGCCGCCATGGCTTCCTGCCGTGCCAAACGCTCTGGCTGCTCTTCTGTCGTCCAGAAGCGGATCGAATCCGCCGAGGCCGAAACAGCCGAAAGGGCCATGGCAAGCGCCGTGCCGGTCAAAAGGATTGTGCGTTTCGTCATTGTCTCCTCCCAAAGATGACGTGGTTTACTGTTTAAGGTGTGTTCTTCGTGGAGCCGGGCCGTGAGAACCGCGGTTCAAGAAACGCGCTTGGTCCAGTTCTCGCAGATCCTCGGGATCCGCACCGCGCGCGCGTTGGATCAATAAATCGGCCAGCCGTTCTCCGGCTTTGCGGATGTTGACGGCATAGGTGGACAAAGGTGGGTCGACAAATCCGCCTTCGGGTATGCCGTCATAGGCGATCAGCGACAGATCGCGACCGATTTTCAGATTGTGACGGCGGGCTGCATCATAAACCCCCAAAGCTGCCTGATCGACAGAACAGACAATGGCCGTGGGCGGGTTGGGGATCGTCAACAACTGCTCGGCCCTGTTGTTTCCTGTTTCCCTGTCCACGGCGGGATCACAGATCAGCGCTGGATCACAGGGGAGCCCGGCATCTTCCAGTCCCCGCTTGTATCCCCCGAGCCGAAGTTCGGCATAGGTGTATCCAGGGGCTCCAGGCATAAAGCCGATGCGCTTATGGCCCAGTCTCGCAAGCCGCATCACTGCTTCGGCCATCGCGTCTTCGCTTTTGATGTCATACCAGGCACAGCCTGAAGCCTCCCCGGTCCGACCGTAGAGAACAAACGGAGTATCATGACTGCGTAGGAACGCGATGCGCGGATCATCGATCAAGGTTCGCGGCAGAATGAAGCCGTCTGCCTTGCGCTCGTCAGAAATCTTTTCCAGCAACCGCAGCGTGTCACCATCGTTTTCGGCCGTGGCAACGGTCAGGGTCCAGTCTTCGCGGCTGGCGCCTTCGGAGACGCCGGCCAGAAAATCGGCCACAAAAGGCCTGTGACCATCATGTTCGCTGACCTGAAGCACCAGCCCGATCGACCGGGCGCGCCCTGTTCGAATGGCCTGCGCATGGCTGAGAGGTCTGTAACCCAATTGATCCGCTGCCCGGCGCACCTTTAGGCGCGTTGATTCAGAGATATCCGAATACCCGTTCAACGCGCGGCTGACCGTGCCTTTGGTTAGATCAAGGTGCTGCGCAACATCGTTGATCGTCACTCTGCGACGCGCAGTCACTGCACCCCGTGTGGTTGCAACGGCCATTTCGAATCTCCTCCTGCGTTTCAAAAAACGTTCCGAAACCGGTTTCGGCAATAGGTTTTTTCGAAACCGCGCTGTGTAGGTCAATCCAGTGGGCTTCGATATCGGAGTTTTCNGGCAAGTAGCAGGCGTGGGGACTGCGGCGCGCACTGATCAGGTCGTGATTTGCCTGATCTCGGCCTTTTGGGTTGATCAAGTGTCAGAAGACACGAAGAAGCCTAGTTTCAGCGCATCTTTGACAGGCCGGACATCACGGGCAGAGGGAAACACCATAGCCGCGAGGCGCAAGATATGAAGTGAACGAACGCAGGTCAGCCTTGGACATCCAATCCGTTCCAGCCCCCGTCTGCGCTTGCGTAATAAGAGTTTCAATTTATGCGTTCATGATCATTCCAACGGGCGGATGATGTCGCTCGGAGTGTTTTCAATGTCTCGGAGCGGTGCATTGCGGTTGCTCAACGCAATAGCATTACCAATTGGGACCGGCACAACCCAAGGGCCGTTCTGATCAGTCCTCAATGTCATATCTTGTTCTTTGTAAATCCAACTCCACCTGCAACGCCGCTAAGGTCTGGGCGGGGGTTGGCAATGAGATCATCAAAGCGCGATCCCATCCGAATGGGCAGGATCATAGGGTCACATTTTGGGCAGAATGACTCGACCTTTGGGAAAATTGGTAATATTACTTTACCAAACGGAGGGTGCCTTATGGAAATGCCACAGCCTGACGCCATGGTCATTGCGCGCAAATCGCGTCTGGTGGAGCGCCTGTCCAAGGTGTTGCCTGCCGACGCTCTGATCCACGATCCGGCGGAGACGCGGGCCTATGAATGTGATGCGCTGACGGCCTATCGCTGCCCGCCCTTGCTGGCGGTTTTGCCTGCCTCGACACAGGAAGTGTCCGATGTGCTGCGCATCTGTCACGAAGAAGGCGTGCCCGTAGTGCCGCGCGGGTCAGGCACCTCGCTCGCCGGAGGGGCCTTGCCCACGGCGGATTGCGTCATTCTGGGCGTGGCGCGGATGAATGAGGTGCTGGATACCAATTACGCCGACCGCACGATCAAGGTGCAGACCGGGCGCACAAATCTGAGCGTGACCGGCGCGGTTGAGGAAGACGGGTTTTTCTATGCGCCTGACCCGTCCTCGCAACTGGCCTGTGCGATTGCGGGCAATATCGCGATGAATTCCGGCGGTGCGCATTGTCTGAAATATGGCGTGACGACGAATAACCTGATGGGCGTGACGCTGGTGCAGATGGATGGCACCGTGGTCGAGATCGGTGGCGCGCATCTGGACAGTTCCGGGTTGGACCTGCTGGGGGTGATCTGCGGGTCGGAAGGGCAGCTTGGCGTAGTGACCGAAGCGACGCTGCGCATCCTGCACAAGCCCGAAGGGGCGCGGCCGGTGTTGATGGGCTTTGACAGCAATGAAGTGGCGGGCGCCTGTGTATCGGACATCATCCGGGCCGGGCTGCTGCCGGTGGCGATAGAGTTCATGGACCGGCCCTGCATCGAGGCCTGTGAGGCTTTTGCCAAGGCGGGCTACCCGATGTGTGAGGCGCTGCTGATTGTCGAGGTCGAGGGATCAGAGGCCGAGATCGATGCGCAGCTGGCGCGGATCATGGAGATCGCGCGGCGCCACAACCCGGTGGAGCTGCGCGAGGCGCGCGATGCTGACGAGGCCGGGCGCATCTGGCTGGGCCGCAAATCGGCCTTTGGCGCGATGGGGCAGATCAATGATTACATGTGTCTTGATGGCACGATCCCGGTGAGCGAATTGCCGCGCGTGCTGCGCCGCATTGGCGAGATGTCGGAGGAGTTCGGGCTGAAGGTCGCGAATGTGTTCCATGCGGGCGATGGGAACATGCATCCGCTGATCCTGTTTGATGCCAACAAGCCCGGTGATCTGGAATTGTGCGAAGCGTTCGGAGCGGAGATCCTGAAGCTGTGTGTTGAGGTTGGCGGTTGCCTGACCGGCGAACATGGCGTGGGCATCGAGAAGCGTGACCTGATGCTGCATCAATATTCCGGTGTTGATCTGGAGGCGCAGTTGCGGGTGAAGGATGTGTTTGATCCGCATTGGCTTTTGAACCCGGCCAAGGTGTTCCCGCTGTCGGTGACCGAAAGCCGCCGCGTGGTGCCGGTGGCGGCGGAGTAATCAGGGCGCTGTCTGCCCCCTCTGGCCCCTTGCGGGCCCATTCACCCCCAAGGGGTATTTTGAAAGAGAAGAAGATGCATAGACCGCAGACAGAGGCCGAACTGGCCGAGATCGTGGCCGGTTCGGACGTGCCCTTGCGCATTTGCGGAGGCGGGACGCGTGGGATTGACGGGCCGGGCGCCGGATGGGCACGGCGCAGCGCGATAGCGGCGCGGTAATGCGCCATCA
>JABSSB010000112.1 GCA_013214715.1 Paracoccaceae bacterium | reverse complement strand
CCCGGTCAGGCCATCAGCTTCCATCGCGGCACATGGCACGGCGTTCTCACACCGCTCGCCGCGCCCGGTCTTTTCGCGGTGATCGACCGGATCGGCGCAGGCGCCAATCTGCAAGAGTGCACTCTGACCCCGCCGGTGACCATTCACGCGCTCTGACTCTCTTCTCTTCCAAAATACCCGCGCCGCAGGCCGCGCCTACTCTGGGCGCACTCATCGGGTTGGACTGGCTTCCAAACCTGACGAGTATGGAATTCCTAATACCTAGAAGCGTAACCATATGAAATAAAATAAAAAAATGACATATTGCGGCGCGCGAATTTGGGTGCCAGCGCCGCAAGTGTTGAGAGTCTCACAAAACCGAACGACTGTCCCATCATCTGGCGCTGTGTCGGAAAACCACATTGAAATGGGAACGAATTATGGATCGACTTTCGGCACAAACCGCAAAGACACCCTACTGGTCAACACCCCAGAGATTCGCGTGGTCGAGGGGTACGGCGGCAATGACACGATCACCCTGAAGGGCAATTTCGACTATCCGATGGTCGATGCCGGCGCAGGCGATGACGTTATCAATATCACCTATTCGCGTGCCGATTTTGGCGGTGCCTCCATCATAACAGGGGCGGGTAACGACACCGTCAATCTCGACATCACGGGCCTGGCATTTTTGGATTTTTCCCTCGCGTATGGGGATCAGCTACAGGGGTTTTCGGAAATCGACGTCAATCTCGATTTTGACACAGGCCTCGGAACCATCACCAAAAGGACGGCGGGCGTCACCACCATTACCGGTCTGGACACGTTCAAAAATGCAGACGGGATCGGCTTTAACGGAACGGATGGCGACGACAGTTTCTCTGTGTCCGGTGACACAAGGGGTGAGTACGTGTCCATCTCCACCGGGCTTGGCAATAACACGGTCACCATCGCCGACGGCACAGATATGGTGTTGGGCTATTCTAGGTTGGGCTTGACCGATGATGAAAAAAACGTCGTGTTGGTGGCCGATCTGGAAGCCGGGACCGTCACCGCCACATACGACCTTGAATATTTCGACAATGACCTGGGCTATACCGTTTACGAATTCGATCTGTCCTTTACCGATACGATCTCTGGCACCGTATCACGGTTCAGCGGTTCCGCCGGGTCGGATTTCGTCTATGGCAGCGCCGCGGATGAAGTCTTTGACATGAGCGCCGGTGGCGGCTTTCTGGATGGCGGCGACGGGTTTGACACCCTGCGCATGACGTCGGGGGCGTATCAGGGCGTGAATGTCAATCTTGAGGCCGGGACAGCCTTTACCGCGTATCGTGGTGAATGGAGCGCCTTTTCCGTGGTCGAGGTCGAAGCCGTCCTGGGCAGCACCTATTCCGATCTGCTCACCGGTGATGACGTGTCCAACCGTCTTGAGGGCCGCGGCGGTCGCGATGTGTTGCGTGGCCAGGCGGGCGACGACACGTTGTGGGGCGGCGATGATCGCGACAAGCTCGCAGGCGGGCTTGGTAATGATGTGTTGTCGGGTAATGCGGGCAATGACCGTCTGAAAGGCGGCAACGGCAACGACAATCTAAAAGGCGGCAACGGCAGAGACGTCTTGATTGGCGAACAAGGCCGGGATGTGTTGCTGGGCGGCGCGGGCGCCGACAAATTTGTCTTTGCAAAAGGCTTTGGCAAAGACGTGATTAAGGATTTCTCGGTGTCCGAGGGTGACCGGATCAAACTGGCGGATGTGTCCGCGATCAAAGGATGGTCGGATCTCAAGACCAATCACATGGAAAACAGCGGCGATGACGTTCTGATCACCGCCGGAAAAAACACGATTCTGATCGAAGATATCAGCGTTGCCGACCTGTCGGCGGACAGCTTTATGTTCTGATCAAATCTGCTTGGGCACCCGGCGTGTTTCGTCGGGTGCCATCGCATCAGGCGATGCTGTCGGAGCGGCCCGCATTGCGGCCCGAAAAGATGCAGCCGCCCAGAAACGTGCCTTCCAGCGCGTTATAGCCGTGATAGCCCCCGCCACCAAAGCCCGCGACCTCACCTGCCGCGAAAAGCCCCGGCACCACCTGCCCATCCGCGCCGATCATGCGACTGTCCAGATCAGTTTGCAGCCCGCCAAGCGTCTTGCGCGTCAGGATGTTCAGCCGCACTGCAATCAGCGGCCCATTGGCAGCCTCAAGGAATTTATGCGGCTTGGCCGTGCGGATCAGCCGGTCACCGCGGAAGGCCCGCGTCGCGTTCAGCGCGGTGACCTGCGCATCCTTGGCAAAGGGGTTGTCGATCTGCGCATCGCGCGCCTCGATCTGCGCGCGGATATGCGTGGCATCCAGCAAGCCATCGCCGCCGAGCTGGTTCATCCCCTGCACCAGCGCCGCGACATCTCGGGCCACCACGAAATCCACGCCTTTTTCCTTGAACGCCTCTACCGAGACCGGCGCGCCCTTTTTCAAAAGCCGCCCGCGCAGCACTTCAAGCCAGCTTTTAGAGGTCAGATCGAGATTCTGTTCCGAGCCGGAGAGCATGAACTCTTTTTCGATGATCTTTTGGGTCAGCACGAACCAGCTATGCTCATAGCCGGTGGACAGGATCTCTTTCAGAGTGCCAAGCGTGTCAAAGCCGGGGAAATTCGGCGCGGGCATCCGGTCGCCGCGCGCATTGAACCACAGCGACGATGGGCCGGGTATGATGCGGATGCCGTGATTGGGCCAGATCGGGTCCCAGTTTTCCAAACCTTCGGTGTAATGCCACATCCGATCACCGTTGATGACATGCCCGCCCGCTGCCTCAGATATGGCGATCATGCGGCCATCCACATGGGCTGGCACCCCCGCGACCATCTTTTGCGGCGGCTCGCCCAGACGGTCGCGCGGCCATTGCTGGCGCACCAGATCGAAATTGCCGCCAATCCCGCCCGAGGTGACAAAGACCGACGGCGCGTGAAATTCGAAACTGCCCACCGCATCGCGATTGGTTTTCTGTCCCCGATCGGACGCGTCATCGGCCAAAACCGTGCCCGCCACACCCGCTGCGCGGCCATTGGTCATGATAATCCGATCGACCTGATGGCGGCCCTTCAGCGTAATCAATCCGGCGGCAACATGGGCGCGCACGCGGGCTTCAAACGGTTCCACCACGCCCGGCCCGGTGCCCCATGTCAGGTGAAAGCGCGGGACCGAATTGCCATGCCCGCCGGCAAAGCCGCCGCCGCGTTCGGCCCAGCCGACGATGGGAAACCATTTCAGCCCCATCTGCCGCAGCCAAGGCCGCATCTCTCCTGCGGCGAATTCCAGATAGGCTTCGGCCCATTTGCGCGGCCAGGCGTCTTCATCGCGGTCAAACTGGGCCGATCCCATCCAGTCATTCAGGGCCAGCGCCGGGCTGTCAGTGATGCCCATGCGGCGCTGCTCGGGTGTGTTGATCATGAACAGCCCGCCCAGCGACCAGAACGCTTGTCCGCCCAGA
>JABSSB010000111.1 GCA_013214715.1 Paracoccaceae bacterium | reverse complement strand
GCGTGACGCACGAGCAAAGTCGGGCCCGTGGGAACAGGAACTGCATCGACGCATGATTCAAATCGAAGACCAAAACATGCTTGGGCTTTGGGTGTCAGTGGTTGAAGCCGCCAAATAGGTAACTTGAGGAGCTTTGATGACTTCCAAAGCCGCCATTGGTCCCCTTGCAGCGAAAGGGAGCTTTGTCCGCATTCTAGACAATGGCGTACACTGCGGCGAACGTCTGCATCCCGGACACATCAGTGTGATACCGACGGTCAAGGCTCCGCGAAGTTTCACGGCGGAGCCCAGCTCAACTTATTAACCTCGAAAGCTACGCCTAGCTTTTACGTCTTCGAAGGGTATGAAGCTTGCTCGACATGGCGCGCGACGCTGAATGCGTCGCTTCAAAGCCGCGGCGTTTTCTTGACGCCCAGATGCTGTCTCAGCTGCGGAATTTTTGTAACATTCGCGATCCCTACCGGACCCCATGGCGGCGCGAACTCTGTAACAAAACCCAAAAATACCGCCTGTTACATGCAGATCACAGCCCCGCGACAACGCGCAAATAATTGATATTTATAAATTTTCATACCAAAGCCCCATGACATGGCCTGACGCGACCGTGAGCCACACCCTCGTGACTTAACCAACAGCAACTCTGTAGATAGGATGAGGATTACGAAATGAGTTTTCGCCTTCGACTAGGGAGATATGAGATGTCGAAAAAGATCATGACANTCGCCGCAGCTGCCTCCATGGCCGCCGCTATGACCGCTCACACTACAGTGGCCGCCAACGCGCAGGCTAAAGAAAAATGCTATGGCGTGTCGCTAGCCGGCAAGAATGACTGCGCCTCTGGCCCCGGCACCACATGCGCCGGAAGCTCAACTGTGAACTATCAGGGCAACGCGTGGACACTGGTTGATGCCGGCACCTGCGCCGATATCAAAGTACCGGCCACAGCTGACGGGACCCCGCGTCATGGCTCGCTCAAACCGCTCGATCGTGACCTGCCTGCATAAGATCTTGGGCGGCGGGCTTGTGTCCGCCGCCACCCCGCCTGACACCCCGCCGAAAAATCAGAGGGAGGCCGGACATGCTGGACAGTGCAAAACGTGACAACACCCTGCCACCCCGACCCGGTGTGGGCTACAAGCCGCAGCATTTTGCGGCGATCATGGACAATCCGGGCGCTGTTGGATGGCTTGAAATCCATGCGGAGAATTACATGGGCGATGGCGGCCGCCCGCTGGCGCAGCTACGCCATCTCTCAGACCGCTTCCCGATCTCAGTGCATGGCGTGGGCCTGTCGATCGGCGGTGAAGGCCCACTGGATCCCGACCATCTGGCCCGTCTGCGCCACCTGATAACGTGGCTCAACCCAGCCAGCTTTTCAGAACATCTGGCCTGGTCCACCCATGACAGCGCCTTTCTGAACGACTTGCTGCCCCTACCCTATACAAACGCCACGCTGGCCCGCGTCGCGGATCATATCGATCAGGTGCAAGAAGCCGTCAGCAGGCAGATGCTGTTGGAAAACCCCTCCAGCTACCTGGCCTTTGCCGAAAGCACATGGTCGGAAACCGATTTTCTGGCCGAGCTGAGCCGCCGCACGGGCTGCGGTCTGCTGCTGGACGTCAACAACGTCTTCGTCTCGGCCACCAACCTGGGCTATGCGCCGCAAGGCTATATTGACGCCTACCCGCTGGACAAAGTGGGCGAAATTCACCTTGGCGGGCATGATGAAGACATCGATGACCACGGCGCTCAGCTGTTGATCGACAGCCATGGCCGCGAAGTGGTCGATCCGGTCTGGGCGCTGCTGGATCATACGCTCGACCGCTGCGGCCCCAAACCTGTGCTGGTCGAATGGGACACCGACGTGCCCGATTGGCCCGTTCTGGAAGCCGAGGCCGGCCGCGCTGCAACCGCGTTGGAGCGCGTCGTCCCATGAGTGTCTCTCAATCTGACTTCCGTGCTGCGCTGCTCGACCCGGTGCAAACCATCCCCGACGGCCTACTGGACGGGGCCGACGCGCCCGCGGGTCGCCGGTTCAATATCTATCGTAACAATGTCGCCGTCTCGCTGACCGAGGCGCTGCATCAAGGCTTTCCGATACTGACAAAATTGCTGGGCGCGCAGAATATGGACGGGCTTGCGGGGATTTTCCTGCGCGCGCATCCACCCAGCTCTCCGCTGATGATGCATTATGGCGAGGCGTTGCCCGGCTTCCTAGCCGGGCTGCCCCAACTTCAGCATCTGCCCTATCTGCCAGATGTCGCGCGGCTCGAACTTGCGATTCGGCGCAGCTATCACGCGGCCGATCACACGCCCATTACCCCTGATCGGCTTGGCCAGATCGCGCCAGAGGCCCTGATGCTCTGTTCAGCGCGGCTGGCCCCTTCGGCCCAGCTGATCCGGTCGGATTGGCCCATCTTCGACATCTGGCGTTTCAACACCGAAGCCGATGCGCCCAAACCGCAAACTGGCGCGCAAGATGTGCTGGTCACCCGGCCCGACTACGACCCGGTCCCCAGGCTGCTCGCCGCAGGCGCCGCCGATTGGATTGCAGCCCTTCAGGGCGGC
Source organism: Paracoccaceae bacterium (assembly GCA_013214715.1). Taxonomy (GTDB): domain Bacteria; phylum Pseudomonadota; class Alphaproteobacteria; order Rhodobacterales; family Rhodobacteraceae; genus JABSSB01. The sequence continues at coordinate 1,627 of JABSSB010000111.1, read as the reverse complement.
GCGACACTGTCGGATGCCTATGACCAGGCCGCCGCCCGCCACCCCGAATTTGACCCCGGCGCCACGCTTGCCCTATTGCTGCAAGACGGCGTCATCACCGCGCTGACCACCGAAGGAGAGCAGCCATGACCACCTTGATTTCGCTGCATAATGCGCTCTTTGACCGGATCAGCCGGGCCGAGTTTCTTGTGCCGACGCTGGCGCGGCTGACCTTTATCGCTGTGCTGCTCATTTATTTCTGGAACTCGGCCATGACAAAGCTGGGCGACGGGATCTTTGGCTTTCTGTCCCCCAGTGTCGGCGCCTATGTGCAGATGTTTCCAAAGCAGATGGAGGCCATCAGCTATGACGTGTCCCAGCTTGGCGTTTTCTACTGGCTGGTGGCTGTGGCGGGGACATGGGCGGAATTCATCCTGCCCTTCCTTCTGCTAATTGGGCTGCTGACCCGGCTTGCGGCCTTTGGCATGATCGGCTTTGTCGTGGTGCAGACGATTGTCGACGTGAACGGGCATGGCGTGGTCCTTGGCAACCTATTTGACAATGCGCCCACCCTGATTGACCAGCGCACGATGTGGATCTTCCTTTTCCTGGTGATCATCCTCAAGGGCGCTGGCCCGATCTCTGCCGACCGGCTGCTGAAAATCAGCTGACGCCCAGCGCGGCCCGTGTGGCCGCATCCCAGCCCAGATACATCTGATCGCCCGCTACAATCAGCGGGCGCTTCATCAATGTCGGATGCGCCCGCAGCAGCGCCATCGGATCACCCGCCCGCTCCGCATCACTCAATCCCCTCCAAGTTGTTGAGCGGGTATTGAGCAGCTTTTCCCCGAACTGCGCCTGCGCCGCGGCCAAAACTGCATCAGAAACCCCGTCCTCACGCACATCAACAAAGACCGCATCCGGCAAAGCCTTGCGCGCTTTGCGGCATGTATCACAGGTTTTTAGGCCAAAAAGCTCCATTTTGCACTCCTGACTGGCGCTTCGCGAGCTAAGGCTGGTTGGACCGCGCTCGCATTCGCTTTTTCTTTCCATTTTCGAGTCAACCATGCAATCTAAAGGTGGGCACGGTTGAGGTCTTGTTTGTCTCGGACAGCGCCGAGGATCGCAAGAGAGATTGATCCGAGCCCCTGATTGGAAAGGGCCCTGCACGGGCAGATAATGACGAGTAGAAGGAGACACGGGCATGCCGACAGGCACCGTGAAGTGGTTCAATACGACAAAAGGCTACGGCTTTATTGCGCCGGATGAAGGCGGTAAGGACGTATTCGTGCATATTTCAGCTGTTGAACGCTCGGGCATGACCGGGCTGGCGGACAATCAAAAAGTGGAATTCGAGCTGATCGACGGACGCGACGGCCGCAAGATGGCTGGCGATCTGAAACCTCTATAGACCTGTCCTTGCGCCCTGCGGGTGGTTTTTTATTTGTGCCATCCAGGACGGCCCGGCAGGGCCTTCCTTCATTATGGTTGCTTGATCTCATTGGCAGGTTGTAGTGCCGTCCAAGACTCTCCCATCGCGACGATGCAGGATGTGCCGCCAGCATAGGTCACAACCAGCGTCCAGTCGCCATCAGACGCCGTCCAAAGCTCCATGGTCTGATCTGGTGCCCGAAGCCCCATGGCCTGT
>JABSSB010000110.1 GCA_013214715.1 Paracoccaceae bacterium | reverse complement strand
CGACTGGCTGCCGGAGACAAAGGCGCGGATTTCACTCTGGTCAAAATCCGCGACGGCCTCGGTCACGCCGGGCTGGTTCAGAAGGGCCAGTTCCACCTCGTCCAGTTCGACCCGAAACCCACGGATTTTGATCTGGCGATCCTTGCGGCCGACGAGCATGAGCTGGCCGTCGCTGCGTCGCTGGACCATGTCGCCGGTGCGATAAAAACGCTGCAGCCCGCCATCTGGTCCATGCAGGTCGACAAACGCGCTGTCGTTGCGGGGCTCATCCTGCCAATAGCCGCGCATCACCTGATTTGACGCGATCAACAATTCGCCTTCAGCGGCATCTTGCCCCAGCTCCCCCAACTGCATGAGAACACCTTCATCCGGCAGCCCGATGGGCAGCGGGCTGACGCCGTCAAGCTCTTGGTGATCTAGATCGGCGGTGACGCAGTGATTGGTTTCGGTCGGTCCATAGGCGTTGAGCAACCTGGCTTGCGGCCACCGGTCAGCAAGGGCTTTTGCCGTTGCAGGGGGCATCATCTCTCCGGCGAACATGATCACGCGCAAGCTCGACAGATCACGAAGCTCCAACGCGCCACGGTCGATCAATTGCGTCAATGCAAAGGGGACGGAATACCAGATCGTGATGCGTTCCTGCTCGGCAAGCTGCGACAGGCTGGCCGGTAATTTGGCATACATTTCCGGGATGACGACGACACAGGCGCCGGCCACGCAGGTGCTGAAAAGGTCGAAAATCGACATGTCAAAATGCGTCGGCGTGTGGTGGCTGACCCGGTCGGCGGGCGACAGCGCGCAGAGTTTTGCCGCCATCCGCGCATAGGCCATGCCGCTTTTGTGACTATGCACGATGCCCTTGGGCGTCCCCGTCGTGCCGGAAGTCATGAACACATAGGCCAGATCGTCCGCCCGCCGGTCGGCCTGCCTATCAGCCAAATGTGCCAGGTCTTGCCCGTTGGGTTCTGGCGAGGAGGCATCAAGCCGCTCTACCCGGCGGCTTTCCCCTTCAAACTTTGGGGCGGATCNGGCATCCGCCAGCACCAGACCCACATCCAGGCGTGCAAGTTGCTCCAGAACCCGGTTCTCGGGGGATTGCGGGTCAAGCGGGACGTAGACGGCCCCAACGCGCAGCACCGCATAGATGGCTATGATGGCCTCCGCACCTTTGGCGGCGCATATCGCCACGCGATCGCCGGTTTCCACGCCAAGGGCCAAAAGCTGAACGGCGCGGGCGGTCACGCGCGAGTCAAGCTGTTGATACGTAATTTCCTCTCCCAGCATCGACAGCGCGGGCATGTGTGGCGTGCTTTTCGCTTGTTGGCTGAGAAGCGCGTCGAGATGCATCATTGGATCGCTCCCGCCATGGCTTCGCCACCACCCGAAAAAGCGCCGGTGGCAGCGTCGAGACACCAAATCAAGGCCAGACCTGCCAAAACAGCTGACCCCAAGCGCAGTGCGACAAAAGGATAGGATGGCAGATCGCGCAGCATATAAAGCAGCGGGAAAAGCAACAGGACCACGGCCAATTGTCCAAGCGCAAGCCCCAGGCTGACACTTCCTATGCCAAGTGCAACCCGCACCGCATCCGCGCCTAACGGGTCCAGAATGCTGGCATTGCTCAAACCGTGACACAGCCCATAGGCTGTCACGATCATCCATGTCATCGTAATCAGGCCAGGCCGCAGGTTTCCCAAAGCCAGCACCACAATTAATCCGGTGGTCAACGCAGTCCCCAATAGGGGGGCAAGCCGAACACCGCTGAAACTTGCAAAGGCTAGGGCAAATCCCTGTGCCAGAGTGAACAGGATCACAAGCAAGATCACGCGCCCCAGACTGCTCCGCAGGCTATCGGCCGGTTCCCATTGCCCGCTCCGCGCCACCATGACCGAGCCCAGCAGCAAGGTGATCAGGAACACAAGGTGATCGAGGCCCAACCAGACATGCCAGGCACCCTGTTCAAGAAATGCCAGCGCCATTTCATCTGTCTCACGATCGTTCAGAAACAGAGTCTTGGCGGCGTCGCCCGGTCCAAACACCAATGAAATATAGCCTTCATTCGTCTCCATCCCGTTCCGTGTGTTTGACCCGATCAGTGCGAAACCGCGATGGGTCGGATCGATGTCGGAAAAGATGGCGTCATAGGCCAACTCAAGCGCGACGGGCGTGACAGACAGCCCCCCGACGTCAAAGTGCAGCTTTGCAAAACCATCTGGCCCGGCGCCCAGAAAACTGATGGCGTTGAAGGTTAGGGGCAGTTGTTTGCCATTGTGGCTGACCACGATCCTGTCTTTGAAATAGTCAAAAAAGAAGCGTTGATTGGCGATCACTTCTGCTTCTGTCAGCGGTTCTGTCAGCTCTTTCTCGCCCGTCAGTAGCCGAGCCAGATCGCGTCGCATCACCTCCACCTTGCCGGTCAGGCTGTCGGAGGTGACGTCGAAATAGACGTAGCTTTCATTTGGTTTGTGCGCGTGCGCCGGCGCCAGAAACAGACCCGACAGAAAAAGCGCGGCCCAAGCTCCAAAGACGACAAATCGTGAGGCAAGATAACGCGTCATCGCCCGCGATCCTTCGGCTCAGGCGACAACGGTCGCGACTTTTGTTCAATGGCCGAGATGATCTGCCGCTGGATGTCGGATGTGCCGGAATACAGGATGCCCCCTGTCGCGTCTTGAAGGTCTGTCGCCGTCGTGGCACCGGCCATATAGCCGCGGCCTGCAAAAATGCGCATCGCATCCATGCTGGAGGCCAGGAAAGCCTCCGACACATGGAGATTTGTCATCGCTGCATATTGCGTCAATGATGCGTTGGCGTCGTATAGACGTGCAGCCTTTTCGACCATCAGGCGGCTGGTTTCGATCCGCACACGCATATCCGCCAGCCGGTTGGACACTGACTGATAGCTGGCGATGTTTTGGCCAAAAACCGTTCGGCTTTTACAAAAATCCGTGCACTCGGCCAGTTGGCGTTCCATTGCGCCCACCTGTGACGCCAGAATGAACGACCTTTCCCAATCCAGAACGGTCTGAATGATGGCGCCGCCCATCCCCTCGTGCCCCAGCAACCGGTCCGATGGGATCCAGCAATCATTCAATTGCAACTTGCCCAGCGGCACGCTGGTCAGTCCCATTTTTTCCTGTTTTGACAGCCTCTCAAAGCCCGGATCGTCTTTGTCGAGCAAAAAGGCCGACACGCCCCAGCGCCCTTTTGAGGGGTCAGTCTTTGCAAACACGATCGCGATGTCGCAGACCGGACCCATGCCAACAAAGCATTTGGTACCGTTCAGAACGTAGCCGCCATCCTTGGGGCTGGCTGTCATGTCCATCGACAATGCGTCTGACCCGGCTCTTTTCTCTGTTAGGGCAAAGGCTCCGATTGCCTGACCTGACATCAGCGCAGGTAAATATAGGTCGCGCTGCGCGTCACTGCCGAAGCGAACCAGTGTTTGTTGTACTGTCCAGACATGAGAGTTCAGCCCCATGGCAAGTCCGTTATCCTGACAGCCTTGGCCGAGTTCCATCATGAACCGGACAAAGGCCTGCGCGTCCAGCCCGGTGCCCCCGATCTGTTCCGGCATCAGAAGTCGCAGGAGGCCTTGATCGGCCGCCACTGACCAACCAGAGCGCCAGTGCTTCTTCGCCGTCGCTGTCAGAACTCCCCCAAGATCTTTGGGGCTGGCTGCCTGCGACTGCCCCGAAGATGCTTTAGTCTGAATCATTTTCGTTGTCCTTGTTTGCTTTCTTTACGCGAGACCGGCCAACATGGATCAAACGGGGCTGCAAAAATCTGAGCGCAAAGCAGACAGGTTTCGGGTATAAAAAGTAAAAAGATTGTTTCCAATATGGCGGCAATTTGGCATCTTGGCTATCTGTCAGGTACCTGCGGATGCAATTATTTGGTGCAGAGCGTCGCCGAACTCATTGCTTTCAACATGTTGGCGCAGCCGCATACAGGTTTTTTTGATAATGCAATCATCCAAAATTGCAGAAATATCAGTTTCGATTTTCTCGACAGGATCGTCAAACCGCCCCGCTCGTCCCAGCCCGTGATAGACCACACGCGCTGCGCTGCCTTTCTGGTCGTTGCTTTGCGGATAGACAAGCATCGGCGTGCCCGATGAGACCGCTTCGCACAGGCTGGCCGTGCCGCCGTGAAAGATCATCAGATCGGCCGCTTGCAACACTGTGATTTGCGGAACCCATGTCACGGCCACGAGGTTGCCGGGCAGTTCGTTCTGGGGCCGGTTGCTCCAGCCCGGACCCATGGCAACAAGGAATTGCCAATTCGGCTGGCGCTCGGCAATCGCGCACAGGCGTTGGATAAAATTGCTGCCAGGGGTCAGGGTGGTGCCAAAGGCGACATAGATTTTCTTGCGGGCATCGTCCGGGTCGCAAAACCTGTCGACTGCGCCCGTGTCATGTGGGAGCGTCGGGCGGTCACGTCGGATCATCGCGCCAAGATAGGTGAGCCCTTGGTAAGGGCGCGTTGGCAGATCCAGTTGGCTCGGGAGCAAAAGGACGGTGGGCAACCGATATGCCCAAGGCATGGGCCATGCCACCCAACGCCGGATCTTGCCCAAGCGAACGCCCAGCGTTCTGGCAAGGTATTCCAAAGCCGCGGTGAAATCCGCGTCGCGATCTTTCCTGCGACGTCGCCATAGCTTGATGCGTTTTTCCACCACATAGTGGCACCACAGGGCTAGGATGATCGCCCGGCTGCCGATCAGCCCTTGCCCGGGGATGGCGCGGCGATGCAAGGGCGGTGCCCGCCACCCGGGACGCGACAGAAACATGGTGCTCAAACAGATCACGGGCAGGCCTGTTGCGTAGGCCGTGATCAATTGCGCATGCAATTCGCAATCCACAAACACGGCATCCGGATCTGCCGTGATCAAATCATTCCGCAGCGCATCCACACCCAACGTCNGTTGCGCAGCCGCGCGCCGGGCTGGACCGTCCTTTGCGATGCATCCAAGACTTGCATCGCGCCCGACCAACGGCGCAAAGGCATCGACCCTTGGTGCCGGGATTGGATAGTGCGTCAGCCCCGCAGCAGCGATGACTTCGGCGCAACGCGCCGCTGCGAAAATGACGACCTCGTAACCTGCCGCCTGCGCCCGTCGGGCAAATTCTATCGTGCTGTTGAGCGGGCTGGGTACCGCATTGGCGATGATGACGAGTTTCAGGCGCATTGGGTCGTATCTTGTTGTTGAAGAAAGAACTTAGCGCCCGCGCGCCGAAGGTCACGCCAAACCCGTGACGTGATCCGGTCTTGACGTCACGTATGCGGTTTGTCGTCAGGTGTCTGAAACCACAGGCCTCGGGCGTCTTCGAAAGCCAGGGCCGCGCGAAACACGCTGTCTACATCAAAGGGCCGTTCGACGAATTGCAGGCCAAAGGGCACAGAATTCGCAGCGCGCACCATTGGCACCGAAAGAACCGGCGCGGAACTGAGCATGTTGAACGGCACGGTCAGAACCCATCCCAGCAATGGGTGAACATCGCATCCATTGATCCTTAGGTTATCTGTCTCATGATTGAACGTCGCCTCGATAGCCGGGATAGCAGTGGTTGGACATACCAGAATATCGAAATCCCGCATGATGGCGCCGAACTCTTTGCCCATCCGTCCGACACGTGTCAGCGCTGCATATTGCTGAGCTGGACCGGTTCTCAAGCCGGCGCGGGCAAATGCCTGGGCATAATCACTCATCCTGTCCCAATCGGTGTCCCGAAGCGGAGCGATCGACGCTCCGAAGAGAGAGCGCAAATGCACCATCGCCGCCGCCTGCCGCCTTTTCCCGAGGACGAGGCGCAGCGCGCCGCCCCGCCCGAAGGGTTCGACATTCAACGCGCCTTGCGGGGGTGGAGTGCGCCGGCCGCCTCCCGCATCGTGTCCATGCGCGCATGGTCCGCCACCCGCGCGGCCCTGCGACAGACGCACTGGGCCGATTTGGGCGATGACGTTCTGACCGAGGCATGGCAGGACGCCGCGCGACAGGCCCGCAAGTTGATTGGCCAGAAGACCCGCTGGCCGGGGCAGGGCAGGCGGGTGATGGCGCGACGGCTGGCGATCTTGCGCGAAATCACGCAGCGCAGCACGGGCCTCTTGCCGCATCCCGTGCAGATGGTCGCAGCGGCGGCCCTGTCGGATCGGACCGGGGTGGAAATGGCGACAGGCGAAGGCAAGACGCTGGTCACTGCCATGGCTGCCGTCCTGCAGGCCGCCGAAGGCTGGCCAGTGCATGTGATCACCGCAAATGATTACCTCGCTTTGCGCGATCTCGAAAAAGGCACCGCGCTCTTTTCGCGCTTGGCGCTTAGCTCTGCCGGGATTGATCCTGATGCCCCGCCCTCGGACCGGGCTGCGCTTTATACGGCCGATATCGTCTATGCTTCGTCAAAAGAGATTGCCTTTGACCATCTGCGCGATCGCATCGCCTTTGGTCAGACTTCGGGGCTGGGCTTGCGTCTGTCAGAGGCGCTCGGCGCGGGGCAGGCACCGGTTATGCGCGGGCTTTGGGCGGCGATCGTGGATGAGGCCGACAGCGTCATGATTGATGAGGCGCGCACACCGTTGGTGATCTCGGCCGCGCCACGCAATGCGGGTGAGGACGAGACCGACATGGCCGAACTGGCGCATCAGGCCGTGGCCGTGGCCGATGCCCTGCAGTTGGAGCGTGATGTGATCCTTGCTCCCGGCAGTGAACGGCCCGTCACCCTGACGGAAACCGGGCTGAACCGTGTGCTGGACATGGCCGCCGAGATGCCCGGCGTCTGGCAGGGGCAGCGCCGCGCGCGCGAACTGGCCGAACGCGCGCTTTATGCTTTGCACATTCTCAAACGCGACATGAATTACATCCTCACGCCCGAGGACAAGGTCGAAATCGTCGATGAAAACACCGGGCGCATCATGCCGGACCGAACATGGTCCGACGGGCTGCATCAGATGGTTGAGGTCAAGGAAGGCCTGACCCCAACCGAAGATCGCATCATCGTGGGCCGCCTGACCTTTCAGCGGTTTTTCCGCCGCTACCGGCGGCTCTCGGGCCTGTCGGGCACCCTGCACGAAGCGCGGCGCGAGCTGAAGGAAAGCTATGATCTGACCATCATGCCCGTGCCAACCCATCGCCCCTCACGGCGTCAGGCGGGGCCGGTGCATATCTTGCCCGACAAGGCCACAAAATGGCAGCAGGTGGCCCGTGCCGCGCAAGAGCATCGCGCCACCGGGCGGCCTGTACTGATCGGCACGGCGAGCGTGGCCGCAGCCGAAGCCTGTTCTGCCGCGCTGGACGCGCAAGCCGTCCCGCATCAGCTGCTGTCGGCCCGGCAATCGGCGCAAGAGGCCGACGTTATTGAAGGTGCTGGCATCGCGGGCACCGTGACCGTGGCCACCAACATGGCCGGGCGCGGGGCGGATATCGGGCTGGATGATGCGGCGCGTGCGGCCGGGGGGCTCGTGGTGCTGCTGGCCCAACGGCACGAGGCCGGGCGCATTGATCGCCAGTTGATCGGCCGCTGCGCCCGACAGGGCGATCCCGGCAGCTATGAGGTCTTTCTCTCGGCCGAGGATGAACTGCTCTCGGGCCTTGGCCTGACCCATCCCAAACTGGCTGATTTCGATGCAGCGCAATTGCGCATCGAACGCCTGCACGCCCGCCAACGCGCCGAATTGGCGCGGATGGAAGACGGGCTTGACGATATGACCGCCTTTACCGGAGGGCTCGAATGACCCGCTTTGCCCTGGCCCTTGTTGCCTCCTGTCTGGCTGCGCCTGTGATGGGGCAACACGCGATCTCCTGCCTGCTGGAACCCGCCCGCAGCATCACGCTCGCCGCGCCTGTGCCGGGCATTCTCGAAGAGATTGCCGTAGCGCGCGGCGACAGGGTAGAGGCCGGGCAGATGGTCGCCCGGATCGACAGCACGGTGGAACGCGCCACCTTGGCCGCCGCCGAATTTCGTGCGGCCAGCACGGCCTCTGTGGATGTGGCGCAGGCCCGCCTGAACGAAGCGCGCCGCCTTCTGGCGCAGGTGCAACCGCTGGCGCAACGCGGCGTAGCCTCGCAAAACCAGCTGTCTGAACTCGCCGCCGAAGTGCTGATCGCCGAAAGCCTGCTGGCCGAGGCCCGCGATGTGCAAGAGGCCGCGCGGCTTGATGTGCTCAGCGCGTTGGCCGCGCTGGAGCTGCGCGTGATCCGCGCGCCCACCGCTGGCGTCGTTCTGGTGCAGGACCCGGATGTTGGCGAATATGCCGACCCTGATCTGCCACTCGCGCTGATTGTTTCGGTGGACCGACTGAAGGCTGAGATTCTGATGCCGTCAGAGGCCTATCGCGCCGTGACAATCGCAGCTCCGGTCACGATCTTGGATGCCGAGGGCACACAAGCCGCGCCGGGGCGTATTCTGGCCAAAGATGCCATTATCGACGCCGCGAGCCGGACGTTTGGCCTCTCGGTCGAGATCGACAATGCAGATGGTGCCTTTATCGCGGGCACCACCTGCCAGATCCGCTTTGACAACGATGGCGGCTGACCGCCTGCGTCGATTTACTTGTCGATAGAGCGGGCGATCAGCTCTTTCATGATCTCGTTGGTGCCGCCGTAGATCATCTGCACCCGGCTGTCAGCGTAAAGCCGCGCGATCGGGTATTCCATCATGAAGCCGTAGCCACCGAAGAGTTGCAGGCATTCATGCACGACCTCGTTCTGGGTCTGCGTGCCCCAGTATTTCGCCATAGACGCGCGTTCAGCCGTCAATTCACCTTTGTCCAGCAGCTCAATGGATTCATTGACAAAACTGCGCAGCAACTCGGCTTTGGTTTTCAGCTCGGCCAGTTTGAAGCGTGTGTTCTGGAAATCCATGATCCGCTGGCCAAAGGCCTTGCGCTCCTGCGTATAGGCAACGGTCTGGTTGATCGCGAAATCGATCACGCCCAAGGCCGTCACAGCAATCGCCAGACGTTCCCAGGGCAGTTGCTGCATAAGCTGGTAAAAGCCCTCACCCTCTGACGCACCCAGTAGGTTGGTCATCGGGATTTTCACATCCTCAAAGAACAACTCGGCCGTGTCCGAGCCTTTCATGCCCAGCTTTTTCAGATTGCGCCCGCGGCGAAAGCCCTCGGCATCTTCGGTGTCCAGCAGCAACAGCGATGTGCCCTTGGCGCCACCGTCGCCGGTCTTGGCCACCACGATGATCAGATCGGCCATCTGGCCATTGGTGATGAAAATCTTGGATCCGTTCAGACGGTAGCAATTGCCGTCTTTCACGGCATTGGTGCGCACCGATTGCAGGTCTGACCCGGTCCCCGGCTCGGTCATCGCAATCGCGCCGATCTTTTGCCCGCTGACCAGCTGCGGCAGCCAATGCGCCTTTTGCTCTTCCGAGCCGAATGCAACCAGGTAATGCATCACGATGGACTGGATCGTATAGCCCCAACCCATATCGCCCCGGCTGGCCTGTTCGTAGACAGTGATCGCGTCAAAACCCAAACCACCTTCGACCCCGCCATAGGCTTCGGGGATCGAGCCGGTCATTACTCCGGCGTCCCCGGC
>JABSSB010000011.1 GCA_013214715.1 Paracoccaceae bacterium | reverse complement strand
CGCAGATCTGCCAGAAAGCCCAGCACTTTCTCCAACGGCATTTCGCAAGGATAGATCTGTGGGCCCGACCTCAGATCATAGAGGTTGGCGCTGATGTAATCCGCGCCTCCCAATTCTTTGGCCACGAATTTGATCGCGCGCCCGTTGGAATAAACCGACTTGTCGACCATATATCGCCGCCCGTTGGACTCGCCGCGTGTGACGCCCGCCTGCCAGTTGCGGATCATTGCCGCCGCCCGATCTAGGGTCAGGATTTCTGTCCGATCCGGCTTTCTGTCCCGGCGCGCAACCGGGCGATGTTTTCGTGATGCCGCCACAAGATCAAACCGGCGAGCAACACGGCCAGCGCGACGGCATGCGGCGCGCCCAGCACAAAGGCCCAGACTGGGGATAGCACAGCCGCCACCAAAGCCGACAGCGAGGAATAGCGCGTCACCGCCGCTGTCGCCAGCCATGTCACACACAGCGCCAGCCCCACGGGCCAGGCCAGTGCAAGCCACAGACCGATGAAGGTCGCAACGCCCTTGCCGCCCTTGAACCCCAGCCAGATCGGGAAGCAATGGCCCAGAAACGCGGTCAGAGCGGCCAGTTGCACAGCGTCCTCTCCGGCAAAGCTGCGGGCCAGCAAGACCGTCACCGCGCCTTTGCCACCATCCAGAAGCAGCGTCAGCGCCGCTGCCTTTTTCGACCCGGTCCGCAACACATTTGTGGCCCCGATATTGCCCGAACCGATTTCGCGCAGATTGCCCAGCCCCATCACCCGCGCCAGCACCATGCCAAAGGGGATGGAGCCCAATGCATAGCCGATCACGGCCCATAACAGCAGCACCGAGACAGCGGTTTCAAAGTTTGGCATCACGCCCTCCGATAGATCTCGCGCCCGGCGACATAGCTCGACAAGACGCGACCCTGCAGACGCTGACCGTCAAAAGGCGTGTTCTTCGATTTCGACGCCAGCGTGAATCGATCCAGTACGAAAGGCACGTCGGGGTCAAACCGGATCAGATCTGCCGGTGCGCCAGCCGTTAGCCGCCCGCAGTCCAGCCCCAGCCGTTTCGCTGGGTTCAGCGCCATCGCCCGGAACAGCGCTGGCAGGTCCAGCACGTCAGCATGATACAGGCGCAAAGCCGCGGGTAGCAGCGTTTCCAGCCCGACAGCGCCCGAGGCCGCTTCTTCAAAGGGCAGGCGTTTGCTTTCTTCGTCCTGCGGCGTGTGGAACGACCCGATCGTGTCGATCAACCCATCGCGGACGGCGTCGATCAGGGCCATGCGATCTTCCTCCGCGCGCAGCGGCGGACGGAATTTGAAAAAAGTCCGGTAATCGGCGACGTCCAGCTCGTTCAGGGTCAGATGGTGGATATCCGTCCCCGCTGTTACATCGAACCCATTGGCCTTGGCGCGTTGCAGTGCGGGCAGGGCGCGCGCCGTCGATACGACATCCGCGTGATAGCGCGCGCCGGTCATTTCGACCATCGCGATATCGCGGTCCAGCCCCATCCGTTCAGCCATCGCGGACACTGCAGGCAAGCCGCGCAGAGAGGCGAATTTGCCCGATGTCACCGCCGCCCCTTTGGACAGGATCGGTTCTTGCGGGTGGCCGATCACCAGCGCACCGCAGGAGCGCGCATAGCTTAGCGCGCGGGACAGAACCTTTGTGTCCGACACCACTGCAGTGCAATCGCTGAAGGCCACGGCCCCGGCATCCATCAGAAAACCAATTTCGGTCATTTCGCGCCCGGCGCGGCCTTTGGTCAGGGCGGCCATCGGCACTACATTCACCGGCGCATCGGCCTGCGCACGGCGGGTGACAAATTCCAACACTTCGGGCGTGTCGATGGATGGATCCGTGTCGGGCCGGATCACCATGGTTGTCACGCCACCCCGCGCCGCCGCCACCCCGGCAGAGGCATAGGATTCTTTGTGCCGCTCGCCCGGTTCTCCAACCTTCACACCCCAATCGACCAGACCGGGAGCCAGACAATGTCCGGCGCAGTCCACGATCTCGACCCCCTCAACGCTGGGCGGCGCATCATGCCCGTGATCGGCGATACGCCCGTCGCGGGTCAGCAGCCAGCCAGTTGTATCGCGCCCGGCCTCGGGGTCGATCAGGCGGGCATTGGTGAACAGCGTGTCGTTCATGGCATGGCTCTTTCAATCGCGGCGATGGTGGCGGCAGGGTCGGCCTGATATTTGATCAGATGCTTGTCGCCTGATTTGGTGACGATCTGCACGAAACTGCCCAGGGCGCGCAGTTGTTCGACGTCGGGCAGAGGCACCTTGATCGTCGCAGGCCCGATCAGCACGCCGTCCTCCAGCCGCCAGCACAGCGCCATTTCTTCGGAATGCAGATACCAGCCCCGGATCGCAATCGCGCCAAGGGCGGCCAGCCCTCCGACCCAGATATTGGGATCTTCCAACAGCCACAGAATCCCCATCGCGCCGCCCATGAACACCGCGGCCATGCGCATATGAGCCCGGAAATAGGTGGCGCGATCAGCCGGGAAGCGTGTGCTGGACCTCATGTCACGAGCCACCAGATCAGGGCGACAATCAGCGTCATGACGACCACAAAGAACGATGCGCCCAGCGTGATGGCGCGTTTGCGGGCTTCTCGTGGAGGCAGTTTGCCTGCCGAATAGGGTTCGGCGCTTTTGGCCTTGATCGGGCCGGGGCTGCTCCAGTCGGGGCCTTTCTCCCGCACTGTCAGAACCGGGCGCAGGCGGGGGTCGGGCTGTATCTGCACCGCGTCTGAAAACGCGCTGGATGGCACAAGCATCACCGCCCCTGTCAGCGCCTCAAGCTCAGCTTCGTGATGACCCAGTTGATCTTCGGAGATGTCGCAGCCTTCGCGGAGGAAGCCGATCAGGCCCAGATCGTCCAGCTCCTTGATCTTGATGACCTGCACCCGGCTTTCATCCAGATCGCCAACCCCCAGCACATCGCGGATTGCGCCCTCTTCAGAGAGAAAGCGCAGTTCCTCGGCCCCCATCTCCAGATGGAACAGACGCAAGCGCCCGCTTTCGCCTTGGGGGATGTCGAGTGACATCGTCACGCCGCGGCCTCCCCCGGCAGGTTGCGAGCGAGCAGTTCCATCGCGGCCATACGCACGGCCACGCCCATTTCCACCTGCTCCTGAATGACGGATCGGTTGATGTCATCGGCGATGGTGCCGTCGATCTCGACCCCGCGATTCATCGGGCCGGGATGCATCACGATGGCATCCGCTTTGGCATGAGACAGTTTGTCGGCATCAAGCCCATAGCGGTGGAAATATTCGCGTTCTGACGGGATGAAGCCGCCATCCATCCGCTCTTTCTGAAGGCGCAGCATCATCACCACATCGACGTCGCGCAGGCCTTCCTCCATGTCTTCAAAGACCTCGACCCCGAACTCGGAAATACCCGACGGCATCAGGGTTGGCGGGCCGATCAGACGCACGCGGTTTTCCATCTTGCCAAGTAGAAGGATGTTGGACCGCGCGACGCGGCTATGGGCAATATCGCCGCAGATCGCGACCGACAGGCGATGCAGCCGCCCCTTGGCCCGGCGGATCGTCAGCGCATCAAGCAGGGCCTGCGTTGGATGCTCGTGCCGCCCGTCGCCGGCGTTTAGCACGGCGCAGTTGACCTTTTGCGCCAAAAGATCGACCGCGCCCGATTGTGGGTGGCGCACGACCAGCAGATCGGGATGCATCGCGTTCAGCGTCAGCGCCGTGTCGATCAGCGTTTCGCCCTTTTTGATCGAACTGGCCTGCATCGCCATGTTCATCACATCTGCGCCCAGACGTTTGCCAGCCAGTTCAAAGCTCGCCTGTGTGCGCGTCGAGTTTTCGAAAAACATGTTGATCTGCGTCAGACCGGCCAGCACATCGACATGCTTGTCCCGCTGACGCGACAGGGCGACATATTTGTCGGCCAGATCCAGAATGGCGGTGATGTCGGACGGGCTTAGCGGCTCGATCCCAAGCAGATGGCGATGCGCAAAGGTCATGGGCGGCACCCTCGTCTGATCCGTTCCAACAGGTCTATAGGGGCTTGTTCGGGCGCGGGCAACCGGCGGTGGGACAAGATGGGCTTTTCGCCGCTGATTGGGCGGGCTAGATTGCCGGGCATGAGCGATGATCTGGACTGGTACGCCGCGCGTGACATGCTGGAATGGCAGGTTGAACTGGGCGCGACAGAGGCTATCGGCGATGTGCCGGTGGACCGCTATGCCTTGTCCGCGCAAACGCCCAAGCCCGCGCCGTCTGCGCCCGCGCGTGTTGTCGCGCCGGAAACCGATGCGGTGGCCGAGGCCCGCAAAGCCGCCGCCGCCGCGACAAGCCTGCCCGCCCTGCGAGACGCTCTGGCCGCCTTCCCGCATTGCGAGTTGAAAAAAGGCGCGCGCAATTGTGTGTTTAGTGATGGCCAGGCGGGCGCACGGGTCATGGTGATCGGAGAGGCACCAGGCCGCGACGAAGACCGCGAAGGACGCCCTTTCGTGGGTGCGGCGGGGCAGCTTTTGGACAAGATGCTGGCCGCGATTGGCCTGAACCGCGCCGAAAACGTCTATATCACCAATGTCTTGCCTTGGCGCCCGCCCAGCAATCGCGACCCCAAACCGCCCGAGATCGCGATGATGCGTCCGTTCGTGATGCGCCATATCGCGTTGGCGGAGCCTGAGATTCTGATCGCGATGGGTAATATCTCTTGCGATGCGCTGCTGGAACGTCGTGGCATCCTGAAACTGCGCGGCACCTGGGCTGAGGCGGCTGAGCTGCCGGTGATGCCGATGACCCACCCCGCCTATCTGCTGCGCACGCCCGAGGCCAAGCGCGAGGCCTGGTCCGATCTGCTTGAAATAAGGGCCCGACTGGATGCCTGATCTGATTGTTCTGCTGGCTTTTCTGCCCGCCGCGCTGGCGCTGAACTTGACGCCGGGGGCGGATATGATGTTCTGCCTTGGCCAGGGGCTGCGCAGTGGACCGCGCGGGGCTGCGGCTGCCAGCGCGGGGATTTCCGCTGGGGCGATGGTGCATGTGACCGTCGCAGGTCTGGGTCTGGGCGCGGTAATGGCGCGCGCGCCTTGGGCCTTTGACGTGATCCGATGGGTGGGCGTGGCCTATCTGCTCTATCTGGCGGTGCAGGCGTTTCGAGACACAGAGCAGGGCGCAGACGCCGCCCCGCGCAGCACGAAACTGGCCTTTCGTGACGGGTTTATGGTCAATCTCAGCAATCCCAAGGTGATCCTGTTCGTGCTGGCCTTTGTGCCGCAATTCGTGGACCCGGACCGCGCGGTGCTGCCACAATTTCTGGTCTTTGGCGTGATCCTTGCGCTGGGCGGCTTTGTGATCAACGCCGCTGTTGGTGCCGCGGCATCGGGCGCCGGGCATCGTTTGGCCACCGATCCCGCCCCGCGCCGTTGGCTGATGCGGCTATCTGGCACGATATTTGGCGCGCTGGCCTTGCGGCTGGCGCTTTTGGAGAAAACCTGACCCATGTCCCGTATTGACGAAAATCTGGATTTCATGCCCGTGCGCATTGCTGTGCTGACCGTATCGGATACGCGCAGCTTTGATGATGACCGCTCGGGCGACACTTTGGTCGCGCGGCTGGACGGGGCGGGCCACGTGCTCGCGGATCGCAAGATCATTCAGGATGACCGGGCAGCGATCGCGGCGCAGCTGCGGGACTGGATCGCCGACCGGGAGGTGGATGTGGTGATTTCCACAGGCGGCACCGGCCTGACTGGGCGCGATGTCACGGTGGAAGCCCACCGGGATGTCTATGAAAAGGAAATCGATGCTTTCGGCACTGTGTTCACGATTGTGTCGATGCAGAAGATCGGCACATCTGCGATACAATCGCGCGCCACGGGCGGTGTGGCCGGGGGCACATATCTTTTTGCGCTGCCCGGCTCTCCGGGCGCGTGCAAGGATGCGTGGGATGAGATTTTGGCCAAACAGCTCGATTACCGGCACCGGCCCTGCAATTTTGTAGAGATTATGCCCAGATTGGACGAACATCTGCGACGGAAATAGCCGCGCCTTGCGTGAAACGCACAGGTCGCTTGGCATTTGGCGGGCGACCTCTAGTTCTAGGCACAGCCGTCAAGCGCGGCTCCAAAGGAGCATGTGATGAGATTTCTTCGCCAGACCCTGCTGGGTTTTCTGCTGCTTGGCACGACGATGGGCCTGATGGCCTATGCCGTGTCGAGCGTGATGGGTGCGATACAGGCGCGCATGGCGGAAGAGAGCCAGTCTCCTCCGCCGCGCGAGCGGGTCTTTGCCGTGAATGTGATCACCGCGCAGGCGCAATCCATCGCGCCGGTGCTGGAGGCCTTTGGCCAGATCGAAAGTCACCGCACTTTGGAGCTGCGCGCTACGGCGGCGGGGCGCATTGTTGGGCTGTCTGAGGATTTTGTTGAAGGCGGCGAGGTCATAACCGGGCAGGTCCTGCTGGAGATTGATCCCGCCGATGCCCAGGCGGCGCTGGACCGCGCGGCGACGGATCTGAGCGATGCCGAGGCCGAAGAACGCGACGCTGCGCGGGCTTTGGTTCTGGCCCGCGATGAAGCCCGCGCCGCCGAACGGCAGGCCGATCTGCGCAGTGCGGCGTTGGAACGAGCACAGAACCTTCTTGACCGCGGCGCTGGCACAGCCGCCGCGGTTGAGGCAGCGCAGCTCTCTGATGCTTCTGCAGAACAGGTTCTGGTGGGGCGGCGACAGGCCGTCGCTGCGGCTGAGGCGCGGGTAGACAATGCCGCAACGCGGCTGGCACGGGCGCGCATTGCCCTTGTGCAGGCCGAACGCGACCGGTCCGAGACCACGATCACCGCACCTTTTGACGGCACGCTGTCAGGTGTGACGCTGGTGGAAGGCCGCCTGCTGGCCGCCAATGAAAAGCTGGCTGAGCTGGTCGATCCGCAGGCGCTGGACGTGGCGTTCTTGCTGTCCACGGCGCAATATGCCCGGCTGCTTGATCGTGACGGGCGGCTCTTGCAGGCCGAAGTCACCGTCATCATCGACGCCGCCGGGGCCGAACTGGTGGCCAAGGGCCGCATCACCCGCGACAGCGCTGCGGCGGGCGAAACCCAATCCGGGCGTCTTGTCTTTGCGCGCCTGGATCGCGCGCCGGGGTTCAAGCCGGGCGATTTCGTCACGGTTCAGGTGACCGAGCCGGTGATGGATCGTGTGATCCGGTTGCCAGCCTCTTCGGTGGATGCGTTCTCGACCGTACTGGCTTTGGGCTCAGAGGAGCGGCTGGAAAGCCTTGAGGTGCAGATTTTGCGGCGACAGGGTGATGATGTTCTGGTGCGGGGCCAAGGGCTTGATGGCCGCGAGATCGTGACCGGGCGCACACCGCTTCTTGGGGCGGGTATCAAGGTTCGCCCGTTGCGCGCGCCGTCTGACGACGGCCAGCAGGCCACTTTTGAAGAGCCTGCCATGCTGGAGCTGAGCGAGGATCAGCGGGCCAAGCTGGTCGCGATGGTCGAAGGCAATCAGCGGATGCCCAAGGATGTCAAAGACCGGATCCTCAACACGCTGAGCCAGGCACAGGTGCCTGCGCAGCTGGTCGAACGGCTTCAGGCCCGCGCCGGCCAGAGCAGCGGGGGCTGATGACATGGTGCGTGAAACCCCAGGCGCTGCCAGCGGGCTGCTGAGCTATTTCACCCGCCACCGCACCGCCGCCAACCTACTGCTGGTCATCCTGCTGGTGCTGGGCGCGGCGGCCATGCCGAATATGCGAGCGCAGTTTTTCCCCGATGTCGTGATTGAAAACGTCACTGTGACGGTCTCTTGGCCCGGCGCGGGTCCTGAAGATGTGGATGCCGCCATCGTGCAGGTGATGGAGCCCAAGCTGCTTTTGGTCGATGGCGTTGAAAGCAGTGAAAGCACCTCTCGCGAAGGCAACGCGACGATGCGGCTGGAGTTTGAACCCGGCTGGGATATGGCGCGCGGCTTCAACGATGTGCAAACCGCAGTCGATTTGGTCACCGACCTGCCCGAAGACGCTGAGGAGCCCGGCGTCCGACGCGGGGCGTGGCGCGACAGGGTGACAGATATCGTGGTGACTGGCCCGGTGGGCATCGATCAGTTGGGGCTGCTATCAGATGAGTTGATTGTCCGGCTATATGAGGTTGGGGTTACGCGGACCACGATCCGCGGCATTGCCGCACCGCAAACGATTGTCGAGGTCGCCTCGGTCAAGCTGATTGAACATGATGTCAGCATGGCCGAAATCGCCAGCGCCATTGCGGCCGAAGCCAATGCCACGCCTGCAGGCGATGTGGGCGGTGCCAATGCCCGCGTGCGCACGGGTGTCGAAAAACGCAGCCCCGATGCGATTGAGGCAATTGTGCTGCGCTCTAACCCCGATGGATCGACCCTGACTATTGGCGATGTAGCCAGCATTTCGGTCGAAGGCATCGACCGCGAACGCGGCTATTTCGTGGGCAAGGATCCGGCGATTTCAATCCGCGTCGACCGCTCGGACGCAGGTGATGCCATTCGGATTCAACGGCAGGTCGAAGATGTCGTGGCCGAGATGCAGCTGTCGCTGCCACAGGGCGTGACGATGGAGCTGATCCGCACGCGTGCCGAAGCCATCACCGGGCGTCTGGATCTTTTGGTCGATAACGGGCTGATGGGGCTGGGACTGGTGGTGTGTCTGCTGTTCCTGTTCCTGAACGCGCGCACGGCCTTCTGGGTCGCGGCGGGCATCCCGGCGGCGATGTTTGCAGCGATCGCGCTGATGTATGCGTTCGGGCTGACGATCAACATGATCTCGCTCTTTGGCTTGATCATCACGCTTGGGATCGTGGTCGATGACGCGATCGTCGTGGGTGAACATGCCGATTTCCGGGCAAGGCGGTTGGGCGAACATCCCGTGCAGGCTGCCGAAAACGCGGCCAAGCGCATGTTCCTGCCTGTCGTCGCAGCCACATTGACCACGGTGATTGCCTTTTTCGGGCTGGTCGCAGTGGGCGGTCGCTTTGGCGACCTGATCAAGGACATTCCGTTCACGGTGATCGTGGTGCTTCTGGCCTCGCTGGTGGAATGTTTCCTTATCCTGCCCAACCACATGAGCCACGCCATCGCACATTCCGCGAAAGAGCATTGGTATGATGCGCCCAACCGCGTGGTCAATCGTGGCTTTCGCTGGGTGCGCGATCACCTGTTCCGTCCGCTCATGGCGGGGGTGATCACGGCGCGATATGTGGTCGTGGCGGGGGCGATTGCGCTTTTGGCCAGTCAGATCACCATGTTCATTGCAGGGGATGTGACATGGCGGTTCTTCAACGCGCCAGAGCGTGGCTCGGTCACCGGGAATTTCGCGATGGTCGAAGGCGCCACCCGCGACGACACGCTGGAAATGATGCGCGAAATGCAGCGCGCGACAGAAGATCTGGCGGCCCAATACGAAGAGCGCTACGGTACCAATCCGCTGGATTACGTGATGGCCGAAATTGGCGGCAATGGCGGGCGGGGTCTGTCCGGTGTGGACAGCAAGGATCGTGATCTGCTGGGCGGCATTTCCATTGAACTCATTGATGCGGACCTGCGCCCCTATTCCAGCTTCCAGTTCGTGGGCGAATTACAGGATACCGTGCGCCGCCACCCGATGCTGGAGGTCGTGTCCTTCCGCGGCTGGCGGTCCGGCCCCGGCGGGGATGCATTGGATGTGCAATTCTACGGCGCTGATCTTGAGACGCTGAAGACCGCGTCCATGGATCTGCAAGAGGCCGTCGCGCAATATCCCGAGGTGTCTGCGGTCGAAGATTCGCTGGCCTATGACAAGGAAGAACTGATCCTCGACCTGACCGCACAGGGGCAGGCACTGGGCTTTACCATCGATGGGGTCGGGCGCGTGCTGCGCAACCGGCTGGCGGGGATCGAGGCGGCGACCTATCCGGTCGGCGTGCGCTCTGCGGCGATCCGGGTGGAATTGCCGGCAGAGGAGCTGAGCGCCGATTTCCTCGAACGCACCTATATGCGCAAGCCCACGGGCGGTTATGTGCCGCTGGCCGATATCGTCAGCGTAGAGCGGCGCAGCGGGTTTTCGTCGGTGCAGCGCGAAAACGGCCTGCGGCTGATTTCGGTCACGGGTGATATTTCCGAAGATGACCCCGTGCGGGCCGAACTGATAGGGACCGAATTGCAGGAGAGCATCCTGCCCAAGATTGCCGAGGAACGGCAGGTCGAATGGCGCATGTCGGGCCTGTCCGAGCAAGAGGATGAATTTCTGGCCGATGCACGGACCGGGCTGATCCTGTGCCTGACGGGCATCTACCTTGTGCTCAGCTGGATTTTTGCCAGCTGGACGCGCCCGCTGGTGGTGATGGCGATCATTCCTTTTGGCCTTGTGGGCACGATCTATGGGCATTTCGTCTGGGATGTGCCGTTGTCGATGTTCACGGTTGTGGGGCTGTTGGGCATGACGGGGATCATCATCAACGATTCCATTGTGCTGGTCACGACCATCGACCAATACGCCAAGGAGCGTGGGTTGATTCCGTCAATTATCGACGGTGCGGCAGACAGGCTGCGGCCCGTGCTGCTCACCACGTTGACGACGGTTCTGGGACTCGCGCCTTTGTTGTTTGAACGCTCCGCGCAAGCACAATTCCTGAAGCCGACGGTGATCACGCTGGTTTACGGGCTGGGCTTTGGCATGCTGCTGGTGCTGCTGGTCGTCCCGGCGCTTGTGGCCATTCAGGCCGATCTGGCCCGGCCCTTTGCGGCGCTGCGCCGGGCGGGAACGGCGCATGGATCGCCTCTGCGGGGCCTCGTACGCGGTATGGGGCTGGCCCTGATGGCTTGGTTTGCCGCGACGCTTTTGCCCGTTCTGCTCACCGGAGCACGGTGGGAGGCTTTGGCCGCGCCCTTTGCGGGCCTGTCCGAAATTCAGGCGGCACTGATGTTGTTCTGGATTGGCCTTTTGGTGCTGCTGCCGGTCGGGCTGGCCGGTGGCATGTGGCTCGGTGCCCGCCACCGCCCGTGCGAGGTGTGAGAACTGGATCATGCCGGTCTCTAGTTGACCGGCATGATCTCGGGCATCTCTATACGCCTTGAACGCCGCCACATCAGGGCGATAAGCGCGCATCAGAAAAAACCAACCATCTTCGGTTGTGGCGGCGTAGTTCGGGGCCTGATCGCGGCAGTCGTCGCCGCCGAATACCACTGTAAAGCTGCCATCGTCATTGGTGGTAATCCCGCGATTTGCGCTGATGATGTTGTCCTCATTCGACATCAGGTGTTTCTTGGGACCGTAGACCGTTATGGAAAAGAACGCCTCTGCCGGGACCGGCGGATAGGTTGCGGTATAGCAGGTATTCGCCTGAGCTCCGTCCAGCGCATAGGGTTTATACATGGCGTTTGCGTCCGGAGAGAGGCCCCAGGCCCCGGCGGTCACATAGGTAAACCTCACCCAATCCTAGACTTGATCAGGGCTGGGCTTCATCGTGTCAAAGATATCTGGCAACTGATCATAGGCGTCCATCAATGCGTCCCGCACGGTCTGCATCAGGTCAAGATCGGGGCGTTTACTATTCGCCTGGGTTGCGGCACCGGTAATCTGGTATCGCGGCTGCAAGCTGTCGATCACGAGCGCCACGTCTTCTGCGGTGCACCGGTGCCCAGGCCAATACCGAGGTCACAAAAATCGGTCTGCAAGTCTTAGGCACTGAACTCACAAGTGCCTCCGCCATAGACATAAAAGGGCGAGTTGTGTTTTTCGGTCAGGATATGCGTGGCGGGAAACCTGACGCCAATATCCGGATGCGTCAGAGTAAACCCGTTGCGCGCATTGACCGTCGCCAGCGAATAGTTCGTGTCAGTATCGGGCGAGACAACCCATGTGTCTTCGGCGGCGGACAGGCCGGGGAACTGGTAATAGGTTTGCAACCCGACCCAATCAATAAAATCGCCCATGAAAGCGCGCGATTCAGCCTGACTATAGTCGCGCGGCGTCATCCCGAGCGGCGCCGGGTCCACGGCCCAACCCCTGCTGTCGATATCTGGCACGCTCACAGAAACCGCCATCGGGGCCACAGCAACAGCGGCGACCAGTCCTAGCCCTGTCATTTTCCTATCAAAGCTCCTACGCCTCAGGCGTATCGCGGAGCCTTTGGTCGCAAATGTCCAAGATCGCAGTAGCACAGAGGCGCGGTTCCGATGTCAGGCATCGCGGGCTGGGTCTTTGGGGTTGCTCGAAAACAGCGCGATCTTGTTGCCCTGCGGGTCGCGCAGATAGCTGACGAAGAAGCGTGGGCCATAATCAGCGCGAAATCCTGGTGCGCCGTCATCCGTGCCACCTGCCGCCAGCGCCGCCGCGTGCAAGGCCCGCACCTGCGCTTGATCGCAGGCTTCAAACGCCACCATTGCGCCATTTCCTGCATGGGCGGGCTGCCCGTCATAAGGGGGCTTCACGTAAAACTCGGGCACACTGGGCGGAGCGCCCGGTATGGCATAGCTGAGACCTTCGGGCCCTTCTTCAAGCCGATATCCCAAAGCAGGCAAAAGCGCGTTGTAGAACAGTCTGGACCGCGCGATGTCATCGGCGCCGACAGATACATACGAAATCACGAGCGTGCGCCCCGCTGCGGATCAGGCATGGCCTGCCGCCGCCGACAGCGTCAGCGGATCGACCCCAAGGCGCGACAGAGCTCCGGCCCATTTCTCGGCATCGGGCGTGTCAAAGACCAGCGCATGATCGGCATCCACCGTCAGCCAGCCATTTTGCAGGATCTCACCTTCCAACTGGCCCGGACCCCAGCCGGAATAGCCCAAGGCCACAAGATGATCGCGCGGTCCACCGCCTGCGCCGATCTCAACCAGAATATCCATGGTCGAGGTCATCGCTATTCCCGCGCTGACCCGCAGGCTGCTTGCATGGTTGCTGCTGTCATCGCTGTGCAGCACAAAGCCGTGATTGGTTTCGACCGGACCCCCAAAATAGACTGGGCGCGGAGGCGAGCCGGGATGAGTTTCGATTTCGATATGCGCCATCAGCTGTTCTTCCTCCAGCTCTTCCGACGGCTTGTTTACGATCAGCCCCATCGCGCCGGTATCGTCATGCATGCAGATCAGCACAACCGACTTGGCAAATCGCGGATCGCTCATGCCGGGCATGGCGATCAGCATCTTACCTGCCAGTTCCAAAGCGTCCGAGGTCGTGTCAGATTGGGCCATGCAACAACAATGCGCATCCCCGACAGCCGTTTCAACCCTGCATTCATGTTGCAACAGGTTGACCGGAACGTGACTTGGCATTGAAGGGCGAAACGCTCAGATAAGGAGCATGACGATGCTCCGTGCCCTAGCCCTTGTTGCGCCTGTGCTGGCGATGCCCGCCTCTGTTGCGGCGTTCGATGATATGGATCAGATCATCTCGATACGCGTCATCGATGGTGGCAAGGCCCGCGATGGGAGCCATGTGGGAGCGCTGCATGTGACGCTTGCGCCGGGGTGGAAGACCTATTGGCGCGCGCCGGGAGATGCGGGCATTCCGCCGGAGTTTTCCTTTGCCGGCTCCGAAAATGTTGAGGCCGTGGACATCGCATGGCCCACGCCGGACGTGTTCGATCAGAACGGCATGACCTCGATCGGTTATGACACTGAACTGGTCCTGCCGCTGCACATTATGCCATATGATGCAGGCTTGCCCCTGCACCTGAGTGGGGAGGTCTCGCTGGGCATCTGCAAGGATGTCTGCATTCCCGGCCATGTCTCGTTTGACGGCGTGCTGGACCCTGCGGCGGACCGCAGCCCGACGATTGTGGCCGCCCTTGCCGATCGCCCTTATTCAGCGCACGAAGCCGGAGTGACGCGCAGCGCCTGCCGTTTGGCACCCGGGCCGCACGGGATGCAGGTGACCGCGACCATCGACATGCCGCCTGCAGGAGGGGTCGAGACTGTGGTGTTTGAACCCTCGGACCCGATGATCTGGGCCAGCCAGGCTGAGGTCACGCGTCAAGGCAACCGCCTGATTGCGCGGGCTGATCTGGGACATCCCGATGGCGGCTTTGCGCTGGATCGTTCGGGCCTGCGGATCACTGTGCTGGGCCGCGATCACGCAGTGGATATCCACGGCTGTGACGCGGGATGAGCGCCCAACACCCCCTGCTTGGGGTGATCGCGATTCTTGTCCATGATGGCGCGGCGCTGCTGGTGCAGCGTAGCAAAAAACCCGATGCCGGGCTTTGGGGCTTTCCAGGCGGTCATGTAGAACTTGGCGAGCCAGTGGCCGAGGCTGCTCTGCGCGAGTTGCGCGAGGAAACAGGCGTGATTGCCACGGCTGGCCCGGTTCTGGACGTGATCGACGTGATCCAGAGGGACGCAGACGGGCAGGTGACGGTGCATTACGCGCTGGTGGCGCTGCGCGTAGACTATGTCAGCGGCGTGCCCGTGGCGGCCGATGACGCGCTGGATGCGGCTTGGGTGGCGTTGGAAGACATCCGCGCTGAACGGCTCAAGATGAGCCGGGGTGTCCTGCGTCTGATCGATCTGGCTGGTTAAGCCGCCAGCAACCGCGCCGCGACATCGCCGGACATGAAACTGGCCCGCCCGCCGGACAGCGTTGCCGCAACGCGCAGGGTCGTGGCATCAAGAATGACCATATCGGCCCGCATCCCCGGCGCGAGCGTGCCACGATCCTGCATTCCCATGACCCGCGCCGGACCCGAGGACACGAGCCCCCAGCCTTCGTCCCAGCCGAGCCCATGATCGCGGATCAACCCCAGCGCCGCGCGGCGCGGAGAGGGATAGTGGTAATCGGAGGCCAGCGCATCACACAGCCCCGCCCGCACAACCTCCAAGGCAGAGACATTGCCCTTATGCGACCCGCCGCGAACCAGATTGGGCGCGCCCATCACGACATGATCGCCCGCATCCCGCGCGGCCTGTGCCGCGTCCAGCGTTTCGGGAAATTCGGAAACCCGCGCGCCGCGCTTGCGCCAGATCGTCCGCGTCGCGGGATCGGCGTCGTCATGGCTGCCCAGCCGGATGCCCCGCGCCGCCAGATCGGCGGTCATCGCGTCCATCGCGGCGGGCACCTCGCCCCGGCGGCTGTGCAGGTTCAGGAGGAACTCAAAATGCGCCTCGGGGTTGCGCCCGGCCTTAAGCGCCTGTCCCGTCAGGCGCGGGGGTTTGCGCCCTTCGGCCAGACGGTCATGGGGCAGATGATCATTGAACACCACGTAATCCACGCCCCAATCGCTGAGCATCTGGGGCAGGCGCGCGCAATCTTCCAGCAGATGAATTTCAAATCGCATCTGCGCATGAAGATCGGTGGGCACCTGGTCCCGCACCCGCGCGAGCGATGCCATGACCTTGGAGGCAAAATCAGGCCCGCGCAAGCCGCCCTCCCAGCTCCAGAACTGGGCCAGATAGGCGGTGGTGATGCCATTGGCGGCAAGCTCTGCCTCGGTCGCGATCAGGCCCTCATCCATCTCGGACATGGCTCCACGTCGCGGGGCGACATGGCGTTCGAACCCGTCACCATGCAGATCAATCAGGCCTGGCAGCACGATAAAGCCCGACAAATCGACCGCGCGGCCGGAAGGCGCGTCAACGATATACCCATCGGCCAACGACAGGAGCTCGGCCTTCAGCCCGTCAGGATGCAGCACCTGCGCGCCTATGACGTCCATCTCGAGCATCAGCGTTTGCGTCCGATTGGCAGGGTCAGGGCAATCCCGCCCAGCACCAGTGCCCCGCCCAGCAACAGGCGCGGCGTCAGGCTTTCACCGAGCCACCATGCGCCCAACCCCAAAGCGATGACTGGCACGGATAACTGCACCACCGCCGCACGGATCGCGCCGAGTTGCGGTTGCAGCGCATACCACAGTGCATAGCCCAAACCGGATGTCACGGCGCCGGACAGTACCGCCAGCGCTGCGCCGCGCGCGGTCATGTCCAAAGGCGCGTCCAAGGCAAGGATCGCCAGTGCGGTCACAGGCAGCGCCAGCGCAAAATTTGCCGCCGTCCCGGCCAGAGGGTCACGTTCCGACCGGCCCAGCAGCGTGTAGGCTGCCCAACCTAGACCAGCCAGCCCCATCGCGACCGCGCCAGAGGCCTCGACCTGCGCTGCGCCAGACGGCCAGACCACCCAGGCCAGCCCTCCAAAGGCAATCACCGCGCCGGCCAGATCGCGCCGTCCGGGCTTGCGCCCTTGCAGGGCCGACAGGGTGAACATCCCCACCTGAACGACGCCAAACAGGATCAATGCGCCAAGGCCCGCATCCAGTGTCAGATAAGCGATGGAAAAGCCCACCATGTAAAGCGTCAGACTCAACGCCCCGCCAAAGCGCGCGGCACCCGTCCAGCGCAACCCGCGGCCCTGCAGGGACGCCAGTGCCAGCAACATCGCCGCACCTGCGGCCACGCGCAGAATGGCAAATCCTCCGGCACTGGCGGCACCGCTATCGACGGCCAACCGCGTCAGTAGGGAATTCGCTGCAAAGGCCAGCATCGTGATTGAGGTCAGCAGGATCAAACGCATGCACGCTGCCTAGCCTGCCTGTCGTCGAATGAAAATACCCATCCCTCAATGCTACATGGCCCTTGGTTTGAGCCTTCGCGTCAGGCGTCACAGAGGCGCCGGAACAGGATTGACCTACCATCATCACCAAGGCCAAGTTTTCTGTCTGTGGCACAGTTCTGACTGTGGTCAAGTATCCGATGGGCGTCATGCTGCGGCAGCATGGCCGCCTGATCGGGCGCGGCCAGTTCCGCGTGCGGCTCTACATCATCGACGACCTGGATGAGCCGGGGCAAAACAGTTCTCCGTGGGCGGTGCCATCGGGCAATCCGTCGGACATGGTGCATGGAACGCTTTATACGCTCAGCGACCCCTGGGCCGTGTTGCCTGGATTTGATGAAGATGAAGGTTGCTCAGTCAGCTAGGATGGGCCACATGAATTCTTGCGTCGGGTCGTCGCGGTCGCATTGGAAGATGGCCGGTGTCACAGAGCGGTCAGCTATCTCAATAGCTGGGATGTCAGCGCTGCTTAGCAGGTCCCATCGGGGCGGTTTACACAGATCTCGCGCGAAACGCGTTAAGCCATCTGTAGCCCGCTGACGGGTGGTTTGGTTGTCAGAACGGGGCGCCGCAGCTTCAGGGTATGGCGGGCTTCATCGCTGTGACCCAGCCGCATCAGAACATTGACATAAGCCAGTTCAATCAGATCGCGCTGCGCCCGGCTGCCGCCCAAGCGTTCGGTCGCGGCCATGGCGGGCAACAGCCCGTCCAGTGCGCCTGCCCAGTCGTGCCGCGCGATCGCGCCCCAGGCCCGCGCGACCGGGCGCACCAGATCCCCGGCAAAGCCCGAGGCGCCTTCGGCAATTTGCGCCAGCCTTTCGCCCTGACCGGCCATGGCATGGGCCAGGGCCGCATGCAGATCGGCAAAGCTTTGGCCGGTTTGTGGGAAGACATTGGCGGCATAATCGCTGAGCCCGGCCCAACGGTCGGGCGCGACCTCATGCCCGGCAATTTCGGCACGATAATAAATCGCGGCTGTGTCGGTCAGGACATTGATGGGCAGGGAATGCCCCGTACCAGGCGCGACGCCGTGGTCCACCGCCGCCCACATCGCGTCTGTATCGCCATCATGCAGCGCCCAAAGCGCCAGATGCCAGCTGAGATGCCCATGCAGGATCGACCGGCGGTCGTAATCGGTGATCCAGTCGCCCAGATAGGCGCGGCCTGCGGTGGTCTCCCCGGCTTCATATTGTTCATGCGCCTTGAAATGAGCGCCATGCGCATTGCGCGGGTTCAGTGCCAGCGAGCGCTCCATCAGTGTTGCCGAGGCATCCAGTTGCCCTGTTTCGCAGAGCGACACGGCATGTTGCGACATCATCCACCAATCCTCACCATAATGCGGGAGAAGCCCTGCGGTATAGGCGAGCAATTCGGCCTCCCGCCCGGTTTTGCCGGAAAAGCCGATCAGCCCGAAAACACTGGTGCAAAGCTGCGCCACCATCGCGTCGCGGGGATGCTCCTGCACATGCGCGCGCACTGTGGCCATGGCGTCAGCCGGGCGGCCTGACAGCAGATGGACAAAAGCGGCGATATGAGCCTGTTCGCGGGGCGTAACGCCGGGGGCCAGCGCGTCTGCGCGGGCAATGGCAGCCTTGGAGCCTGCCATGTCGCCGCCCATCATAAGCGCGCGGGCCTGCCCGGCATGGGCCAGCGCAAACCCGTCATCTGCCGCAATTGCCTGACCGAAGGCCTCCGCCGCGCCATGCGTGCCGCTGAGAAAGAGGTAAACGCCGCGGTCATACCCCGTCACCGCGTCATTTGACGCGGTGGACACTTTGTTCCCGTAATGATCCTGCATGTTTACCCTCCCTCCGTTGAATTATCAAAGGACGGAGCCTAGCACGCGATGCGCGTGCGCCAAAGCGCGGGTTAGTCTTGTGCAGCGAGGAACCGTTCGGCATCCAATGCAGCCATGCAGCCCATCCCGGCCGAGGTCACAGCCTGACGGTAAACATGGTCGGTCAGGTCACCCGCGGCGAAGATGCCGGGGATGGAGGTTTCGGTCGTGCCCGCTTTGACCTTCACATAACCGCCATTGTGCAGCTCAAGCTTGTTGGTCACCAATTCGGTCGCAGGTGCGTGGCCGATGGCGACAAAGACGCCTTTGGCCGGGATCTCGGTGATCTCGCCAGTCTCGACATGCTTGGCGCGGATGCCTTCGACGCCTTTGGGCGCGTCAACGCCCACAACCTCTTCCAGCGTGTGATGCCAGAGCGTTTCGATCTTGGGATGCTTGAACAGGCGATCCTGCAGGATCTTTTCGGCCCGCAACGTGTCGCGCCGATGCACCAGCGTGACCTTTGAGGCGAAATTGGTCAGAAACAGCGCCTCTTCGACCGCTGTGTTGCCGCCACCGATCACGACGATCTCCTGCCCGCGATAGAAGAACCCGTCACAGGTCGCGCAGGCCGAGACACCAAACCCTTTGAATTTCTCTTCAGATGGCAGGCCCAGCCATTTGGCGCGCGCGCCGGTGGCCAGAATGACGGCATCGGCGGTATAAACCGTGCCGCTGTCACCCTTGGCCTTAAAGGGGCGGGCGTCGGTGTCAAGCTCGGTGATGATGTCGCCGATCACCTCACAACCCATCGCCTTGGCGTGGTCCTGCATTCGCACCATTAGGTCTGGGCCCTGCACTTCGGTGTCGCCGGGCCAGTTCTCAACTTCGGTCGTGGTGGTCAACTGGCCGCCGGGTTCAATGCCTTGCACCAGAATGGGCGCCAACATCGCGCGGGACGCATAGACCGCCGCGGTGTAACCGGCCGGGCCGGAGCCGATAATCAATACTTTGGTGTGGCGGGTGTCGCTCATCTGGACCTCGTGATGCTGGCAGGCGCGCCTGTCGCGCGGCTTGGGTGATTGCATATAATCCGGCGGTGCCTGGGATTGAAGCCCCGTTACAACCTGCTGATCTTTGTTGCGCTAGCGTCAAATATTATTGCGCGGTGGCGCAATATTATTGCGCAACAAAACCGGGCTGGTATAACAACCGCAAAATACTCGGGGAAGGGAGCATAATGGTCACACATCGACTGGACGCTATCGATCGCAAGATTCTGTCGGAGCTGCAAGCAGATGGTCGCATGACCAATGTTGAACTGGCCAAGCGTGTCGGAATTTCGGCCCCGCCCTGTTTGCGCCGGGTCCGCACCCTTGAGGAAATGGGGCTGATCCGTGGCTACCATGCCGAGGTAGACAGCCGCGCACTTGGCTTTGAAGTGCAGGTCTTCGCGATGGTCGGACTGGAAAGTCAGGCCGAGGCCGAGCTTGTGGCCTTTGAAGACCGTTGCCGCAGCTGGCCGCTGGTGCGTGAATGCCACATGCTGAACGGGGAGGTCGATTTCATCCTGAAATGCTCTGCCCCCGATCTGTCGAGCTTCCAAAGCTTTCTGACCGGCGAATTGCTCAGCACGCCGAATGTGGCGAGCGTCAAGACCTCGCTGGTCATTCGTGGCGCCAAGGATGAGCCGGGCGTGCCCTTTGATGTGTTGGAAGCCCGCCTGGCGAAAGAGGCTTAAAGCCGGATCACCGAAATCAGGCGGCCGTAATCAGCCTCATTCCGGTGGGTGCTACGGCGATAGCTGAAAAACCGCTCCGGCTCGGAATAGGTGCAATGCCCGGTCCAATGGGCCTGAGCTATCCCGGCCGCGCGCAGGCGATGCAGCCCGAAAGAGGGCAAGTCGAACATCATCCGGTCGCCTGTGCCTCCGGCGAAAAAACGGCTGTGGCCCGGGTCGTCCTGCAACAGATCTTCAAAAAATTCCGGTCCGACTTCATAGGCGCGCTGGCTGATGGACGGGCCGATGGCAGCCGAAATGTCACAGCGGCTGGCCCCCAGCGCCTCCATCCCGTCCAGCACATTTTCCAAAATGCCCGCCAAAGCGCCGCGCCAGCCGGCATGGGCCGCGCCGATCACCCTGGCCTTGGGGTCGACAAACAGGACCGGCATGCAATCGGCAGTCAGGATCCCGAGCGCAAGACCGGGCGTCGCAGTCACCATCGCGTCGGCGCGGGGCCGGTCCGTGAAGGGTTGGTTCACGGTCACCACATCCGCAGAATGCACTTGATGCAGTGTCAGCAGCTCACTGTCCCCCACCCCCATGTCACTTGCGACGCGGGCGCGATTCATGGCCACGGCCTCGGCCTGATCGGAGGAGCCGGGGCCGCAATTCAATCCTTCGAAAATCCCGGACGACGCGCCGCCGCGGCGAGAGAAGAACCCGTGCGGCACGGGCTCCAACAGATGCGAGGTCAGACGCTCAAGACTCATGAGGCTCCAGTCCGGGCGGCAAGGGGGCGGCCATCGGGGCCAGTCCAATCACTTTGAACAGTGACCCCATTTCATCGGGGTGGGTCAAGCGCCGATGCGCGGCAATATGGGATTGCAGCGCCGTGCCCGTCAGGTGCCGGGCCAAAGCCTGAGCGCGGGCCGTGATGCCCAGCCGTTCCAGGAATACGCCCTGCGGCACCATGGGAGAGGCGCGCAAACCCGATGCCTGCCCGATCTGAGCGAGGGCTTCAAAATCGACATGTGCGGTCAGATCGGCCTCCCCCGGTTGGATGAGAGGGTCAGTAACGGCGTGGTTTTGTACGGCCTGAAAGGTATCACCAAGGCTGCGCCAGTCGCCATAATCCACGAACAGTACCGCCCCGCCATGCCGGGTGATCCGGCTGCCAAGGGGCTGCAAAACATCGCGCATGGCCGGGCAGAGTTCCACCACATCGCCGTCTCGCGTATCATCGAGGCGATGGATCAGCGCGGGATGGTTCGACACTGGGCCAAGCCCCCAGCGGAGCGCGTCGCCGTCCAGCCCGATCAACCGTTCGGCCCAGCCCGCGCCGCTGCGTTGAAACTGGCGAATCGGCAGAGCGTCGAGGAATTCGTTGCCCACAGCAAAGACCGGCGTCTCAGGTAGGTCGGCGGTGCTGTCTGCGAAATCGGCTTGCGGCACGGCCTGGGCCTGTTTGGTGCGCAAGGTGGGCGAGCGTTCGACCAGCACGACCTGCGCTGCATCATGAAAGCCGGGCACTGCGCTGGTGGCGCGCAAAATATCGGCCATCAGCGTGCCGCGGCCGGGGCCAAGCTCAGCCAGTGTGAAGGCCGATGGCGCGCCTTGATCCATCCAGCTCTGCGCGAGTGCAAGGCCGATCAATTCGCCAAACATCTGCGAGATTTCGGGCGCGGTGGTGAAATCGCCCCGAGCGCCCAGCGGGTCGCGGCACGTGTAATAGCCCCATCGCGGATGCAACAGGCACAGCGTCATGAACCGATCCACACCCATCGGGCCGGCCTGACGGAGTTCCTGAAGGATATGGTCTTTCAAGCTCATCCCGTTGCGGCTCGCCGTCGCGCGCGCAGGATCAGCCACAGCCCCAGGGCGATCATGGGTAGGCACAGGATCTGGCCCATGGTCAGGCCCCAACCATCGATATGCCAGGCCAGCCCCAGCGGATTTCCGGGCGAGACGAATTGCGCGTCTGGCTGGCGGAAGAACTCAACGATGAAACGCCCGATCCCATAGCCCGCGAAAAAGATGCCCGTGGCTGTGCCGGGTCGCTGCAACGCGCCGCGCCGCCAGACCATCCAGATCAGCACCGCGCCGAGGATCAGCCCTTCTAGCAGGGCTTCATAAAGCTGCGAGGGGTGGCGGGCGCACAGGCCGACCACGCCGGGGCAGAATTGCGCGGCCTCTCCGGGGAAGATGACACCCAAGGGAAGGTCGGTTTGGCGGCCCCAAAGCTCGGCATTGATGAAATTTGCAAGACGGCCCAGCAAAAGCCCCGGCGGGATTGTGTGCGCGATCAGATCAGCAGTTTGCAGGATCGGTGCCTTTTGCGAGCGGGCGTAAAGGTAGGACGCGACCACGACGCCCAATAGTCCACCATGAAAAGACATCCCCCCTTGCCAGACCATCAGGATTTCGGCGGGGTTCTGTAGGTAATAGACCGGCTGGTAGAACAGAACATAGCCCAGTCGCCCGCCCAGGATCACGCCAAGGATGATCCAGGTCAGCATGTCTTCGATCTGTTTGGGGGTCATCGGCGGCGCCCCACCCCACAAGGCGGGTCGACGCACGGCGGCAACGCCCATGCGCCAGGCGATCACGATGCCCACGATATAGGCCAACGCATACCAGCGCAGCGCAAATGTCATCCCGAAGAAGGTGAAACTGACAAGATCGGGCGATAGGTCGGGGAAGGGTATGGCGGCGAACATGAGGGCGTGATGCGGTCTGGGCGGGGGCAAGTCAAGCTTGCCCCGCGGGCTTTGCCTCCCCATATAGGGGGCAGGATCACAGGAGAGTGACAGATGCAGACTCGTAACAAGGTTCTGGACGATATTTCGCAGCTGATGACCAACGCGATGGGCGTGGCGCAGGGCGCACGGGAAGAGGCGGAGACCGCGATGAAATCCATGATGGATCGCTGGCTGGCCGATCGCGATCTGGTCACGCGCGAAGAATTCGATGCCGTTCGCGCGATGGCGCAGAAGGCGCGCGAGGAGAACGCAGCGCTTGAGGCGCGGATCAAGGCGCTGGAAGCGGGCAAGTAAGGGGCTTTGCCCCTTTGGGCCCATTCACCCCAGGGTGGTCGAGAAAGGCCGCTCCTCTTCAGAACGCCCGAAGCCCGGTTCGTCCCTCATAACGGTCGTTCGAACTGAATGCAGCGAATAACGGTAAAGAGCCTAAAGCTACCGTCCATTTGTGTTCTTTAAGTTCAGGCGCCTACTGGTGCTTCGTTCGTAGAATGCGAATTAGCAAGACAATTGCGAGTAGGACCGCTCCAACTAGGAACCAAGGCAAGCCAACAAAGGCGAAAGCATATCCGCCCATCTTCAACCCATTCACCCATTCGGTAATGTCGAGACCAAAAACCAAACACTCGACAACATCGCGCCCACGATGGTCATGGCAATTTCCTAGATTTTTCAGCCACAAGCCCAGCCCTACTGACGACACTAGGCCAAGTGGAACGCACAGCCAGACAGTTACCAAAGTGATCCAAAGCCTGATCCGTTTAGAGGTAACGAGCCAAGCGGCCACTGCACCGCACAGCAATGGAAAGGTGAACGCAAGTAGTTCCATAGTTCATCGTTTTTGAGATCAATAGCGAAATGGGAGCTTATTGGAACCGCGGTCGTTGGACAATGACCGCTTTGTCCGCATAGCAGACGCTGGCCCACTAGCTTACAGATGTCCGCTTTGCGCACCTTGAACGACGTAAAGAGCGCTAATCTGACGCTCGTTTTCCGGTCAGCCACCATGTTTCAACCGCACCCATTCCTTTGATGTTTAGGATCCCTCGATGCTCAAAGTGGTAATCCCCCTTGAGTTCTTCATGAGCCGGCCCGGTTACCTGTATCCGTCCTGGTTCGCCGTGGCTTTCCATCCGGCTGGCGGTATTCACTGTCTCGCCCCATACATCATAGAACAGCTTCTTGTTCCCGATAACCCCGGCCACTGCAGGACCGGCGTGTAAGCCAACGCGGATCTGCAAGCCATCTGGAAACTCTGTGGACAACTCCTCTACAGCCTCGTGCATATCGAGCGCCATCTGTGCGATGCGGTGCACTGGATCGCCGACGGGTGAAGGCATCCCCGCGGCGACCATGTAAGCGTCGCCGATCGTTTTGATTTTCTCCAACCCGTGTTTCTCGGCAAGTTCGTCAAAGCGGCTAAAGATGGTATTTAGAAAGCTGACAATCTTGTCGGGCGGGAAGGTCGCCGCACGCGGTGTGAAATCCACAATATCGGCGAACAAAATTGCCACCTTGGGAAGATCGTCGGCAATTGTAGTGTCTGGTTCGAGCTTCAGACGTGCAGCGATGCCTTCAGGTAGCAGGTTATAGAGCAGGTTTTCTGATCGGGCGTATTCGGCTTCCAGTTTCGCTTCGGCAACGATTGCCGCTTTTTGATTGATGGCGAATAAAACAGCCAACGTTAGCGGCATGCCAAGGGCGCAGAATGCTCCGATAAAATACACCCAAATTTGGGGTATTTCGTACCAGGGTTCGTGTATCAGTCCCAGCATTACAATAAAGAGAAATATCAGCGCAGATGCCGCGCTTAGCAGCATTCTGGTGCGCCATGCAAACGGCATCAAGAACACAAGCACCACTGGAAGAACTGCGAAGAGAAACTGTGCGACGCCCAGCCCGACACATAGCACAAGCAGAATGGCATGCAGCGGGACTTCAATGAAAGGGCCAAGAACAAACGCGAGCTTCAAAGCGCCATGCTGCACGACTAAGTAAATACACAGAATATAGACAGCGATACTCGCGTAGTTGAACAGGTAAACAGGCGTTACCTCCAAATTCCAGGACATCACCAGAGCAGCCACATGAAAGCCGGTCGCCAGAACATAAAAGACTATGGAGACGAAATATGCTCGGCTCGTCTCTCCATCCGGCCCATCTGGCACAGATGTGATCGATGATAGCACATTGCGGAGCGCACCGGTTTCAGACATCCTGATAGCCTATGACTATGTTGCCTATAATGGCATCGTGTTGTCTGCGCGCTCCCATGTCATTGCATGGCAACCAATGCGGTTCTGAAGTAAAGCACATCACGGAAGACTGACCGGATCGGAAAGCAGTGATTTGTCAGGCATTTCGGCTCCCTTCTTTTGAAGCCCCCTTTTCCGGGGCATATCGTCAGACTACCCGCTAAGCATATCACACTAGTTTAGAAACATTCGATGACGCACCATTGTGGTGTGCGTCGCAAGTCTGGCTTTGAAATACATGTCTGTTTTGTCCGCATAGCAGACGCTGGCGCACTAACTTACAGATGTCCGCTTTGCGCACCTTGAACGACAAAAAGAGCGTTCTGCACAGCTACTGACCCTAAAATACACGCTCTCTAGAGCTAAGACTTATGAGGCCTGACCCTCGCAGGCTTCGGCGCCTTGTCTACAATGCGACACACGGCAAAGCGGAACCCGGTACCCCGCCTCTCAATCCTCGAAGAAGTCTTAGGGGGTGAGTTGCTAACTTCTGACGCCTTTGCATCGCTAAGTCTCTGATAAAAAAGTTGATCCGAGCAACAACTGCTCGGATCAGAGTTTTCAACATTTATGGCACCGGCTGGGCGTTTCGGCGCCCTTCTTTGAGGTGTAACGAGATGATGACAATTGCAGCAATCGGGGAAGATTTCGCGTCGCTACTTGCAATGATCCACAACTTATTGGGCCAAATTCAAAATAAAGTGTTGCCAGACTTGCTTTGGGCGCGCACCATATTTAGTAGGAGACGCGGAAAAGCTGCGCTCCGATAGAGCAGGCATCTAGCGCTAGGGGCGCTGCCGCCCTAGGCTGCTAGACAGCAGAGAGGTAGCGTAATGGCCCTGTCCGAGCAGTTCCTCGAGGAAGACCTCCACCCTATCGACATTGTCGAGCATCTTGCAGAGCATCATGATTGGGAATTCGATCGTCTGGGGGACGATCAGATCGCAATGGCCGTGGAAGGTCAGTGGCGGACCTATTCGGTCACCCTGGCCTGGTCGGGGTTTGATGAGACCCTGCGCATGGTCTGTACTTTTGAACTGGACCCGCCAGAGGAGAAGCTGGCGCAGCTTTACGAGTTGATCAACATGGTCAACGATCAGTGCTGGGCCGGTGCCTTCACCTATTGGCCAGAACAAAAGCTGATGGTCTATCGCTATGGTCTGTTGCAGGCGGGCGGTCAGATGGCCGCGCCCGAGCAGATTGACACGATGATCAATGCCGCCGTGCTGAGCGCCGAGCGGTATTACCCGGCGCTGCAACTGATGCTCTATTCCGACCGGAGCCCAGCGGAGTCGATGCAGGTCGCCATTGCAGAGGCTTACGGGCGCGCCTAAAGCTGTGCCTTGAACCGGAAGGGGGAGAGGCGGCATGGATATGAGCGTGGTCGCAGCGCGGGGGCTTGTGCTTTTGGGCTGCGGCAAGATGGGGTCGGCAATGCTCGCCGGATGGCTTGAGCAGGGCTTGGACCCTACGTATGTATATGTGCTGGACCCGGCGCCGTCCGATTGGGTCAGGGGCATCGGTGTGCATGTGAACACGGAGCTGCCCGACGCGCCCGCTGTGGCGCTGATTGCCGTAAAACCGCAGATGATGGGCGACGCGCTGCCGCGTTTGCAGGCGCTGGGCGGCGGTCGGACGCTTTTTGTGTCGGTTGCTGCGGGCACGCCGATTGCCGCCTTCGAGGCGGTGCTGGGCGCGGGCTCTCCGATCATTCGGGCGATGCCGAACACTCCGGCGGCTGTAGGGCGGGGCATCACCGCGATCATTGGAAATTCCGCCGGGCAAGCGCAGCTGGATTTGGCCGAAGGCCTGTTATCGGCCGTCGGGCAGGTCGTGCGGCTTGAGGATGAGGCGCAGATGGATGCGGTCACCGGTGTCAGCGGCTCTGGCCCGGCCTATGTGTTTCACCTGATCGAAACGCTGGCCGCGGCGGGCGCGGCGCAGGGTCTTTCGGCAGAGTTGGCGATGCAACTGGCCAAGGCCACTGTGGCCGGCGCGGGGGCGCTGGCCGAGGCGGCGGATGAAACACCGACGCAATTGCGAGTCAATGTGACCTCTCCCAACGGGACGACGCAGGCGGGGCTTGAAGTGTTGATGGATAAGGAAACCGGCCTGCCTCCATTGGTGGCGGCCACCGTGGCGGCGGCCACGGAACGATCAAAGGACCTATCGCGTGGCTGAGATTTCATTTGACGACTTTCAGAAGGTTGATGTGCGCGTGGGCACCGTGTTGCGGGCCGAGCCTTTCCCCGAGGCGCGCAAGCCGGCGATCAAGATGTGGATCGATTTCGGGGATGACATCGGCGAACGCAAAAGCTCTGCCCAGGTGACAGCGCATTACAACCCGGAGGATCTGGTGGGCAAGCAGGTGATGGCTGTGGTCAACTTCCCGCCGCGTCAGATTGGCAAGTTCATGTCCGAAGTGCTTGTGCTTGGCCTGCCGGATGAGGGCGGAGAGATCGTGCTGGTTGGACCTGATGGCCCGGTGCCCGCCGGGGGGCGGATGCATTGAAACTACTGATCACGCGGGTCATGCCCGACCCTGTGGCTGCGCGGGCCACGGCCGGGTTTGATGCGGATTTGCGCGCCGAAAACACGCCATTGAGTGCTGAAGAATTGCGGGTGGCGTTGCGGGATTACGATGTGGTCATGCCAACGCTGCGCGATGCGTTTTCGGCTCAGGTGTTTGCAGATGTGCCCGCACCCCGCGCCCGGTTGCTGGCCAATTTCGGCGTGGGGTTCAACCATATCGATGTGGCCGCGGCGCAGGCCGCAGGTGTTGCCGTAACCAACACGCCCGGCGCTGTGACCGATGCCACCGCCGACACGGCAATGACCCTTCTATTGATGAGCGCGCGGCGCGCCGCCGAAGGCGAGCGGATCGTGCGTGCCAATGCCTGGGATGGCTGGCATCCGACGCAGATGCTGGGCCAGCATGTGACCGGCAAACGTCTGGGCGTCGTCGGCATGGGGCGTATCGGGCAGGCGATTGCGCGGCGTGGGCATTATGGCTTTGGCATGTCGGTGGGCTACGTCGCGCGGAGCGACAAGGATTTGCCTTACCCGGCAAAGCGTTTTGCAAATATCGAAGCCTTGGCCGCGGAGGTTGATTTTCTGGTCATCGCCGTGCCGGGCGGGGCCGAAACGCATCACCTGATCGGCGCGCCGGTGTTTGAGGCGATGCCCGATCATTCGCATCTGATCAATATCGCGCGGGGGGATGTGATGGATGAGGCCGCTTTGATCGTGGCACTGGAAACAGGCCAGATTGGCGGGGCGGGGTTGGATGTCTATGAGTTTGAACCGGAGGTGCCCGCTGCGCTGAAGGCTTTGGACACTGTCACGCTGCTGCCGCATCTGGGCACCGCCACTCTCGAAGTGCGGACGGCGATGGGCCATATGGCCTTGGACAATCTGGAAGCGTTCCGGGACGGCAAACCGCTGCCCAACGCGGTCTAGCGGTCGCCGACAGCCTCGCGCCAGTGACGGCGGCAGAGCGAGACATAGGTCTCGTTGCCGCCGATCTGAACCTGGTCGCCCTCGGTGATGACATTGCCCTGTGCGTCCTTGCGCACAACCATCGTGGCTTTGCGCCCGCAATGGCAGATGGTGCGCACCTCGCGCATTTCATCGGCCCAGGCCAAAAGTGCGGCAGAGCCCGGAAACAGGTTGCCCTGAAAATCCACGCGCAGCCCATAACACAACACCGGCACCTTCAGATCATCGACGACGCGGGCCAATTGCTTGACCTGTTCGGGGTCCAGAAACTGCGCCTCATCCACGAAGATCGCAGCCACTTTGCCTTTGGCCAGGCGCAAGGCGATTTTCTCGAACAGGTTTTCGCCGGGGGCAAAAAGATCCGCCTCAGACGCGATGCCGATGCGCGATGCGATCTTGCCTGTGCCCGCGCGCCCGTCGATGGCGGCGGTCAGCAGATAGGTCTGCATCCCGTTTTCGCGGTAGTTGTATGACGCCTGAAGCAAGATCGTCGACTTGCCCGCATTCATCGTCGAATAGTTGAAGAACAGCTTGGCCATCAGGCGGTATGGCGTTTGACCAGAACCGACCCCACGGAATAGCCCGCCCCGAAGGAGCAGATCAGCCCGTAATCGCCTTCTTCCATGTCGTCGGAATACTGCGAGAAGGTGATGATCGACCCCGCCGAAGACGTATTGGCATAATCCTGCAGGATATTGGGCTGCTCCTGCGGTGTCGGTTCGCGGCCCATGACCTTGCGCCCGATGAAGTCATTCATGTTCTTGTTGGCCTGATGGAGCCAAAGCCGTTTGAGATCGGCAGAGGTCACGTCTTCGGCTGCCATGTGGTCCGAGATATGTTTGCTGACCAGCGGCAGCACCTCTTTGAACACTTTGCGTCCATTCTGCATGAACTGCATGTCGCGGCGATCCACCACCCCATCGGGGCGGGAGCGACGCAAGAAGCCGTTATTGTTGCGAATGTTGTTCGAAAACACGCTGGCGCAGCGGGTCGACAGGATTTCGAAATGCGCGCCTGTTACATCTTCGGCGCGTTCCAGCACCGCGGCGGTGCAGACATCGCCAAAGATGAAATGGCAATCGCGGTCGCGATGTTCGTTATGGCCGGTGCAAATTTCCGGGTTCACCAACAACGCCTTGCGGACCGAGCCCGCGCGGATCATGTCCGCCGCCGTCTGGATGCCAAACGTCGCCGAGGAGCAGGCGACATTCATGTCAAAGGCAAATCCGGGGCAGCCCAGAAGACTTTGGATTTCAACAGCCACAGCGGGATAGGCGCGTTCCATATTGGACGCGGCACAGATCACCAGATCAATCTCATCGGCGGTCACGCCGGCCTTATCCATCGCCTTTTTCGCGGCGTCCAGGGCCATTTCGGCCATAATGCTTGGTTCGTCATCGCTGCGCTGACGCATCAGCGGGTACATGATTTCCGGGTCCAGCAGTCCGTCGCGCGACATCACATAGCGGTTTTCGATCCCGCTGGCCTTGACGATGAATTCGGAAGAAGAATGCGGTTTCGCCTCGATCTCTCCGGCCTCGATCGCGCCGGCGTTCTCGGCATTGAAGAGGTCGGCATAGGCGTTGTAGGCGGCGACAAGTTCGTCATTGGTGACGCGGTTGGGAGGGGTGAAGACCCCGGTCCCTGAGATGACGGCTATATGGTTCACGGCTTACTTTTTTCCCGATGTTTTAGCCGTGTCTATCCCTCTCGCCCGACGGGGGCAAGCGCAGTGGCTGATAGGGGGCGTGATTGCGCAGCTCAGATCAGCGGCACAAAGGGAACACCACCGCAGGCGGCAAGGACGGTCAGGCTTGTCAGAAGGATTGCCAGTTTCATGATCTCAGTCTTTCTCTGCTCTTTTTTGTATCTTGCGCCGCATCGTGTGTTTCGGCAA
>JABSSB010000109.1 GCA_013214715.1 Paracoccaceae bacterium | reverse complement strand
TCATACCGGCCCAGGATCGGCCCACCGGCCAGCGCCAGATCACCCAGCGCATCCAGCATTTTGTGACGCACAGCCTCCGCGCACAGCCCGTTGCGCGGTTTTCGTCATATGTTTGAACCCGTCCCAATTGCTCCAGATATCTCGGCGGGCGTGGGAATGCGGATCATCCCGGTCGCTGCGAAACAGGTTGTCGGTGCGGCGGGTTTCGCGTGCAAGAATCGATTTCATCTGTCGGGCGCGGCGCCGGTCATACGGCGTCTGTCCGCTGGTCATCGCGCCAAGGGTTTCCATCGCTACGGCCTGTTCCTGCATGCTTTCGATGCGTTTGGTCACATGGCGATGCACCTTGCCATGATCGGCCAGCGCGGGTGGCCCGATCATGGCCAGCATCAGCAGGGCCATGGCGACCCGCTCGACTCCGTACCCGACTCGCCCCATAAAGAACAAAGTGTGAACATCGTGCTGTTGTTGCCTCATGTCGAAACGTCGTATCCTGTCGCTGTGGTTTCCCCGCCTCGGAGCAGAGCGGGTCTTGCGCCTGTCCTATCCCGGGGCGGAGGTGCCCTTGGCCGTTGTCGATGAAGTGTCCAACATGCAGGTTATCACCGCGTTAAGCGCTGCTGCGTCCCGTGCCGGACTGCATGTCGGCCAACCTGTGCGCGATGCCCATGCGATCTGTGCCGGGTTGATCACGCGGGCGCGCAATGCCTCGGACGAGGCCGCATTCCTGACCGTGCTGCGGCGCTGGGCCGGGAAATTCAGCCCTTGGGTGGCCGAAGCCCCACCCGATGGGCTGGTGATCGACCTGTCAGGCTGCGCGCATCTTTTCGGCGGGGAAGAGGCGCTGATGCAGGTGATCATGCAGGATTGCGCCGATATGGGGCTGACCGTCTGCCCCGGTATTGCAGATACGCTGGGCGCGGCCTGGGCCCTGGCCCGCTATGCCGGGCGTGGGGCTGTGCCGCAACGCTCAGGGGACGCGATCGATCAGGAGGCCCGCGCGACCCGTTCCCGCGCGGCCAAGCGGCGGCATTGGACCAAAGGCGGCGCCGCGCCGGCGGTTCAGGTGGTGGCCTCCACTGGGCGGATTGCTGCGCCGGGTCACGCCTATACTGCGCTCAGCCCGCTGCCCATCGCCGCGCTGCGTCTGGATGATGAGACCACAGCGCAGCTGGGGCGGTTGGGCTTGCGGCGTGTTGGGGATCTGCTGGGTCAGCCCCGCGCCGGTTTGGCCCGCCGCTTTGGCAAGGGGCTGGTGCTGCGGCTGGATCAGGCGATGGGCTCCGCGCCAGAGCCGATTTCGCCCGCCCGCGTGCCGGAAAGCTTTGCCATCCGCCTGACCCTTCCTGACCCGATCGGGCTGGAGGAAGATATGCTCGCCGGGATTGATCGGATGCTGCCGCGCCTGTGTGACAAGCTGCGGGCCAAGGGGCGGGGTGCGCGGCGCATCCGGCTTGAGGCGCACCGCGCCGATGGGGGTGTGGCCGTGGTCGATATCGGTCTGGCCCGGCCCGGATGGGATGTGGATCGCATCCGTCCGCTTCTGACGATGAAACTGGCCGAGATCGATGCCGGATTCGGGATTGATATGCTGCGGCTTGTCGCGCTGGCACATGAGCCGGTGCATGACACGCGCGCCGTAGGGCATTTGCAGGCAGGAGCTGCCGTGCGCGCGCGGCTGGCAGGGCAGACGGAGCTGGACGATCTGATCGGCAAGCTGGGCGCGCGGGTCGGGCTGGAGGCGATCACCCGGCTCCATCCGGTTTCCAGCCATATCCCGGAAAAGACAGCGCAGGTTCAATCGGCTGCATGGTCTGAACCGGCGCGTGACTGGCCCCAACCTTCCCGGCCGCGCCCTTTGCTGCTGTGGCGGCCCGAGCCGGTGACGGCACCAGACCAGCCGACGCCTCCGGCACAATTTCGGTGGCGTGGTCGCAGCTGGGATTTGGCCCGTGCGACCGGACCGGAACGGATCGCACCGGAATGGTGGCTGGATGAGCCTGACTGGCGCAGCGGCGTACGCGATTACTGGGTGGTGGTGACTGGCTGCGGCGCGCAGCTTTGGATTTTTTTCGCACATGGGGCAGCGCTGAGCCCCGGCTGGTTCTGTCAGGGCAGTTTCGCCTAAACGGCGCAGGCCACATCTCAAATGCGGTCCATGACGGCTGGACTCAGCTGTCGGCCTTCACTAGCCACGACACTATCCGTCGAACCAATGGGGACAGCATAATAACCAGAGTGAATGCCACTGGCCAACCCAGACCCCAATCTTTCATCCAAGCGATTGTAAAGCCTGTTTCCCATCCCAGGCTTCGAAAAGTTGTTAGGCCAGCCTCAACCAGTGACATTATGCCCGACAAGATGAGAGAAAATAGGATCGGGCTTAGTTTGGCAGGCAGCATGTTCAGTCTCCTTCTTGGCGGGGCCTGGCCCGGGGTGGCACCCCGCGCGGTAGCAATTCCATCCATCTAAACTCATCTTCTGTGCGAGGGGTCTGAGGATAATATTCCGCGCTTAGCCAGCCATCATATCCGGATGCGGCGACCGCTTCGAACAGGGCGGCAAAATCCACCGGGCCGGGCCCGGGCGCGCTGCGGTCAGGCGCCTGACCAAGCTGAATATGCGTCGCCCGAGCGCCATGGGTTTGCCAGACCGCACATGCATTACCGTGAATCATTTCAGCATGAAAGCTGTCATATTGCAGACCAAGATTGGGACGGTCCACTAGATCCAGGATTTTTGCGGCCTGCTCATAATCGTTGAGCAGATAGCCAGGCTGCACCAGCGGGGTGAGCGGCTCGATGGTAAAGCCCTGCTCTGGTGCCGTGTCACACAGCCAGATCAGTGCGTCCACAAATCGCATCTCGGCTGCATATCCTGTGGCATACCCGGTCATCACATGGATCAAACCCGGTTCGACCGTGGCTGCAAAGTCCAGTGTGCGTAGCATCACCTCGCGAAACCGCGCAGCTTGGCCGGAATCGGCCGGAAAGCCGCGCATAGCAGGATCGTCGGTTGGTGGGGGGGCATTCATCAGGACCAGCGGCAAATCCGACGCATCAAGCCGCGCACGCAGATCCGCAGCTGGGCGGACCTGTGGAAACAGAATCTCG
This sequence comes from Paracoccaceae bacterium, assembly GCA_013214715.1. Classification (GTDB taxonomy): domain Bacteria; phylum Pseudomonadota; class Alphaproteobacteria; order Rhodobacterales; family Rhodobacteraceae; genus JABSSB01. The sequence continues at coordinate 2,964 of JABSSB010000109.1, read as the reverse complement.
ACGCCGTCGAACCCGTCTCTTGCAGCAGCGTCGATGCGGGCATCAAACGCAAGTTCGGGGTACAAAAGCGTGATGTTTGCGGCAAGGTTGACCATGTGTTGGCTCTATCGCGTCATTCGCTGTCATACCAGACCCATTTGGCACAAGCGCTGGTATCGCGCCGCCCAGTCAAGGTTGAGCGCAGCATCGAGTTTCGCCCTGCGCGGTACAAGCCCCTGCGCGCGGTACGAATTACGACCGATGGCCACGAGGAAACGGCACGGCTCAGCTTCGGGATCCTGAACAAGTGCCTTATAGAAAAACCGCTTGGGGCCATGCCTGAGACGCAAACCAGCCTTCCCAATCTTTCTCCAAAGTTGCGAGTTTCTGCTTTTCCGCGGCAATCTATGCCGCATTGAACCAAAGCGGGAGAGGCTCTGACAGGCGCTTGATCTCGGTCCTGTCAGGCGCAATCTGCCAAAGACTGCACAGCATGTGCTACCACTGCGGGGCGCTGTTCATAGGATGTAACATGCAAAATCGGGCGGGCAGGCTGTCACTCTGACATCTCGTCGGATCGAATGATCGGGAAAAATACCCCGGAAGACCACAGCCCGAACCAGCCGTCATGATCGGTGCCGATCTCTATCAACCTGTAAAAGCTCTTGCGATCGATCAGCGCTTCAAGCCCGGCGCGTACCATCACGTAAGGTGAGGGTTCTCCGGTGGCGGGGTCCCGCGTGATCCGGATTGGGTTATCTGGTCCGGCGTCGGTTTTGTCGCCAACATGAGTTTCAAAGGTCAGAACTTGCTCGAGCCCCTCGTTGGACACGGTAAAATCCACCGCAATGAACGGAGCGTCTTCGACGGTGATGCCGACTTTTTCGACCGGAGTGACAAGAAAATATTTGTTATCTTCGAGCTTCAGGATTGATGAAAACAACCGAACCAGCTCGAAGCGGGTGATTGGGGTGCCTTCGTAATACCATTTGCCGTCGCGCGCGATTCGCATGTCGATATCGCCGCAGAATGGCGGGTTCCAGGAATGGACCGGCGGGAGACCGCGCTCTTTTGTGGCGCGGACCGATGCGGCGAGACCTTCTGCTGAGGGTGTCACGGCTTTTTGTGCACTCATGGGTTTTGCCATCCTGCTGCCACGGGTTAGTTTGATGACAAAGCATATACGTTCCCCGAAAGGAAAGTCATGTCTGATCCTGCCGAGCTGGTCGCTGAAATCGAGGCGCTCGAAACCAAGCTGCAAGAAGCCAAAGCGTCGATCAACCAGCGCTTCATCGGTCAGACGCAGGTGGTGGACCTGACGCTCACGGCGCTTTTGTGCGGCGGCCATGCGCTGTTGATCGGCTTGCCGGGCCTTGGAAAAACGCGCCTCGTGGAGACGTTGTCGACGGTGATGGGGCTGAATGGCAACCGCATTCAGTTCACGCCCGACCTGATGCCAGCCGATATTCTGGGCTCTGAGGTTTTGGACACGGCCGATGACGGCACACGGTCGTTCCGCTTCATTCAGGGCCCGATCTTTTGCCAGTTGCTGATGGCGGATGAGATCAACCGCGCCTCTCCCAGAACGCAGTCGGCCCTGCTTCAAGCGATGCAGGAGAAGACGGTGACCGTGGCCGGCGAAAGCCGCGCACTTGATACGCCGTTTCATGTGCTGGCCACGCAAAACCCGATTGAACAGGAAGGCACCTATCCCCTGCCCGAAGCGCAGCTGGACCGGTTCCTTGTTCAGATCGATGTGGCCTACCCTGACCGCGAGACCGAGCGGGATATTCTGCTGGCCACGACCGGCATCTCCGAAGCCGCGTCAGAACAGGTGTTTGCGCCGGGTGAATTGGTCAAGGCGCAGTTGATCCTGCGTAAGATGCCCGTGGGCGAAAGCGTGGTCGAGATGATCCTTGACCTGGTGCGCGCCTTCCGCCCGTCAGAGCCTGACGTTTCCGACCTTGTGCGCGACACAGTCGCCTGGGGCCCTGGACCGCGCGCGGCGCAGGCCTTGATGATGTGTGTGCGGGCGCGTGCCTTGCTCGAAGGGCGTCTGGCGCCCAATGCCGAAGACGTGATTGCGATGGCCCGCCCGGTGCTGAGCCACCGCATGGCGCTGAACTTTGCCGCGCGGGCGCGGGGGGACAGCCTCGCCGATCTGATCGACAGCACCGCGCAGGGCCTTGACCGTCGGGAGGCCGCCGCGTGATCACCGCCAGCGTCCTGCGTCAGGGGGCCGAAACCGAAGCCAGCACGCTGCCGCCGCTTTTGGCGCGAGCAGAGCATTTGGCCGGCACGGTTCTTTTGGGCGATCATGGGCGCAGACGTGCGGGGCTTGGCGATGATTTCTGGCAATACCGGCCGGCGCAGCCGGGGGATTCGCGCCGCGTAATCGATCACCGCCGTTCGGCCCGTGGGGATATGCAATTCGTGCGCGAACGCGAATGGCAGATTGCGCAATCCGTGATGCTCTGGGTTGATCGCGGCGCATCGATGCGGTTCAGCTCCGACGCCGCTCGGTTTCCCGACAAGATTGACAGGGCGCGCATTCTGACGCTCGCGGCTGCGATCCTTTTGGTGAGGGGCGGGGAACGCGTGGGGTTGACCGGCACGACCTTGCCGCCGCGCAGGGGCAACGCCCAGATTTTGCGACTGGCGGACACCTTTGCTGCAGATGACGCAACAGATTATGCGCCGCCTGAGCATCGCGCGATGATCCCCCATGCACGGGCGCTGTTCGTGTCGGATTTCCTTGGCCCGGTGGATGAAGTGACGCTGGCCTTGACCAAGGCGGCCGATCGCGGTGTGCGGGGCGTCTTGCTCATGCTGCTCGACCCGCAGGAAGAAGCCTTCCCATGGCGCGGGCGCACGGTGTTTTCCTCCGTAGGTGGCACGCTCCAGCATGAAACGCTCAAAGCTGGTGACTTGCGAGATCGCTATCTCAATCGCTTGGCCACCCGAAAGGCTGAACTTGAAGATCTC
>JABSSB010000108.1 GCA_013214715.1 Paracoccaceae bacterium | reverse complement strand
ACGGGACGGACCCTGTCCAACATGGTGATTGGTCTGATTGTGGGCTGGATCGTGATGGGCAACCGGTCTCCCAGCCGCGTGGTGACGCCATTGACCAACGGGTTGACGGGGGTTCTGTCGCTGGTTCTGTGGGCGTTGTTCGTGCATTCCTGTGAGGAAATGATCGCCCGCGCGATGAATCGACGCTATGGCGGTCCATTCACGGCATTGCTGGATATTTTTGATATCGCCACCGATTATGCCTTGTATCTGTTCACGCCGGGGATTGCTTTGACGCTTGTGGTGGGCGCGATGGTGGTTGGGGCATTGACGGCGCGGGCCGCACGGCTCTACGGCTAAGCTGCGGCGCGGGATGCCGCGACACAAACAGGACCGGTCATGACAGCCCCCGTTTTCGTTTATGGCACCTTGCGCCATATCGCTTTGCTATGCGTGGTCCTTGGCCGACCCAAATCGCAATTGACGTTGTCTCAAGCCACAGCCCCGGATCACCGGGTCAGCCGGGTGGCGGGGCATGATTTTCCGATGATCCACGGTGACCCCAGCGCAGAAGCACCGGGTTTGCTGCTCGAAGAGCTGACGCAGGCAGATTGCGACGCTCTTAGTTATTACGAGGGCAATTTTGGTTATGAATTGCGTATGTTGCCTGTGGACGTAAATGGTAAGCGCGTGGATGCGCAGGTGTTTTTCCCCGATCCCGGCCTTTGGATCCCGGCAGAACCCTGGTCCTTGGAGGTATGGGCCGAGGCGCATGGCCGATTTACCGTCGAACTGGCGCATGAAAAGATGCAGTCGCGCCCGTTCATGCCGGAAAACGGTGTCTTGCATCCGCCTTTTGAAATGATGATGCGTCAGCGGGCAAATGCGCGCTTATCCGCAGCACAGCGATCCGAGCAGCCGGAACGCGATTTAACACGCGACGTGATTGTGCATAAGCAGACCCGGAAATATGCGGGGTTTTTTGCCTATGACGAGCTGGATCTGCAATTCCGTCGTTATGATGGCAGCCTGTCGCCTGTTGTGCAGCGCGGGTATCTGGCCCATACCGAAGCTGTTGTGGTGCTGGTCTACGACCCGCTGCGCGACACGGTTTTGGTGGTCGAGCAATTCCGCGCCCCTGTCTATGGCGCCAGAGATCCTTCGCCTTGGGTTTGGGAGGCAGTGGCGGGTTTGATCGACCCTGGAGAAACTCCCGAGGAGGCCGCCAGGCGCGAAACCGAAGAAGAGGCCGGTGTGACCCCGACAGAGCTACTGCCGATTGGTCCGGCCTATTCCTCGACAGGGTCGATGACGGAATACCTGCATTATTTCGTGGGTTTGGCCGATCTGTCGGACATCGGCGGTGGCGGGCTGGAGGAGGAAGACGAAGACATCCGCGTTGGCGTCTGGCCCTTTCCTGAGGCACTCGATTGGGTCGATGCAGGGCATTGCAAAGACGCGCCACTTCTGGTCACCATGCTGTGGCTGGCGCGTCATCGCGACAGGCTGCGCGCGGAACCTTGAGTTTGCATTCGCGCAGTTCTAAATGCGAGCGACAAGACGTCGAAGGAGGAGACTTCATGCGGATTGCCACAGACCTTGCGGATGCGGTCGGAAACACAGCTTTGATCCGGCTGAACGCCGTGAGCGCAGCAACAGGCTGCGAGATTTTGGGGAAGGCCGAATTCCTTAATCCTGGTCANTCGGTGAAGGACCGCGCCGCGCTCTATATCATCAAAGACGCGATCGCGCGGGGGGACCTGAAACCCGGCGGCACAATTGTCGAAGGCACGGCGGGCAATACCGGGATCGGTCTTGCGCTGGTGGGGGCGTCGATGGGGTTCAAGACCGTGATCGTGATCCCGGAAACGCAAAGCCAGGAAAAGAAAGACATGCTGCGCCTGGCCGGGGCGGAACTGGTGCAGGTGCCCGCGGCCCCCTATCGCAACCCAAACAATTATGTCCGCTACTCACAGCGGCTGGCCGAAGAACTGAACAAGACCGAGCCGAACGGCGCGATCTGGGCCAACCAGTTCGACAATGTGGCCAACCGTCAGGCGCACATAGAAACCACGGGCCCCGAGATCTGGGCGCAGACCGATGGCAAGGTGGACGGCTTTATCTGTGCTGTGGGCTCGGGTGGGACCTTGGCCGGTGTCGCACAGGCGTTGCAGCCCAAAGGCGTGAAGATCGGCCTCGCCGATCCGACAGGCTCAGCGCTTTTTAACCATTACGCCCACGGCGAACTGAAGGCTGAAGGCGGCTCGATCACTGAAGGGATCGGGCAGGGACGCATCACCGCCAATCTCGAAGGCCTGACACCAGATTATTCATATCAAATCCCCGATGGCGAAGCTTTGCCATATGTCTTTGACCTGCTGCGGGATGAAGGACTTGTTCTGGGTGGGTCGTCCGGCGTGAACATTGCCGGTGCGGTGCGATTGGCAAAAGACCTTGGGCCGGGGCATACGATCGTGACGATCTTGTGTGATTATGGCACGCGTTATCAGTCGAAACTGTTCAATCCGGAGTTCTTGCGGTCCAAGGATCTGCCGGTGCCGGATTGGCTGACGGATGCGCCCCGCGCTATCCCCGGCGTATTTGAAGACGCATGATGATGCGACTGCTTTGGATGTGGTCTGTCTGGCTGGGGCTTGCGCTCCTGCTGGCGGGGGGCGCATCCGCGCAGGAGGACGCGCCTCAGACGGCGGTGCCTCAGACGGCGGTGCCTCAGACGAATGAACAACAAATCCTGTCAGGGACGCAGTCGGAACAATATGCGATCTGGCTTGACCTGTCCAAGCAGGCGCAAGCGGCCGTAGATGATCCGAACAGTTCCAATGCGGTTTTGCAGGTTACGCGGGAACGCATGGTGCGTTACCGCGATAGGTTTTCGAAGCTGCGCAACGAAAACAGCGATCGGATCAACACGCTGAAAACGCAGTTGGAAACGCTGGGTCCAAAACCGGCGGAGGGCGAAGAACCGGAACCGGTTCAGGTTGCTGAAATCCGCGAACGGATCGAATCTGAGTTAGAGGCGCTCCGCGTGCCTGTGATCCTCGCTGAAGAAAGCCGTATTCGCGCGACGGGCATCATCTCGGAAATCGATACCATTCTGACCGAACGTCTTCGTCTGCGGCTATTGCGCCGCGATCCGACGCCGCTCAGCTTTGGCAATCTTCGTACCGCCTTGGATGACCTGGCCCGGTCGAGCTTTCTGATGGCTGAAACACGGGCCATGCTGGCCACACCGAAAGTGCAGGAGCAGCTGAGAAATCGAGCGCCGGCTTTGCTCCTTGCCCTTGCGATGGGCCTGTTTCTGATGGTGCGCGGGCTGCGTCTGAGCGATCTTATTGAAACGCGGTTGACGCAAATGCTGCCCCGGATGGATTTGGTCTGGCATTACCTTGGCCGCGCATTGCGGGTGCTTGTGCCCTATTCCGGCCTGTTGATTTTTGTCTCGGTGCTAACGAATTCGGGCGCAATGGGACCAAAGTCCTTGCTGGTGCTGGAACATGTGCCAATTTGGGGCGCTGTCCTGATCGGGTTCACCTGGCTCAGCTACACGTTGTTCAGCCAGCGCAACGGGCCGGCCTATTTTGACGTCACCCCCGCGCAAGCCGCGCAGATGTACGGATTGGCGGTCGCTTCTGCGGTTGTCTTGATCGCCTTCGACTTCCTGCGCCTGTTCAATGAGGTCGAAGTCGTGTCTCAGGCGACGCAGTCAGTCGCGCGGTTCCCTCTGATCGTCCTACTGTCGCTGCTGATTTTCCGGGCGCAACAGATCGCCTTCCGTGCAGATCGGATGGAGCCCAGCATAGCGTCCGCGACCAGCGAGGAGAAAGGCACAACTGACAGTTTGCCATTGTTGCGGCGGTTGATGGTGTTTCTGCTGATGCTGAGCTGCATCGGTGGTGGACTGGGCTATCTTGAATTGGCACAGGCCATTGTCATCGCCATCTCGTTAAGCCTTGTTCTGATCGGCGCCATTTTGGTTATCCAAAACTGGCTGGGACGTCTTTTGATAGTTTTCTTTGGCGGGGCCGAAGGCGGGCGTGCGCAGTTGTTTTCCGCGATCACGTCGATCTTGCTGTGGGTGGTGTCTGCCCCGCTATTCGCGGTGATTTGGGGGGTGCGTACAACCCAACTTTTGGAGATTTGGACGGATTTCCTCGAAGGTATTCAGTTCGGGGAAACGCGCATATCTCCGACGGTCTTTGTGGCCCTGGCAGTGTTTTTTGGCATTGGGGTCGTGGTGACGCGGTTGGTGCAATCGACACTGGCCAATCGCGTTTTGCCAAAGACGCGCATCGACCCCGGAGGGCAGGCGGCGATTGTGTCGGGCATCGGCTATGTCGGCTATGCCATTGCAGCCCTTGTTGCCGTCACCGGCGCCGGGCTGGATTTGTCCAATCTGGCTATTGTGGCCGGCGCCTTATCGGTCGGGATTGGCTTTGGGTTGCAAACGGTTGTGTCGAACTTTGTGTCGGGAATCATTTTGTTGATCGAACGCCCGGTGTCCAAGGGCGACTGGATTTCAGTTGGCGAGAATATGGGCTATGTCCGCGACATTGCCGTGCGCTCGACCAGGATCGAAACCTTTGACCGCACCGATGTAATCATTCCCAATTCGGATCTGATTTCAGGCACCGTGGTGAACTATACCCGCGGCAATACGGTGGGGCGGGCGATTGTGCCCGTAGGGGTGGCCTATGGCACAGATACGCGGCGTGTCGAGGCGATCCTGAGAGAGATCGCAAATGCACATCCTATGGTTCTGGCCAACCCGGCTCCGGCGGTAGTTTTTCAGGGCTTCGGGGCCGATTCACTGAATTTCGAAATCCGCGCAATCCTGCGGGATGTGAACTGGGTATTGACGGTTAAATCGGACATGAACCACGAGATTGCGCACCGTTTTGCCAAGGAAGGAATCGAAATTCCGTTCCGTCAGCAGGACATTTGGCTCCGCAATCCCGAAGTGTTGCAGGGCGGCTCGGAATTCGCCGGGACATCGCGTCACAACTTCACGCATGAATCTCCCGGCGACCATATCGACTTGGCGGATATCGACCCTGACGCCGATGGCGATGCAGATGGGCCGCGCTAGCGTTTTGCGGGTTGCAAAGCCCCGAGGGTTGAGGCAATACCCCACCTCACGGAGAGGTGGCCGAGTGGTCGAAGGCGCACGCCTGGAAAGTGTGTAGGCGGGAAACCGTCTCGAGGGTTCGAATCCCTGTCTCTCCGCCACTACCCCCAGAGATTGTGAAAAACGACTTGCGGCTCACGCCTGTGCTATTTCACCAGCACGATATCGGCCTGAAGCCCGCCAAGATCCTCACTGTCCCCCAGCACCAAACGCCCGCCATGGGCACGGGCGGCATCTGCGGTAATCGACAGGCCCAAACCCACGCCACTGACTTTGTTCTGATTGCGCGCGGCATCCAGCCGGGCAAAGGGTTTCATGGCCTCTTCACGCAGATCCTCAGGGATACCGGGGCCATCGTCTTCGATGCGTATTTTGATCTGTTTCTCACCTTCAATCAGGCTGACCCGGGCTCGTGTTCCATAACGCACTGCGTTGTTGATCAGGTTCTCTACCGCGCGTTGGATCGCCACGCGCCTGATCGAAAGCCGCATTTCACCCGAAATCGGCTCCATTGAGACATCCGCCCCATGGGTCGCGGCAAGATCGACGATGGTGCGCACAAACGGGCCAAAGTCGGTCGATTCCGCATCCCCTTCGGCGGCGTCTTTGGCAAAGGTCAGAAATTCATCCAACATCCGTTGCATGTCTTCGACGTCGCGCTCCAGCGGCTCGCGTTCTTCGTTTTCAAGCAGGCTTAAGCCCAGTCTGAGACGGGTGAGCGGCGTGCGCAGGTCATGACTGACGCCAGAGAGCATCAGGGTGCGCTGCTCTAGGTGCCGCTCAATCCGCGCGCGCATGTCGACAAAGGCCTGACCCGCTGCGCGAATTTCCGAGGCCCCTGCGGGTTTGTAAGACGTCTTTCGGCCTCGCCCAAAGGCCTCGGCCGCCGTCGCCAGTCGAGTTATCGGTCTCAATTGATTTCGCAAATAAATAAACGAAATCAGCGTCATAAGCCCCCCAAAAAAAACCATATTCACCAAGAGCTGATGCGGATTGGAGGCGGACACACGTCTCCGCGCAAAATCAAAGCGTAGGACGCCCAAGGACGTTTCAATCAAAACCCGCACAAAGCGGTCATCCGGCAGCTGAACCGCGTAAACCCCGGGAACCCGGTTCTTCAATTCCCGCGTCACAATGATGCCCGAGAAATCAAACCACCGCCGCAAAGACCCAGTGGATGTGCCCTCATCAAAGGCCACATTCAGATCCAGCCCCTGCGTGAGTTCCCGCGTCCCAACCAAGGCCGCTGTCGGCGTATCAAACGCGCTCATTTCATCCAAAACGAGGTTCAATTCACGCACCAGATTGCCGGTCAGCTGCTCGGTCACCCCTTCGAAATGGCGTTGGATAAACACAACCGACACCACCAATTGAAGAGTCACCACAGGCAGAATCAGAATTAACGCTGCGCGCCCATAGATCCCGCGGGGCATGTATCGTTTGAGCCAATCGAAATTCATGGCTAGAACCATGCACATAGACGTGCCGAAAGGAAAGAGATGACTGACGCCAAAGCCCCTGAAGTGGGGATCGCCCAAGAGCTGGACCCCGGCCTGCGCAGAATTCTGGCGCCGAACCCCTCGCCGATGACCTATTGGGGCACGAATACCTATCTGCTCGGACGCTCAGAGATTACGGTCATCGACCCCGGCCCTGCAGATCCGCGCCATCTGGAAGCGATTTTGGCCGCTTTGGATGAGGGGCAGAAAATCGCGAAAATTGTCGTGACCCACGCGCATCTGGATCATTCGCCGCTGGCCTCGATGCTGTCAGATCGCACAGGCGCGCAAATCTATGCCTTTGGGGACCATCTGGCAGGCCGCAGCGAGATCATGCAGAAACTCTCGGCCCA
>JABSSB010000107.1 GCA_013214715.1 Paracoccaceae bacterium | reverse complement strand
AAGCACCGGCGGCGTTGGAAGGGGTGATCAACCTGTTCAATGCCGACCGGATCAAGGCGCCGCTGATCATCGAAGCCGCTGTCCCTGTCGCTTACGTGTTATGAAGGCCCCGGCAGCGCACCGCCGGGGCCAATGTCGCCAAAGGGGTTGGATTACATCCAGCCGCGCTCGGTGTAATATTTCACCGCACCGGGATGCAGCGGGGCCGACAGGCCGTCCTTGATCATTTCCTCTTCGGTCAGACGACCAAAGGCAGGGTGCAGACGCTTGAAATCATCAAAGTTTTCAAAGACCGCCTTCACCAACACATAGACCACGTCGTCCGAGGCAGACGCATCGGTCACAAAGGTCGCTTTGGGCCCCCAGGAGGCCACATCACTGTCATTCCCCGGATACATGCCGCCTGGGATCGTGGCCGCCGCATAAGCTGCGTTATCGGCCAGCACCTTGTCGGTGCCGGATGTGGTCAGGTCCAAGAGCTGGATGTCACAGGTCGATGTGGCTTCCATCGAAGAGCCATTGGGCAGACCGGCGGCCCAGATCGCGGCGTCGATTTTGCCGTCGCAGAGCGCTGCGGCCTGTTCTGAGGATTTCAATTCGGCAGCCAGAGAGAAATCATCCGGCGTCACGCCTGCCGCGTCCATCAGAACGCCCGCCAAAACGCGCGTGCCCGAGCCGGGATTGCCGATATTGACGCGCTTGCCCGCCATATCTGCTACGGACGAGATACCCGAATCGGCGCGCACCATCACATGCATCGGCTCGGGGTGGACCGAAAAGACCGCGCGCAGATCGCCATAGGGCTCATCCCCGTCAAAGGCGCGCACGCCTTCCATTGCCGCCGATTGCACGTCCGACTGCACCACGCCGAAATCCAGCTCGCCTTCGCGGATGGTGCGGGTGTTATAGACCGAGCCACCGGTGGATTCGACCGAGCAGCGCACGCCATGCTCCTTGCGGTCCTTGTTCACCAGACGACAGATCGCGCCGCCGGTGGGGTAGTAGACGCCCGTCACACCACCGGTGCCGATGGTGATGAAGGTCTGCTGCGCCATGGCGCCGCTGGACAGGGCCACGCCCGCGACCAGCGCGGCGCTTCCGAACAGATGTTTAGCAAACATATTCCTTTTACTCCCTGATTATGGAACGGTTGCAGGTTTTCACGGGGCCCAGGTTTCCCCCAGACTGTGAAGTTGATCCTCCGCCGCGCGAATGCGGTCCTCGGCGTCCTCGCCAGCACGGGCCAGCAGCAAGGAAACGATTGTTTCAAGAAGAACCACCGTTGCGGCATAGGAGGAAAAAAACTGCGGTCCTTCGGTCGGGACCACAAAAGCATGGCTCGCCAATGGCAGGGCGGGCGAGCTGTAGGTGTCGGTGATGAACACTGTGGGAATACCGCGTTTCTGTGCGGCTTCCAGCGCGGAGACAGAGCGTTTCGCATGTGGGGTTTTCGACAGGGCCAGTACCGCATCCTCTGGTCCCAAGCGCGAAAGCGCGGCGGCCAGCGCGGTGCCATTTCGGCCTGCCACAATCCAGTCAGCGGCGAACCAATGCATCTGATAGCCCAGATAATCGACCAAACCGGACGAACCGAGTGAGCCGACAAGAAGCACGCGCCGCGCCTTGTGCAGCACGTCGACCGCGGCCTCAAGCTTGCCGGGCGCGATGTCACGCTCCAGAAAACTGACATTGTGAAGCGCGGCGGCGGCATGGCGGGCCAGAACCTCGCGCCCGCTTTGTCCCGCCCCGGAGGTGCGCAGATCATGCGCGCGCTGCGAAAACGGCACCATCCGGCGGCCGACGGCCGCGCGGCCATCATCGCGCATGGCCTCGTAATCATCATATCCAAGAGCACGGGCGAGCCGCGAAAACGTGGCAGGGGACACACCCGAAGTGGTCGCCACAGCCCGTAAGCTGCGCGTGGCCACTTCAACCGGATTGGCGGCGACGTAATCCGCCGCGACCCTGAGCTTGTCGCTCAGGCCGCCGTAATGCTGACCAATCCGCTCTTCGATGGTGATCGCCACCCGAATCCCCCTTCAATCTGAAACTGAGTGTTTCAATCGTTTCGATCTTGTCAACCGTTGAAACAGATGTTTCATAAGGAAAGCTTACGTTGGGTTAGATCATGTCCGATTCGTTTCCTTCTCAGGCCTCGGTTGTTGTCATTGGCGGTGGCATCATGGGCTGTTCGACGCTCTACCATCTGGCGCAGATGGGTGCCGATGCGGTGCTTTTGGAACGCAATAAGCTGACATCGGGTACGACCTGGCATTCGGCGGCGCAGGTGCGCGCCCTGCGCCATTCGCAGAACCTGACGCGGATGATCCAGTATTCCGTCGATCTTTATGCACGGCTGGAAGAAGAGACAGGGCAATCGGTGGGCTGGATTCAGGAAGGTTCCTTGTCGATCGCAACCACGCAGGATCGCCTGACCCATATCCGGCGGCAAGAGGCGCTTGCCAAAGCCTTTGGCGTGGCCGCATTCGAAGTGTCAGCCGGGGAGGCGGCAGAACGCTGGCCTTTGATGCGCAGCGATGATGTGCTCGGCGCGGTCTGGTCGCCCGAAGATGGGCGGGTTAGCCCGTCCGATGTCTGCGCAGCGCTGGTCAAAGGCGCCAAGGCGCGTGGCGGCAAGATTTTTGAAGATTCCGGCGTGACCGGCATCCTCACCGAACGGGGCCGGATCGTGGGTGTGGAAACCAAGCGCGGGGTGATCCGCTGCGATGCGGTGGCGCTGTGTGGCGGGCTCTGGTCACGGGATCTGGGGGCGATGGCGGGGGCGAAGGTGCCGCTTTGGCCCTGTGAGCATTTCTATCTGCTCACCAAACCGGTCGAGGGGATCACCGGCAATATGCCCACGCTCTCGGATCACGACAGTCACCTGTATATCCGTGACGATAGCGGCGGATTGCTGGTGGGCTGTTTTGAGCCGATGGGCAAACCGATCAGGCCCGGCATTCTGACCGAGGATTTCGCCTTTGGCCTGTTGCCTGAGGATTGGGATCATTTTGAGCCGATGATGCTGAACGCGCTGCATCGTCTGCCCGTGCTGGAAACGGCTGAGGTGAAGATGCTGCTGAACGGTCCGGAAAGCTTTACGCCCGACGGCATGTTCATGCTGGGCGAAACGGCAGAGACGCCGGGCCTGTATCTGGGCTGCGGGATGAATTCGGTTGGCATGGCCTCCGGCGGCGGGGCGGGCATGAACCTCGCCCATCAGATCGTGCATGGATCCATGGCCTATGACCTCTCCGAGGCCGATGCCAAACGCTTTGCGCCGGTTTTTGACTCGGTTGAACATCTCATGGCCAGGACGCCGGAAATCCTCGGCACGCATTACGAGATCGCCTATCCCGGTCGCCAATTGCAGACCGCGCGCGGTCTGCGGCGCGGGCCGGTTCAAGACCAGCAAGAGGCGGCAGGCGCGGTGACGGGGCAGTTCTACGGTTGGGAACGGCCGCTTTACTTTGGGGCGCCGGCCCTGCCCAGGCTGCGCTTTGACCGGCCAGACTGGTTTGACGCTGTTGGTGCCGAAGTGCGTGCTGCGCATGAGGGCGCGGCGATCTTTGACGCCTCCACCTTCGGAAAGATTGATGTGACCGGGTCGGACGCTGAGGCCTTTCTGTCCCATGTCTGCGCCGGCAACCTGTCCAAACCGGTGGGGCGGGCGAGCTATACCCCATTGCTGAATGCGCGGGGCACCTATGAAAGCGATCTGACGGCGCTGCGCTTGGCCGAGGGGCACTACCGCCTGTCGGTCAGCACCAATGCGATTGCGCGGGATCTGGCTTGGCTTCGCGCGCATGCCGGCGCGTTTGATGTGCATCTGACCGATGTGACCGAGGAATTTGCAACGCTTGCGCTGATGGGGCCGGACGCGGCCCGGATTGCACAGGATCTGGGCGCGCTGGATTTACTGTCGCTGCGCTATTTCCACCACACAGCCACCGAAATAGCGGGCATTCCGGCGCGGGCGCTCAAGATGTCCTATGTTGGCGAGTTCGGATGGGAGGTTACCTGTGCCGCCAATGACGCCGCGCGCCTGTGGAGCGCGTTTGCGCAATCCGGTGCGACGCCTGCGGGGCTTTATGCGCAGACCTCGATGCGTATCGAAAAAGGCTTTGCCGCGATGGGGCATGAGCTGGATAGCGATGTCACACCCCATGCCGCGGGCATGGGTGGTATGCTACGGAAATCCGGTGGCTTTCTCGGCGCTGACGCGCTGAGCCATCCGATGCCACGGTCGCTGGTGACACTGGTGCTGGAGGATGCCCAAGCCGTGCCTTTGGGGCATGAGCCGGTTGTGAGGAGCGGTGAGATCATCGGTCAGACGACCTCAACCGCGTTTGGCTATCGGGTGGGGCAGCCGGTGGCCTTGGCGCATCTGCGCCATGTCGAGGATGGTGCATCGGTGCAGGTCAATATCGCAGGGAAGCTTGTGCCGGCGCGTATGCAGCTTGCCCCCGCCTATGACCCGGCGGGCGCGCGGATGCGTATCGCGGCCTGATGCGGATCATGGTGGCCCCTACCGGCGCACGGCGCAGCAAGGCGGATCATCCCGGTCTGCCCATCTCGGTCGCCGAGATTGCTGCCAGCGCTGCGGCCTGCCAGGCCGCCGGGGCCGAGGCGCTGCATCTGCATGTGCGGGATGTGCAGGGCCAGCACACGCTGGATGCCGGTCGGTATCGCGAAGCTATAGCAGAGCTTCGCCATGCGGCCCCCGGCATGGCAATCCAGATCACAACCGAAGCGGCCGGGATGTTTGGTCCCTCGGATCAACTGGCCTGTCTGGCCGCGCTGCGCCCCGACTGGGCCAGCCTCGCCCCGCGCGAAATCAAGGAGTCGTCACGAACCGCCCGGCAGATTTATGCGCAGGCCGCCGATCAGGGCACGCGCTTGCAGCATATCCTGCATGCGCCGGCCGATCTGGACCTGTTGCTGCGATGGCGCGCGCTGGGCTGGGTGCCAGATGACAGCCCCGAGGTGATTGCCGTTCTGGGCCGATATGCGCCAGCCCGCGCCGCCAGCCCGCAGGACGTCGATGACTTTCTAGTCCAACCCGGCGCTGGTCTGGTCCGATGGAGTTTTTGCGCCTTTGGCGCGACAGAGCCCGTCGCGCTTGCCCATGCGGCCCCCCGCGCCGACTGGCTGCGGGTTGGCTTTGAAAACAACATCCATGACGACCACGGCCAGGTCTTGCCCGATAATGCCGCATCCGTGCGTGCGCTGCAGGCCGCGCTGGTGGCCCAAGTGACGGAGTGAAAACCCATGTCCCATATCTTCCCCCGACATAGCCGCGCCACCCCGCCCACGGCCAGCCATGGGCAGGGGCCCTACCTGTTCGACACGACTGGCAAGGCCTATCTCGACGGCTCTGGCGGAGCGGCAGTGTCCTGCCTTGGCCATTGCGACCCGGACGTGATCGCAGCGGTGCAGGCGCAGGTCGAAAAACTGGCCTTCGCCCATACCGGGTTTTTCACTTCTGAGCCGGCCGAGGCGTTGGCCGACCACCTCATTGCGCGCGCGCCGGGGGATCTGGATCGGGTCTATCTGATCTCTGGCGGGTCCGAGGCCACCGAGGCTGCGATCAAACTGGCGCGGCAATACCATGTCGAACGCGGGCAGCCGCAACGCCGTCACCTGATCGCGCGGCGGCAAAGCTATCACGGCAATACCCTTGGTGCGCTGGCGGCGGGCGGTAATGAATGGCGCCGGGCGCAGTTCGATCCTCTGCTGATCTCGGTCAGCCACATCACGCCCTGCTACGAATACCTGCTGCGCCGGGCAGATGAGAGCGCCGAAGCCTATGGGCTGCGCGCTGCGCAGGAGCTGGAGGATGAAATCCTGCGGCTTGGTCCCGATACGGTGATCGGCTTCATGGCTGAACCGGTGGTCGGGGCCACGATGGGGGCGGTCCCGGCGGTCGAAGGCTATTTTCGCCGCATCCGCGAGATCTGCGATCGCTACGGTGTTCTGCTGATCCTTGATGAGGTGATGTGCGGCATGGGGCGCACCGGGCATCTGTTTGCCTGTGACGCGGATGGCGTGGTGCCAGATATCCTGTGCATCGCCAAAGGGCTGGGCGCAGGCTATCAGCCGATTGGCGCCATGCTGTGCTCGGGCGCGATCTATGACGCGATCTCGGACGGGTCGGGCTTTTTCCAGCATGGCCACACCTATCTGGGCCACCCGGTCGCCGCCGCCGGCGCGCTGGCGGTGCTGCAAAAGCTGGAGCGGGAGGCGCTGGTGGAGCGGGCCGCACAGATCGGAGCCAAGCTGCACCAAGCCCTGACCGAGCGGTTTGGCCAGCACGCTCATATTGGCGATATCCGGGGGCGCGGGATGTTTCTGGGGCTCGAGCTGGTCGAGGATCGCGGTGAAAAGCGCCCCTTTGATCCGGCGCTGGGGGTGGCGCGCAAGGTCAAGGCCGCCGCGTTCGAGGCGGGATTGATCTGCTATCCGATGGCGGGCACGCGCGACGGGCGCGCGGGCGATCATGTCCTGCTAGCCCCGCCATTTATCCTTGCCGAGGATCAGATCACCGAACTGGTCGACAAGCTGGAGACAGGCATCACGCAAGCGCTGCCAGCTTGATCCGAAACGCTTTGGCAGGCCGCGTCAATGGGTCAGCGGTTGCGCCAGAACCTCGTTGATCCGATCAAGGTCAAACGGCTCATCCAGCATCTCGAATACGGGCCGCAGGCTTTCTGGATCCGAAACTGTGTTTTCATGATGCACATGGATCGCGTGGTCGGGATTGGCGGCCGCGTAAGTGGCAAAGCGCGCGTCGCACTCTGTCACCATCTTGATCACGTCTTTGCGGGGCTTGTTGGCCCACCAGCGGGATTTGGCCACCTTTCGGGGGTCCCGTGAATTGAACACGACATGCGCATTGGGAAAGCTGCGGCGCAGAAAGGTTAGGAACCGGGGCAGATCATCGCCAACGGCCGGATAGCGGATTTCCTTGAACCCGATCCACCTTGCGTTTGTCGGCGGCTGGATCAGGTCGCGCACGAACAGGTTGATCATGCCGCGCTCGAACCGCTGCGGCATCACGGCATCCGCCCCGTACCAGGGATGATTGCCGGGCTTTGGCTTTTGCCCCCATTCCCGTTTGGTTAAGTGGGCGCGATGGCTGGCGCGGAAGACAAAAGCCAGAACATTATAGTTCTCGCCGGTCAGATGCGCCCCCGGGATCGTGTGCAGCAGGCTTTGCAACAGGGTCGAGCCCGAGCGCCCATAGGTGATGATGAACAGGCTTCCCTTGAGGTTTGGCAATCCAAACCGGGCCAAGCGCTGCGGTGTGTCGATCGTTTCGTTTGACATTGGCCTGCCCTGTCGGTCCTTGCATTCTGGCCGGCGCGGGGTGGCACGGCCTGCGACCGGATATTCACGATCTGTGCGCCAGAGGCAACGCCTTTTCCCGCGCCGCGCGCCTCAGATCCACCGGCGCTACGCGCGCTTGCGCGACAACACCATCTTCTGATGCGCCAGATCCTTCTGGCTGCCGATCCACGCATAAGCCAGCAGGGCAGGTTCGCGATCCCCAACCGTGATGCGATGCAGGTTCTCGGGCGGGTTGAAAATTAGCGATCCCGGCGCATAGACCCCGTGATGGTTCTGGCTGACCGCGCCAGAGAGGCACACATAGCTTTCCGTGATCCCCTTATGCGCATGGGCCGGATAGGTGCAGCCGGGCCCGAACAGGACCACGCCCAGTATCACGTCGTCACAGATCACCGGCCCGCCGGGCCCGCAAATCTCGGCATAGGCATAAGACTTGGCCAGCCCGCGCGGCACTTTTTCATAGCCATATTGCCAGCTCAGCTCTCCGCGCAGATTGCTCAACGCGCGCACCGCTGGGGCCAACCGATCACGCTCGCCCTCATCAAGGGCGCGGGTCAGATGCTTGGTTACGGGCTTCTGCTCGGGCGTGCGGAATTGCAGGCTCGGGTTTGCTTTGATAAGGCGCGAGATCGCCTCGCGCACAGCGCGCTGATGGCTGCGAATCTTGGTGCTGCCGCCGGACGGCAGAAAGCGATACATCTCGTAAAACTCGCGCAGCAGATACACCCAATCCGGCGCGTCCTTGAGCCTGAGCTGCGCTGCGATGTCTCCGTCCATCCGTCTCTCCGATCTCTGTCCGGGCCGACCCTGCCGCGCATGACGCGCAGATGCAATCACGCTGTTCCTTGCGCTGCACTCCTGCTTTATACTTGATCCCCAAGCAGCAAAAAAAATACGAGCAGCACATGGCCAACGACCTCCTCTCCGGGACCGCCCCGACCGATTACGACGCCTCCTCGATCGAAGTGCTGGAGGGGCTGGAACCTGTCCGCAAGCGCCCCGGCATGTATATCGGAGGCACCGATGAACGCGCGTTGCATCACATGGTGGCCGAGATCCTCGACAATTCGATGGACGAAGCGGTCGCAGGCCATGCCAACCGCATTGAGGTTGAGCTGCATGCCGATTACGCCCTGACCGTGCGCGACAATGGGCGGGGCATCCCGATCGACCCACATCCGAAATTTCCCGGAAAATCCGCGTTGGAGGTGATCCTGTGCACGCTGCATGCGGGCGGCAAGTTCTCAGGCAAGGCCTATGAGACATCCGGCGGTCTGCACGGTGTGGGCGCGTCTGTGGTCAATGCGCTCTCGGATTCGATGGTGGTGCAGGTCGCGCGCGACCGGCAGCTCTTTGAACAACGCTTTTCGCGCGGCCTGCCTCTGGGACCGGTTGAACAGATCGGCGCGGCCCCCAACCGGCGAGGCACAACGGTCACCTTCCATGCCGATGCCGAGATTTTCGGCTCTCATCGCTTCAAGCCCGCGCGGCTCTTCAAATCGATCCGCTCCAAGGCTTATTTGTTCTCGGGCGTGGAAATCCGCTGGAAATCTGCCATCGACGATGGCGAAACCCCGACAGAGGCGACCTTCCACTTCCCCGGCGGCTTGTCGGATTATCTGCGCGAGACGATGAATGGCGCCACGACATATGCCGAGGCGCCCTTTGCCGGCACCGTCGAGTTTGGCGACCGCTTCGGCGTGCCTGGCAAGGTGGAATGGGCGATCAATTGGACGCCCTCGCGCGACGGTTTCATCCAATCCTATTGTAACACCGTGCCCACGCCGGAAGGCGGCACCCATGTCGCGGGCTTCTGGGCCGCGATCCTCAAGGGCATCAAGGCCTATGGCGAATTGGTCGGCAACAAGAAGGCCGCCCAGATCACCCGCGACGATCTGATCACCGGCGGCTGCGCGCTGGTCTCATGCTTTATCCGTGAACCGGAATTCGTTGGCCAGACCAAAGACCGCCTCGCCACGACCGAAGCGCAAAGGCTGGTCGAAGGGTCCGTCCGTGATCATTTCGACAATTGGCTGGCGGCCGACACGAAATCCGCCGGGGCGATCCTCGATTTCCTCGTTTTGCGCGCCGAAGAACGGATGCGGCGCAAGCAGGAAAAAGAAACCGCCCGCAAATCCGCCACCAAGCGCCTGCGCCTGCCTGGCAAGCTGGTGGATTGTTCCGCGACCTCGCGCGACGGGACCGAGATTTTCATCGTCGAAGGCGACAGCGCGGGCGGGTCGGCCAAAATGGCGCGGGACCGCAAGACGCAGGCCCTACTGCCTCTGCGCGGCAAAATCCTCAACGTGCTCGGCGCGGCCTCGTCGAAACTGGGCTCAAACCAGGAAATCTCTGACCTGACGCAGGCGCTGGGCGTAGGCATGGGGACGCGGTTCAATTTGGATGATCTGCGTTATGACAAGGTCATCATCATGACCGACGCGGATGTGGACGGCGCGCATATTGCCTCGCTCTTGATGACGTTTTTCTTCACCCAGATGCGTCCGATGATTGATGCCGGGCATCTCTATCTCGCCCGTCCGCCCTTGTTCCGCCTGACCCAAGGCGCCAAGCGC
>JABSSB010000106.1 GCA_013214715.1 Paracoccaceae bacterium | reverse complement strand
ACATCGGCCTGCCCTTCGTTGTGCATGGCCGCGCCAGCGATATCGACCCCGAAAGCTACCCTTGGGTTGATGTGAACAACCGGAGCGCCTTTGCACGCGCTGCTGAACATCTGCTGGATCTGGGCCATCGGCGCATCGGGTTGATCAACGGGTTGGAGCATATGGATTTCGCCCATCGCCGTCGTCTGGGGTATCTCTCTTCGCTTGAGGCACGCGGTATCGCGCCGGATCCTGCGTTGATGCATGCCTCGGAAATGACAGAAATTCAGGGGCATGCCGCCGCGCGGGCGATGCTGGCGCTTGACGATCCGCCGACAGCGTTTCTGGTTTCGGCGATGATTCCTGCCATCGGGGTGCGGCGGGCATTGGATGAGGCCGGGCTGGTTATGGGGCGCGATGTGTCGGTGATCACGCATGACGACGACTTGTCCTATCTACGCAATGGTGCCGAAGTCCCGATTTTCACTGCCCTGCGCAGCTCGGTGCGGGAGGCTGGGCGCCGGTCAGCTCAGATGCTTTTGGATCTCATTAATGCTCGGGCCCCTGTTCCATCCCACGAAATGCTCGATGCAGACCTTGTTGTCGGGCAGTCGACCGGGCCCGCACGAAAGGACAGTTCATGACGTTGACTCGCAAAGATTTTCCTGACGACTTCCTTTTTGGGGTCGCGACATCCGCTTATCAAATCGAAGGCGCCCAGTTTGGGGGGGCAGGGCCCTGCCATTGGGACAGCTTTGCGGCCACGCCGGGCAATGTGGTTGGCGCCGAAGACGGCGCACGCGCCTGCGACCATTACCATCGCTACGCAGAAGACCTGGATCTCGTGCGAGATGCCGGGTTTGACGCCTATCGGTTTTCGACCTCATGGGCGCGGGTCATGCCCGACGGGACCGGAGCGGTGAATGCCGAAGGTTTGGATTTCTACGACCGGCTGGTCGACGCAATGCTGGCGCGGGGGATCAAGCCTTGTGCAACGCTCTATCATTGGGAACTCCCGCAGCCGCTGGCCGATCGCGGCGGTTGGCGCAACCGCGATATTGCCAGCTGGTTCGGAGAGTTTACCGAGGTCGTCATGCGCCGGATCGGGGATCGCGTCTATAACGCCGCACCGATAAACGAACCTTGGTGCGTGGGATGGTTGTCGCATTTTCTGGGCCATCACGCGCCGGGGATGCGCGACATCCGCGCGGCCGTGCGGGCCATGCATCACATTCTTCTGGCGCATGGCACCTCGATTGAGGTGATGCGCGGTCTCGGCATGCAGAACCTTGGGGCCGTGTGCAATTTCGAATGGGCCAACCCCGCCGATAACAGCCCTGAAGCTGCGCGTGCGGCCGAGATTTATGACGCGATCTATAACAGGTTCTTCGTTGAAGGCATGTTCAAAGGCCGCTATCCCGACGCGCTGATGGAGGGCTTCGCCCCCCATTTGCCAGAGCATTGGCAAGATGACTTCGCCACGATTACGGCTCCGCTGGACTGGTTTGGGATCAATTACTACACCCGTTCCAACCTGTGCGCCGTGGACGGGCCTTGGCCGGGGCATGGTCCCGTCGAAGGACCCCTGCCGAAAACGGCGATGGGATGGGAAATCTACCCGGACGGTCTGCGTGATCACTTGGTGCGGTTAGCGCGGGATTACACCGCAGACACTCCCCTGATCATCACTGAAAACGGGATGGCCGGGTTTGACGTTTTGAAAGATGGCGCGGTGAACGATCAGCCACGCATCGATTATCTGCATGCGCATCTTGATGCGGTGCGGCAGGCCATCGCTCAGGGCGCGCCGGTCAAGGGCTATATCGCGTGGTCTTTGCTGGACAATTACGAATGGGCCTTTGGATATGAGAAGCGCTTTGGCCTTGTGCATGTCGATTTCGATACGCTTGTGCGCACCCCCAAAGCGTCATGGCATGCGATGCGACAGCTGTTGACTTGACCCACGCATGATATGGTTCGCGTGACGAGACCTTACCGTTTAGCGGCCCGAAGTGACGGGTCGCTCACCCCTGGAATGTGATGCGGTGTCCCGGCCTATCCGAAAGGCTTGGACGCGCGACGCCGAAGCATGTGGTTTGCCCTATCGGCAGGGTCGCAGCGTTGGGCTGAGAGTAATACCCCGCGAAGTCAGTAGCCAATTTCCGGTTTTGCCGCAAAGTTAGTTGGACCGATTGGCTTTTTTGAATGCCGCGTACGTGAAACGTTACCCTTGCTGGCGAACGTGACATCAAGGGCGACCTGATCGAAGTTGACACCGCCGCCGCCACCACCGGTTCCGGCGCCTTCACTTCCGCCCTCGGAATAGAAATTGTGCATGGATATCGAAGATCACTTCGTGTTCCCCGGACGCAAATCCGCGACCATTGTTCTGAGCGTCGACGAACGTGTTGCGAACGGCACAAATAGCGACGATATCATCCGCGGAACGCGCAAGGACGACACCATTTCGACCAATGGTGGAGAGAGAGTCGTCGTGGCGCGTCTCGGAGACGATATTATCAATTGTGGCAACGAAGCCGACCGGATGTCCGGCGCAGGCAATGACCGCATTCATTTGGGCGCGGGCAATAACATGGCTCAGGGCGAAGGCGGCGATGACAGCATGGTCGGCGGCACTGACACGGGCCGTGTCCGTGAAACCAAAAAGGGTAATCTGATCCTAAACCGCATGGGCGACGAATTGTTTGGCAATGGCGGCGCTTACACGTTCGAATATGTCAGCGGTGACGACGTCGATTTCATCTTCGACGTCCCCCCTAATGACAGTAATCAGGTTAGACTCTTTGGGGTGGATCTGCCCNATGTCGACATCATCGAAATCCAAATCAAATACCGGCCCCATGCGGGTCTAGT
This sequence comes from Paracoccaceae bacterium, assembly GCA_013214715.1. Taxonomy (GTDB): domain Bacteria; phylum Pseudomonadota; class Alphaproteobacteria; order Rhodobacterales; family Rhodobacteraceae; genus JABSSB01. The sequence goes on along the minus strand of JABSSB010000106.1, from coordinate 4,452 downwards.
GATCGATGCAGATGATCACGGGGTGTTTGAAGGCACCATCATCTACCAGAACATGCAGATCCCGAACGAGCTTCAGGGCTGGATCGACGATGGTGCGATCCTGTTTATGGTCTGACGGCCAATAGGCTTAGAAACTGTGTAAAGGGGGCGGATCTTGCGGCACCCCCGGCAAGACACATAGCATTTCGTAAAGCAGGTTCGCGCCGATCAGCGCCGTGTTGCCCGACGAGTCGTAGGGCGGCGACACCTCTACCAGATCGCAGCCGACAAGGTTCAGCCCGGCGCAGCCGCGCACGATTTCCAGCGCCTGCCACGTGCTGAGCCCGCCGGGTTCGACCGTGCCTGTGCCCGGTGCAAATGCGCTGTCCAGGCTGTCGATATCAAAACTCAGATAAACTGGCGAATCCCCGATCCGCTCACGGATCTGCGCCATCAATGGCGCAAGCGAGCGATGCCAGCAGGCTTCAGCGGTGACCACTGTCCAGCCTTGGTCACGCGACCAGTTGAAATCATCCGCAGCATATCCCGTGCCCCGCAGGCCGATCTGCCAGACCTTGTCATTGATCAGGCAGTCATCTTCCCAGGCGCGGCGAAACGGGCAGCCATGCGCGACGGTTTCGCCAAACATATGCTCGTTGATATCGGCATGCGCATCGACATGGATCAGGGCCACAGGCCCGTGGCGCGCACGAATGGCCCGCAGGATGGGCCAGGTCAATGTGTGATCACCGCCCAGCGTCAGAGGGGTTGCCCCATGCGACAGCACCTCATGGTAATGCGCGGTGATGATATCCACCGATTTCTTCAGATCGAATGTGTTGATTGGCACATCGCCCAGATCGGCAACCTGCAAATGCTCGAACGGGGCGGCCCCGGTGGCCATGTTGTATGGGCGCAGCATGCGGCTTTCGTCGCGGATCTGGCGCGGGCCCAGCCGCGTGCCTGGACGGTTGGATGTGCCAATATCCATTGGAATACCAATAAACGCGGCATCCAGCCCCTGAGCTGTGTCTGCCTGTGGCAGCCGCATCATTGTCACGGGCCCGCCAAAGCGCGGCATGTCATTGCCGCCCAGCGGTTGGTTGAACTGGCTCATGTCTTATCCTTCTGTCTTCGGTCCGCTCCAGCCGAACTCCACCGGTAGGCCCGACGGGACGATGGCCGGGATGCCCAGTTTGTGCTGGCGCGCGGTCTCACCGGTCAGTGCACGCAGAAACGCTTCGATCGCGTCGATATCGGCCTCGGGCAGGTCCATCGGCGTGATGTCGATCCGGGCGCGTTGGCGCGCGATTTCGCGGCTGTCCTGCCAGATTACGAAATCCGTGGCCTCCAGCCAGGGGGCATCGGGCAGGGCGGCCATCTCGGGCGTCCAACGTTCCCAAGAGCCAACCGGATCAAGGTGATGCTCGATCATTTTTCGCAGGGTTGGCATCCCGCCATTATGCCCATAGGGCGCGGTCAGGGCGACATTGCGCAAGCTTGGTGTGCGGAACCGATAGGCGTCCTCCAGCGCATCGCTTTCGCCCATGAACCCCACATCGCGGGCATAGGGGTCGAACTTGCGACCTCGTCCGGGGCCAAAGGGCGGCAATGCCAGCGCGTGGAATTTCTGATCTGTCATCAGCGGGCCGCTATGGCAGCTAGCGCAATTGGCGTTTCCATAAAACAATTCCATCCCGCGCGCCTCCTGCGCGGTCAGTGCAGCGGTATCGCCTGCAAGATAGGCGTCAAAGGCGCTGTCAAAACTGGTCCATTCGTGGATCATGAAGGCCGACAATGCATTGGCGATTTCTGTGATTGTGACCTGTTCGGACGTCTCGAGATGGTCAAAGGCTGCGACAAAGCGGTCGCCGTAATCGCCTGTTACACGGACCCGTTTGGCCAGGATCGGCCAAGCGGCATCAATCCGGTCATGGATTGCGCCGGCAATTTCGTTCTCCTTCGGGTTCCCGCCCATTTCAAACTGCGCCACCAGCGGGAACACCGCCTGAGCGGCCAGCAGGTTGTCAAACCCGGCGGGCAGCCATTCTTCGGCTGGGGAGTTGAAACCATTTTCATAGGTGTCCGCAATCGATAGCCGCCCGTCATGGAACATCAGCGTCAGATCACGGTGACCTAGATTCCAAAGCCCCGGCGCGTTGCGCGGAATGCGCTTGCGGATGCGAGCGTCACCCGTGCCGGCGGTGCGCATCGGCCCCAGCCCTTCACCACCTTCGCCGATCCCCAGCGACAGACCGTCGCCAGTGCCGAAATCGGGGTGGTGACAGGTCGCGCAAGAGATGTTTTGGTTGCCCGACAGGATTGGATCGTAAAACAACAGCTGGCCCAGCTCGGCCTGCGCCATGTCCACGGCAAAGAAATCATCCCAGGACATCGGTGCGGGCAGATTATCAGCAAAGACGGGCGATCCCAGACAGGCAAGGAGACCCAGATGCGCAAGCTTGTGGCGCTTTTGATTTTGTTCGCGACCCCGGCGCTGGCCGAGATTGAGGAGGCGCGCGACCTGATGGAAGCGGGCCGCTTTGCCGAAGCGCGTGAGGCGCTTTGGCCCGCGGCGCGGTCGGGCAATGCGGATGCCGAAGAGCTGATCGGTGTGATGTATGCGCTGGGCCTTGGCGTTGAACAGGATTACGAGCGCGCCTTTGAATGGTATCTGCGATCGTCCATGAAAGGGCATCCCGGTGCGCAATCGGGTGTGGGGTGGTATTACGAGGTCGGGCTCGGCATGCCCGCGCCCGATCTGGTGCGCGCTTACATGTGGTACACGCTCTCGGCCATTGGCGGCGATCCGGACGCGGCCATTTCGATGGAAGAGGTGGTCAAGAAAATGACCCAGGACGAGATTGATCGCGCGCATGTTCTGGTCAGTGATTACAAGGTTTGGATGTATCCGTTCCGTTAGCCTAGCTAAGAGGGCGGCGCGATCAACCCATTCGCGCAACCTGCGACACCAATTGGCGTTGGCACTGTCCAGCAGACTGGCCGGCATGCGCATCAGAATATTCAGATCCAGCCACACAAACCAGTTTTCAATGCACCACAGATCAGACTCGATCCGTCCGTCCAATGCCTCCGGATGGGCAACCCCAATGTGATAGCCATGGATCTGCGCCCAGCCCGTGATCCCGGGTGGCAAGCGGTGCCGGTCCGAACAATGCTGCGCCAGATCTTTGAATGCTTCGGCATTTTCAGTGCGGGCCGGGATCGCATGGGGCCGCGGTCTGACCAAAGACAGATCCCCAGCCAGAACATTGAACTATTGCGGCAACTTATCGAGGGAGGTGTTGCGAATGATCTCGCCGACCCATGTGCCCCGCGCATCTCCGCGCGTCACAACCTGCGTGGCGTCCGGGTCGGTTTGGTCGACATACATGGATCGGAACTTCAACACCTCGATCGGCCATTCGACCGGTCATCGCAAATGGCACAGCAGCGGATGTCATTGCCTGGTTTCTGCGCCAGCCCGCGGATCAGGCGCCGCGCTGCGACGCCACCGCCCGGAAGCGCAGCGCGCCGTTCGGTCAGGCCCGCCTAGAAGGCCCCATCCCCCGAAGGTGAAATCAGCAACCCACGCAGCAGGCATAGCAGCGCAGCCCCAACTACCACCGCAGTGACATAGCCCCATGAGATCCATGCGCCGGGCCAGGTCCCACAAGCATCCGGAAGGCACGCGGTCACCCCCAGCCCAATGGCCTGCATTTCAAGTTTAGCCTGTCGCAAACGCGAGAGGCGGTAGACTTCGGTCGAAACCATCGTGCCAACCACCAGAAGGCCCAAAAATACCGCCAGACCGACGGTTGCCACCCGTCAAAAGCTGCGGCAGGCTAGGCGGCATAGGCGGCAAACCAGCCGACCAGCGTTAGACAGATAAGGTCAAAGCAGGCCAATACGCGTGAGACCAGAGCCGGATCAAGACGTTGACGCCGGAACGGTTGGGCCAGCCGATTGGTCAGTGCAACCTCGTCTGAAAGTCCAAATGTGGGCTGCATCGCAGCACCCTGATTTGCGTGGTCTGGCGAACCTTAAGGCGCGGCGATTGGCGAAGGGCTAAGCCGCCACCGCCTTTGCAAACCGTTTCGGGGCGCCGGTGACCGGGTCGATGATCGGCTCGGGGGAATACTGGCACACATAGGCGCGGCGCGGCTTGTCCGTGACGTTCGAGCCAGAACGATGCAGCGTTAGGCTGGAAAAGGCCACAATCGTGCCAGCCCTGCAGACCATGGGTGTGCCTGGCGCATCGCCGGAATAGCCATTGAGCTCATTGCTGTCATCCTGCCATTCATGCGGATCAAGATCAGGTTCGGCGTCAATATCCCGCTCAAGCAGGTAGACACATCCATTGGCCTCAGTTGCGTCATCCAAGGCGATCCAGATGGTGACGGAATTGGACTCGGAGGGCACAAATTGATCCGAAATGTAGACGCCATCTGTACACAATCATGAAATTAATAT
>JABSSB010000105.1 GCA_013214715.1 Paracoccaceae bacterium | reverse complement strand
GCCTTTGGCATGGGCGTGGACAAACCTGATATCCGCTGGGTTGCGCATGCCGATCTGCCCAAATCGATCGAAGCCTACTACCAGGAAATCGGCCGCGCCGGGCGTGACGGCGCCCCGGCAGAAACTCTGACGCTTTACGGGGCTGATGACATCCGCCTGCGCCGCAGCCAGATTGACGAGGGCCTCGCCCCGCCCGAACGGCGGCTGGCTGATCACGGGCGGCTGAACGCGCTCCTTGGCCTGGCCGAAGCGCAAAGCTGCCGTCGCGTGCAGCTTTTGGCTTATTTCGGGGATCAGGCAGAGCCGTGCGGCCATTGCGATCTATGCGATAAACCGCCCGAGCTGTTTGACGCCACCACATCAGTGCGTAAGGCGTTGTCGGCCATGCTGCGCACCGAGGAATGGTTTGGCGCGGGGCATCTGATCGATATCCTGCTGGGCAGCGATACCGACAAGATACGCCAACGCCGCCATGATCTTTTGCCAACCTATGGCGTCGGCAAGGAACATTCGAAAGCCGAATGGCAGGCGATTTTCCGGCAGATGATGGGGCTGGATCTGGCCCGCCCCGACCCGGAACGCCACGGTGCCCTGCGCATGACAGACGCCGCCCGCCCGATCCTGCGCGGTGAAGCAGACATAACGCTGCGCCGTGACAGCCTGCGTGCCGCGAAATCGACGCCGCGCGTGCGGGCCTTGGTGCGGGACGAGGATGCGCCGCTGCTCTCGGCGCTCAAGGCCAAACGACGCGCGCTGGCCGAGGCAGCTGGCCTGCCCGCCTATATGATCTTCAATGACCGCACGCTGATTGAAATGGCCGAAACACGGCCCACTGATCTGGATGCGATGGCACGGATCAATGGTGTGGGCAGCAAGAAACTGGACAAGTTCGGGGCAGAGTTCCTATCGGTCATCGCTGGCCCGGTGCGCGAACCGCACCCGGCCCGCCGGAAACTGGCCGGGCGCGAAGCCGGCGCTCTCTATGATCAGCTCTTGGCCGCTCAGGCCGACCTGGCACGCGGACCTGAGGGGACGGACAAGCCTTTGTCCTGCTCGGCCTCGCAACTGGCCAAGGTGGCCGAGCTGCAGCCCGATGACCCTCACACCCTTGAAAGGCTGCTGGGTGATCGGCGCGCAGAGCGGTTTGGTGCCGCCTTTCTGGACGTGCTGCGGCAGGCGGGCTAGATCGCTGGACAGGCAAGAAAGAAGGAGGCAGGGATGCTGGTGGTGATCTCTCCGGCCAAACGGCTGGACTGGGCAGAGCGGGACGTGGCCATGACCACACCTGATTTTGGGGCAGATGCCCTGCGACTGGCCAAGACAGCGCGCAATCTGACGCTGGGGGATTTGCGCAAACTGATGGATTTGTCCGATGATCTGGCCCGTTTGAACCGAGATCGTTTCCGCGCCTATGAAGCAGATCCGGCGCTTGAAGCCACACGCCCCGCCGCTTTGGCCTTTGCCGGGGACACATATCAGGGGCTCGAGGCGACCTCTTTGGACGAAGATGAGCTGGCCTGGGCGCAGGATCACTTGCGCATATTGTCCGGGCTTTACGGGCTATTGCGGCCTTTAGATGCGATCCAGCCCTACCGGCTTGAAATGGGATCACGCCTGAAAACCCGTCGAGGTGCCTCCCTTTATGACTATTGGCGCGATGATCTGGCCAAAGCACTGAACCGCCACGCCGCCGAGGTGGACAGCGATGTGCTGATCAATTGTGCGAGTCAGGAGTATTTCGGGGCTGTCGCTCCCAAGGTATTGAAACTGCGGGTGATCACACCGCAATTCATGGAAGACAAATCCGGCCAGCCCAAAATTATCAGCTTCTTTGCCAAAAAGGCGCGCGGGTCCATGGCCCGCTTCGTCATTCAGAACCGTTTGACAGATCCGGCCTCCTTGAAGGATTTCGATCTTGGTGGCTATACCTATCAGCCGGATCTTTCGACCGACGACAAACCCGTATTTCTACGCCCATATCAGGCCTGACGCGCGGCAGTTTCCGGCACGGGTGAGCGCGCCTCCGATGGTCGGAATTCTCGCAACAAGGCCAGCAAGTCGGGTTTGCGAAGCGGCTTGGGCAGGAAACGGTCCAAGCCTGCTGCAAGGATTTCGGCCTGATCTTCAGGGGAGACATGCGCCGTCAGCGCCACGATCGGAACATGACCGCCATGCATCTCTTCGAAACGCCGGATTTCGCCTGTCGCCTGTCTTCCATCCATCTCTGGCATCGAAATATCCATGAAAATCAGGTCCGGCACCTGATCAAGATAGGCCTCGACCGCCTCGTGCCCGTTGCAGGCGAGACGCAAGTCGATATCCAGCGGATCCATCATGCGTTCAAGAACAAAGCGGTTGGTAGCATTGTCATCGACGGCCAAAATTCGCATCGCTCGCGCGATGGGCGGCGCGACGTCCGGCGGCGGCAGTGCAGTGGTTGGCAATGTGCGCGCGCCCTCTTTAAAAAAGGCAATGAATGACGCCCGCTCAAGCGGGACAGGCAGAATGGTGTCGATATGATCGGAGCGCAGCTCCTCCGGGCCCAGCTGCGGCCCATCGTTCAGAAGGGCAATCTGCGTTTGCATCCAGCCATCTGAACGCAACCGTTCAGCCAGATCGCGGCCCTGGCCATCTGGCAAAGTCTGAGATGTAATCACCATGCCAAAATCCGGCCCCATCAGCTGGCGGGCTTCAGCGATGCCCGAGGCAGTCAATACATCCAGCCCAAGCCCTGCGCAGTGTTTCTGCAGCACAGCCCGCGACAGCGGATGAGGATGGACCAACATGACACGAACGCTCGGCAGGACGGGCCAGTTGGGGCTGGCTGGCATGTCCTCGGGCAGAGCAAACGGAAGGTTTAGCGAAAAGACCGATCCCTCCCCGGGCGTGCTGTCCACAGCGATCACACCGCCCATCATTTCAACCAGACGACGGGTGATGGCTAGTCCAAGCCCGGTGCCTTCATGCTTGCGGCTTTTCTGATCGTCGATCTGATTGAATTCGCCAAACACTTGGTCGAGCATGTTGTCCGGGATACCGATGCCGGTGTCTTCAACGGCGATGCTGATATGGCTGTCTGCATTGGTTTCACCCGCCGTCCCGGACACGCGAATCAGCACATGCCCGGTTTCGGTAAACTTGATCGCGTTGCCGATCAGATTTGTCAGGATCTGCCGCACCCGCCCGGCATCTCCGATCACTTGCAAAGGCAGATACAGGTCGAAGTCAATCTCAATGAGCAGCCCCTTGTCATGAGCCGCCGGGGCGAGAAGGCGGACGACCTCATGCAGGCAGGCTTCGAGATCAAACGGATCTTCGCGCAAATCCAGACGATCAGCTTCGATCTTCGAGAAATCCAGAATATCGTTGATGATGGCCAGAAGGGCCTCGCCCGATTTGCGGATGGTCTGAACATATAGACGTTGGCTATTGTCCAGATCGCTTTCTTCCAAAAGATCCGTCATGCCGACGATGCCATTCATCGGTGTGCGGATTTCATGGCTCATATTGGCCAGAAAAGCCGATTTAGCACGGTTCGCAGCTTCCGCGCGCAGGCGGGCGGCTTCCAGTTCGGCTTCGGTCTGCACGGTTTCGGTGATGTCGATGGCCAATGAGACAAAATCGCCACCATGCCCTCGTTGATCCATCAGGCGCAGATAACGGTCGTTCCACATGCGAATCACCACTGGTTCAGATCGCGCCGATTGCCATCGCCCACGCATTTTCTGAAGCCAGGAGTTTGGTCCGGCCTCTCCCGGATCGACCAGCCCTTCGCCAACCAACAATTCCATGATCACGTCATAGCCGATACCCGGCGTGATCAGCTCAAGATCTTCGAACAAGGACATATAAGCGGTGTTGGCTGCGATCAGGCGGCCATCCTGACCGAAAAAGGCAAAGCCGTCGCGGATCGCCTGAAGAGACAGCCACATACGCCGTTCGGCCAGTTCGACTTTGGCATGCGCACGGGACAGATCAGATTTCACCCGCTGGTTTTCGTCTCGAACGGTGGCAACTTCGGCTTCGGTCTCTCCGATCCGGCGGCTCAGGGTTTCAGCACGCAGGCCGAGCTTGCGATTGGCCTCTCGCAATTCGCTCTGCTTCAGCTCCAGCAGTCGCTCTGCCGCGAGCCGCGCGCGCCGCTCTTGCGCCAATTTGTCTGAAAGACTGTTCAAATCACCAGGCCCCCGGAAACCGCGTGATCCCAAAATGGGCCGGAGATGGTGAAAATGACCTTAACGCTGGGGACTTAGTTGCGGCTTTCGCGCAACCAACCGGCCACGATGAAGCCTGAGATCAGCAAGAGTGCCAACCAGGCNGGCATCAAAGGCGTTTGGGTTATGTCACGGGTTTCATAGGCCCCGCGCGGCGTCAGCCCGATCCAGCCTCGACCAGCAGCCGGGCGGCCTTCACGCACGCTGCGCAGGGCAGGAACGCCGTCTTCCAGAGCCAGNATACCCCCGCGGCGCGTGTCGATCAGAGGTTCCATGATCTCGCCCGAGGCAATCGTCTGTTCAAACTCTCGCGGTGCGGCTGGGCCAAGCCCGATCACGGTTTCGACCTCCCCATCGCTTAGACGGTACAAGCCGATTTCCGGGCCTTCATAGGTTGCCTCATACTGACCCGGCGCGACTTGGGTCAGGGCCATGCGCGCATCCGTGCCATCCGGTCGCGTGATGGTCAGCGGCCCAACGCCTTCCCCCAGTGTCCGGCGGGTGATGCGCATGGTCTGTCCAACAGCCTCGGCGCTCAGCGCCTCTTCTTCCAGCTCAGGCTCTTTCATCATCCAATGCGCCAACCGCCGCAGCAGATCAAGCTGCGGTCCGCCGCCTTCAAAGCCACGCGACCAGAGCCAGGCCTGGTCCGACCCCAAAAGCGCCACGCGCCCTTCCCCCACGCGATCCAGAACCAGAAGCGGCGAGTCACCCACGCCCGACATGACCACCTGCCCTCCAACGGGGCTAAGTTCGACCTGCCGCATCCAGGCCCCCCAGGTCGGATCAAGGCCCGCCGTGACCGGATGCCTGTCGCCGGTTTCGGTCACGACCGGCAGATAACGTTCTTCCAGAACCCGCGCGGTCGGTCCGGCGGGCAGAATTCGCGACAGAGGCGAGCGATAGATGGACGAGGCCGTGGCAAAATCCGGCCCAGCCGCAATCAGCACAGCGCCGCCATCCTCCACATAACGCGCTACGTTATCGAGGTAGATTGACGGCAGAATCCCGCGCCGCTTGTACCGATCAAAGATGATCAGGTCGAAATCGTCGATCTTGTCGAGAAACAGCTCCCGCGTTGGAAAGGCGATCAGGGACAGTTCATTGACCGGCACCCCATCCTGCTTCTCTGGCGGGCGAAGGATCGTGAAATGCACCAGATCAACCGAGCTGTCGGATTTTAGCAGGTTGCGCCAGGTGCGCGATCCGGCATGCGGCTCCCCCGAGACCAACAGAACGCGCAGACGGTCGCGCACGCCGTTCATCTGGATCAGCGCCGCGTTGTTGCGGTCTGTGATCTCACCTTCGACCGTCGGCACCGAGAACCGGATCACGTTGCGTCCGCCATGCTGGAGGGTCAAAGGCACTTCGACATCTTCGCCCAGCGGGATTTGATAGCGCTGCGGTTCGCCGCCACCGACGGCCACGTCAATGGGCGCGACTGTGGCGCCCGGAGGCGCATCGCCCTGATCTTCGACGCGCAACGTCAGAATGACCTCCTCACCGATGATCGCAAAGGCCGGAGCGTTGCGCACGATCAGGCGGCGGTCCCAATCGCCCTCGCGCCCGGTCATGAGCAGATGCAGCGGCGCGGGCAGATCGGGCGCAAGCTCAATGTCATGCACCTGCCCATCAGACAGGACCACGATTCCGGCAATGCGGGCAGATGGCTCCTCGGCCAGGGCACTGGCCAGCGCAGTCATGATCCGGGTGCCGCCATCGCCTTCGGTATCGCCAACTGTCAGGCGGCGCAGCTCGGTGTTCTCGCGCGCGCCAAGTCTGTTGGCCAGTGCTTCGGCCGCGTCATCCGTTTGAGCCGCCCGGTCCGAAAGGCGTTGAGAGGCACTACGGTCTTCGATCATCAGCACAATATCGCTGAGCGGTGCGCGGTCTTCGACCTGCCAGGTCGGGCCGGCCAGCGCAGCCAGAACGATGACCGCGCCAATGCTGCGCAGTGCCCAGCCAGACAGCCCCCGCCAAAGCGCTACGCCGCAGGCCGCAGCCGCCACTGCGGCCAAAAAGCCCCAGACCAGCCAGGGCAAGAGCGGATCAAACACAATCTCTCCGGTCATTGGCCCAAACGCTCCAGCAAGGCAGGCACATGGACCTGATCCGATTTGTAATTCCCCGACAGGACATGCATCACCAAATTCACGCCAAAGCGCAGTGCCAATTCGCGCTGCCGTTCCCCGGCGAAACCGCGCCCGACTGGCAACAGAGCCTGCCCACTGCCATCAACTGCCCATGCGCCCGCCCAGTCACTGCCACCGATCACAACCGGCGTCACACCATCATTTAGGTTGCGGAACGGCATGCCTTCGACTTGCTCGGCATCCGGCGGGGCGGCCTCAACCCAAAGCGTGCCGCCACGATGCCGTCCGGGGAAGTCCTGCAAAAGATAGAACGCACGGGTCAGCACGTGATCTTCGGGCACCGGCTCAAGCGGCGGGATGTCGAGCGGACGGGCCAGTTGCTGAAGCTTCCGCGCTTCGGGCGTGGCCGTGCCAAAGCCCGCCACGTCGGCATCGCGCGTGTCAAAAATGATCATGCCGCCTGACCGCAGGTAGGCGTTTAATTTGGCATAAGCGACATCCGAAGGCAGCGGCTGATCGACGGAAACCGGCCAATAGAGCACCGGATAAAAGGCCAGCTCATCAGTTTCGAGGTTCACGCCACGCGGGTCGCCCGGTTCGACAGAGGTGCGGAAGTAAAGCGTATCGGTCAGCCCCTGCAATCCAGCGGCGGTGCGATTGTCCAGAGCCGCATCGCCGGTAATGACATGGGCCAGTGCCAACCGGTTGGCGGCCTCAAGCTCTGCCAGCGCCCCTTGGGCTTGCGCCTGCGGAGCAGAAACGGCCAATAGACCCACAAAGACCAGCGCAGCGGTCTGCACCGCGCCCATCAGTCGCCCGGACAGCGCCAGCGTGGCCAGTACATCCGCCGCCAGCAGGATCAGCGCGAGGCCGAGCAGCAGGCCAGCAATATTCTGATCGCTGGGCATGGTCATGCCTTCGACAGTGACATCGGCCGGCCAGCTTGACGCGACCAACACAGCCTCTGCACCCAGAACGTTCCGCGCCAACAGGCGGTCGCCATTTTCATACAGACCGGGGCGCAGATTGGGACCAACCGGGTCCGAGATCAGGTTTGGTCCATCGACACCTTGCAATGTGCCCGCATCCTGTAACGTGCCGAAGCCGTCCAGCACATCAACCGGGCGCCAGACCGTGCCGTCGAGCTCTTCGGCCGTCATGGATTGTGCGGTTGTCGATACGGCGAGCCGTTCCAGCATCTGCACGAACAAGCCAGAGAGCGGAAGCGTGGACCATTCTGCATTCGCCGTCACATGGATCAACACGATGGAGCCCTGCCCCAGCGCCTTGCGCGTCACCAAGGGCGTGCCATCGGCCAATTGCGCGATCACGCGGTCAGCCAGCGTCGGATCGGGCTGAGCCATGACCTGACTGGTCACAGTCACGTCTTCCGGCAGGGGAAGACCAAAGAAGGGGGAGGCTTCGGCAAAGGGCGCAAGCGCCTTGGGCTCTCCCCAGCTCATCGCGCCGCCGACGCTGCGACCGCCGCTACGCAGGCGTACAGGCATCAGCGGGTCTTCTTCATCGCGGCTGATATCGCTTGCGGCCATGCGCGGCCCGGCAAAGCGCAGCAGCAAGCCGCCTTTATCGATCCAATCCTGCAAGGCCCCCGCCTCTGCCGGGGCGAGCGTCGCAACATCCGCCAGAACGATCACATCGGGATTGGCAGGCAGCACCTGCAAAAGCGGCCCATCCAGCACATCAGCCGTGGGTTCAAGCGCGCGTCGCAGATAGTGAAGCGGCGACAGCAGCTCCAGCCCCTCGCGCCCTTCGCGCCCGGAATAGAGGGCAATCTCGCGCCGTTGCAGGCTATCATCGGCAAGGGTCAGAGCCCCTGCGCCAGTCTGGCCTTGCAGTTCAAACCGGGTGATGCGTGCGCGCAGTTCGGATGGCAAAGACAGGCTGGCTTCGGCCAGCGTGCTGCCTGCCGCAAACTCTGCTGTGGCAGATGCCAGCACGCGCTCGATGCCCGCCGGGTCGCGCCCTTGCGCCAGTATCGTCACCTCTTGCTCTATGCCCGCGTTGCTGCGCAAGGCCGAAAGCTTCACCAGCCCATCCTGAAAACTGGCCGGGCGCATTCCGTAAATCGGCTGACCGCCTGCAATGATGCGCAGATCACCCGCCTGCTGTGCTTGGGCCAACAATGCCCCGCGCCCCTCGTAATCCAAGCCATCGGTGACCCACAGCAGGCTTGTGCCGGCCTCAAGCCCGGACAGGATGTCAGTGGCCTGCGCCAATTGCGGTGCAGCCGGTTGCCAGGGCTGAGGCGCAATGCCGGGCAGGCGCGCGCGCCACTCATCAGCCGCCAGAAATTGCAAAGGCTCAGGATCGGTCAGCCGCAACAGTGCCACCGGGCGCGCAGCCTGACCCGCACGCTCCAACTCGGACGCAACAAAGGACTGTGTGCGCGCCCATCCCGGCGCCCCGGCCCAGCTGGCATCCAGCATCACGACCAGAGGCCCAGACGCCCCGCCGGCCTGACGCGGGTTCAGGACCGGCCCGGCGAGCCCCAAAATGATCCCTGCAATCGCAAGCATCCGCAGCAGCAATAGCCACCACGGCGTGCGGTCGGTCACAGTTTCATCATCCCGCAGGCCCAAAAGCAGGCTCACACCCGCAAAGGTCACGCGACGTGGTGCCGGGGGGATGGCCCGAAGGATCAGCCACAGCACCGGCAAGGCCGCCAGCGCCAAAAGCAACCAGGGCGCAGTAAAACCGATCCCGCCGATCACGGTCATGCGCGACCCTCCAATGCCTGATACAGCCACAAGAGACCCGATTGCGCGCTTTGCGACGTGTGGTGCACGCCAAAACGCCAGCCTGTTTCATGACAG
>JABSSB010000104.1 GCA_013214715.1 Paracoccaceae bacterium | reverse complement strand
GCGTTCGTGCTGGCAGGCCGTGTCATGTCTGTGGCCGGATCCATTTTGTTGCATCTGATTGTCCTGGCACCGACATGCTTTCCGGATATCCACCTGTTTTGACCGGAATGGCGGACCGGCACGCGATGCGACGCCGGTGAGGTTTATGTGCCGGTGCGCCGATTACGGATGCGTGGCATCCGCGTGACCCAGCCCAAGCACGATTGCGTCCAGCCCATCGGTCAGGGCTGCGGGTCCGGGTTGCAGGATCAAAGGGGATTTGATTTCAAAAATGCGTGCATCGCGCACGGCTGGAAGACTATCCCAGCCCGTGCGGGCGGCGATTTTTTCCCGACGCACTTTCTTGCCGCACCAGGATGCGAGGATGACATCGGGCGCCGCTGCGATGACTTGCTCGCTTGTCACGATCCGATCCGTGGCAGCCTGCGCCTTGGCCTGCTGGGGAAACACATCAATCCCGCCCGCGATCTCGATGAGTTCAGAGACCCAGCGGATACCCGAGATCATCGGCGCGTCCCATTCTTCAAAATAGACCCTCGGCCGCGACATCTGTCCCGCGGATTGCGAGGCCAGCTGGTCAAGCCGTCGTTCATATTGATCCACCAAATGCATGGCGCGATCTGCCGCGCCCACCATCGTGCCCAGATGGCGGATCATGGCCAGAATGCCCGCTACGTCGCGTTGATTATACGCCATCACGGATACGCCTGCGCGGATCAGCTCGGCCGCGATATCCGCCTGCAAGTCGGAAAACGTCAGCACCAGATCAGGGTCAAGCGCCAGGATTTTCGGGATATCAGCCGAGGTAAAGGCAGACACCCGCGGTTTTTCCTTGCGGACACGTTTGGGACGCACGGCATAGCCCGACACGCCAACAATGCGATGCTCTTCCCCCAGAAGGTAGAGGGTTTCGACGGTTTCTTCGGTGAGGCAGACGATCCGTTCGGGAGGAAAGCCTCTCATGCGTCACCCAACATCACGGCGGGCCTTTGCGCCGCCGCGTCGGGTGCGGGCTGGCAGCTTCAGCTCCAATGGCACCAGTGGCATGGCCGTGGACGCCATAAGAAGCTGACAGAAAACGGCCACCGCAGGGGAGGTTCGGATGAAGGGCTGCGCCATGTCATAGGCCCGCATCGCCTCCTGCAGATATCCCGCCTCGCCGGGCAATGCGCCGAGCCATTGCAAATAGCCCAGATGCCCCATTTTTTCCGCCTGAGAGGGTGACACCTGACCCACATCCAGCTGTGCAATTGTGCGTTCAAGAAGCACTGGCAAACTCCTTGAAAGGGTTGAGTGTCCGTGCCGGTGCCTGACGGTCAGGCCGATCGGGATTTGTCGAGACTATGCGCATGGCCACCTCCAATTCGGTGGGGCATGCAGTTTGATCAGTATGGGCGCGAACCGCTTTCAACATCTGTATCTCCCTCCAGGTCACCCCGCCTGGGTCAGTTAACATCATGATGGCAGGTCTCCTGACTTGCGGGTCTTGGCTTCCCCAGCCTTCCCATGCCCAACAAAATGGCACAGTGGCGGTTCGGGGTCGCTCTCCGCTTACAGTTGCGGGGGCAGTCGCGGCATTGGCCTGTCACAGGCCGCACCGTGTTCCCTTTTCATCTCGTCGACTCGCGTCGAAAAGAACCATCACACACAGCTAAGCCGCGGTGGCATATGTGGTCAAGACTTGCGTGGAGAGGGCGGCGTACTGGCGCCGTCCTCTCTCAGGATCAATGCGCGGGTTTGATGAAGGTGCCGTTGCGCAGCTCGCGCATGGCTTGCATCAACTCGTCCTGGGTGTTCATCACGATCGGTCCGTGCCAGGCGACGGGTTCATCAATCGGAGCGCCTGAGATCAGCAGGAAGCGCACGCCCTCGGGTCCGGCTTGCAGCGTGACCTCATCCCCGGTGCCAAAGCGCACCAACGTCCGATCACCAGAGAGATCGCGGATATTGACCTCTTCGCCCGCGACCTCTTTTTCCAACAGCACACCCGAGGGTTGCGATGCATCGGCAAAGGCGGCAGAGCCTTCGAAGATATAGGCAAAAGCCCGGCGATAGGTGTCGATCTTGAAGGTTTTCTTCACGCCCGCTGGCACGAATACATCCAGATATTGCGGGTCCGCAGCGATGCCATCGACCGGGCCGGTCTTGCCCCAGAACTCTCCGACAATGACCTTCACGCGGGTGCCGTCATCGTCGATGATTTCGGGAATATCCTTGCCCTGCACATCTTGATAGCGCGGCGCGACCATCTTCTGCGAGGCGGGCAGATTGCCCCAAAGCTGAAAGCCGTGCATCTGCCCTTTGGCGTTGCCGCGTGGCATTTCCTGATGCAGGATCCCCGATCCTGCCGTCATCCATTGAACGTCGCCCGCGCCCAACGTCCCGGTATTGCCCAGGCTGTCGCCATGATCGACCTCTCCGGCCAGAACATAGGTGATGGTTTCAATCCCGCGATGGGGATGCCAGGGGAAGCCGCGCAGATAATCTTCGGGGATTTCGTTGCGGAAATCGTCAAAAAGCAGGAACGGGTCCAACTCGCTGGGGTCCTGAAAGCCAAAGGCGCGGTGCAGCTTGACCCCGGCGCCTTCCATCGTGGGTAGGGCATGGCGGGTTTCCAATGTGGGTCTGAGGGACATTTGCATGGCTCCTGTGGCGGTATCTTTGGCGCTGAACCTAGGCGGGGCAGGCGCCCTGTCCAAGCCGCGTGAGCGAACGGGCTTTGTGCATTAGGGCACCAAGTGGGTTGAGTAAGGGCTGGACTGCTCTACTCTCACGGTCGGGTGCGGTGAGCGCCAAAGAGGGAGAAGGTCCATGGATCGCAGAGAGTTTCTGAAATCAGCATCGGCCGCGCTGGCGGCGACGACAGGGTTGCAGGTGGTGCAGCTGAATGCGCAAAGCCTGTCTGGCGCGCAAAGCTTTACGATTGGCGATATCAAAATCACAGCGTTGCTGGACGGGTTTCTTCCCATCGAGGCCAGCGCGATGTTCGGGATCACACCCGAAGAGTTTGCCGCGCAATTGCAAACGGCTTTTCTGTCCGGCCCGGCGCATCCAACCGGGGTGAATGCGTTTCTGATCGAAACAGGTGATCGGCGCGTGTTGGTTGATGCAGGCACGGGCGCGGCTTTTGGGCCGACGCTGGGGCAGTTGTCGGAAAGCCTGTCGGCCCATGGGATCGATCCGGCCAGCATCGACACGGTCTTTGCCACGCATCTGCATCCTGACCATATCGGCGGCATCCTGACCGAGGCAGGCAATCCGTTTTCCGAAGCCGGGTTGATGGTGCATCCGGCGGATATCGATTTTTGGAACAATGACGAGTTCAAAGCCGCCGCCCCGGCCGAGTTCCAGGGCTTTTTCGATATGGCCCGCGGCGCAGTGGCGGCCTTTGGCGACAAGGTGCAGAGTGTTGAAGACGGTGCCGAGATCGCGCCTGGCCTGACGCTGATGCATCTGCCGGGTCATACCATGGGGCATTCGGGCCTGATGTTGGAGAGCAATGGCGCGCAGCTTTTGATCGCAGGAGATGTGGTGCATGTGCCGCCGGTCCAATTTGCCATGCCGGCAGTGACCATCGGTTTTGACACCGATCAGGACATGGCGCGGCAGACGCGGATGCGGGTCTTTGACATGGTCTCCAGCGATGCGGTGCCGATTGCCGGGGCGCATATCGGCTTTCCCGGTCTCGGCCATCTGGTGGCCGAAGGCGACGGCTATCGGTTTGAACCGATGCTGTGGCAATTCGGCTGAGGCTGCAGCCTCCCGCCCGGGGCAAGTCCCGCTGAGGCGGGACCGCCCGGGTTTGGGCCGGGCAGGGCCTGCGGCGCGGGTATTTTCCAACAGAAGAAATACGGGGGCTGGCTGATGCGTGTCGCGCATCGGCCTCAAGGTCGTTTTTGATTGAGACAGGTCTCCCGCTGGCATCTCAGCCTGTCACAAACACGCAAGGCACCGAAGGGAGAGGGCATGAAAATCGGGTTTATCGGGCTGGGCAATGTCGGGGGCAAACTGGCCGGGAGTCTATTGCGGAACGGGATCAAATTGCAGGTGCATGATCTGAACGCGGATCTGGTGGCGCGTTTTGTGGGGCAAGGGGCGCAGGACGGGGGCGATCCGGCGGCGATGATGCGGGACTGCGAGGCTGTGATCACATGTCTACCCAGTCCTGCCGCGTCGGACGCCGTGATGCAGCAGATGCTGCCCGAGGTCTGTGCGGGCAAGATCTGGATGGAGATGTCCACCACGGATGAAGCTGAAGTCAAACGCCTTGGCGCCGATGTGATCGGACGCGGTGGCGCTGCGGTAGATTGCCCTGTCTCGGGCGGGTGCCATCGGGCGGATACGGGCAATATCTCGATCTTTGCGGGCTGTGATCGGGCGACATTCGACCGTATTCTGCCGATTTTGACCGTGATGGGGCGACAGATTTTGCATACGGGTGATTTGGGCTCGGCCTCGGTTTTGAAGGTGGTGACAAATTTCCTGGCCACGGCCAATCTTGTCAGCTGCGCCGAAGCGCTGACCGTTTGCAAAGGCGCGGGCATGGATCTGGGTGTCGCTTATGAAGCCATACGGATTTCATCGGGGACATCCTTCGTGCATGAGACAGAAAGCCAGGTGATCCTGAACGGGTCGCGCGATATCTCGTTCACGATGGATCTGGTGGCCAAGGATATCGGCCTGTTTCAAGAGGTGGCCGATCGCGCGGGTGTCCCGTTGGAGTTGAACCCGCTTCTGATCTCGATCTTTGCCGATGGGATCGCCCGGTTCGGGGCGCGGGAGCTGTCTCCGAATGTGATCAAGCGCCTGGAAGGCGCGACGGGGCTTGATGTGCGCGCGCCGGGGTTTCCGGCGGAGATGGTTGATGATGAACCGGAAGAGCCTGGAGCCGAGGTGCGTGTCACGCGGGGGTAACAAAGGCCAGCCCCATCGCAACTGCCCATTGCGATTCCGGGTAAAACAGGTCACCTGAACGGCGGATGCGATGAAAGGGCAGGGAATGCAGGACAGTGAAGTATTGGCCATTGTGCGCGCCTCGGCGCCGCGACGGTGGCTGGCGGTAAGCCTGATGGCCAGCCTCGGTCTTTTGTTGCTGTGGGTCGCGATCAGCACACCGCCGACGCTGGGCTGGCAGATTTTCCTCATAGCGATGGGCGCGGGGTCTTTGTGGTTGGCGGATCGGCTGCGCCGGGCGACGGCGAACTGGCTTGAACTCACTCGTGACGGGTTACGCGACAATACAGGCCAGGTCGTGATTGCGATGGACCAGATCCGTCAAGTCGAACGCGGTATGTTTGCCTTCAAACCCTCGAACGGTTTTCTCATCCATGGCAGCGACCCCATGGCCAAAGCCTGGGAGCCGGGGCTTTGGTGGCGGTTTGGCAAGCGAGTCGCGATTGGCGGGGTGACGGCTGCCTCGCAGACGAAGTTCATGTCTGAAATTATCGCAGCGCAGCTTTTCGAGCGCGACGGGGCAGGGCGGGACGCATAAGTTGCGCCCTGCGGTGGCTTGTCAGAATTCAGCGCCTTCGGCACTGGAATCGGTTCCGCCTTCATTCGCTAATTCGTTGGCGTTTGAGTCGCAGGTTACAGTCGGCGCAAAGCGCGGCCGCACGAAAACAAAGTCTTTGAGCACAAGTTCCTGGTTCAACAGATAATCGACCAGCGTGTAGCGAAAGCGTGTGTTGATGATCACAAGAGATTCCGCATCGGCCAGCGCCGGCAGGCGTTCGTCATAATCCTCGACATCGGCATTGGTCAGCGGGTCCAGCCCGCTGCCGCGCGTCACCGTGCATGTCAACGAAAAGCTGGATGTTTCGGCATCCCATTGCACCACATCCATCCGCATGCCTTCGGGGCGGGCGGTGCGGGTGATGTAATCCATCAGCGTATACATGCTGTCTAAATATTCGTTCGTCACCTCCATGGTCTCTCGCGAGACGAGGTCACTGAGCGTGAAGGCCGCTTTCTGCGCCAGCATGCGCTCGCGATAGGCGTCGAACAGAAAATACCCGCCGGTCAGGGTGAACAGCAGAACCGGCAGAAACAGGATGTATTCCAAGGTCACCGCCGCACCGCGTTCGTCCCGACGCAGAAGCTGCAATGCGCGGCGAACGAGAGTAAGCGCATCGGTCATGATGTGGGTTCCTGAACAAAGGCATTGAGCGAATAGACTTGGAACCGGTCATCTGCGCCAAGATTGAAGAACTGCGCGATCCCCATCGCAGGTACCAAGGGCAAAAGCCGGGCGCAGGCGCGCATGATCATCAGCTCATTTTCGATCCCAACCGACAAAGGGTCGGGCGGGTTGATCTCTTCGGACTGGTCGCTGCAGGTTGCGTCGGCCAGAACGCCGTTCCAGTTACGCGGATCGACATTGATCATCTCAAGCCGCAGATGGTCCGAACAGTTTTCGATCGATTTTGCCTGTTCGCAAATCAGTGTCTTGACCTCTGCATAGTTGGGCGCCGTTCCCGTCGAGAGGCGTATTTCGCGTATCGCGAAATCCACGCCGCGTTCGAACATGGCCACACGCACTGCCAGCCATGAGATTTCGAGGGCGGCCACGAGGAAGAACAGAAACAGTGGAAACAGGATCGCAAATTCGATCGAGTTCACACCGCCTTCGTCATCGCGGCGGAATAGGCGCAGTCCGCGGCGTATCATTGCGTCAGCCTTAGCTGACTGATCGATGTTGCAATGGCGTTGAAGGCGTTTTCCAGACCTTGCCCGCCTTGTGCATCGAAGAAATGTGACTGTGAGCTTGCGCAGCCACGTCCGGTCGTCGGATCAAGGTCCAGAACGGCCTCGCCATCCGCACCGGCTTCAAAGGCAATTGTATAGACCTGGATACCAGCCGATTTGACTGCGGCACAGGCATCGAGCGTGCGCGTGTCTTTGGCTCTCTGTCCATAATTGTTGCGTGGATTGGTGTTTTCCAAATCGGGGATCGCGGCATAAAACCTCGTGCGAATGTGTTCTGTTGGGGCCTTGGCCACCAGTTCAGCAAAGCTGAGCTGGATCGATTCATCCCCTTTATACGGCTCCGAGGAATTGGTTTCGAAGAAGTCAGAGGGACTGGTGAAACGCTTTTCATAGTAGCCGTAGGAGTTATCGGTGTCGCTCCACTGAGAATAGACTTGGTCTTCTTCGTGCCAGTAGATCCCGGTTTCCGTGTTATCGAGGCGGAAATTGTTCTTGATTTCGCGCAGCGTGGTGTTTTGGCCGTCGGTCATCACCACAAGCACCTTGATGCTGTCGCGTACGTTTCTGTCCAGCGGGCGATCAGAGAATTCGGCCGGAACATAGCTGTTGCCATCTGAAGCTGGGGTCGCAAGCGGGTTGATGATTGCGTTGAAATCTTCATGCAGCGTGGCCGCCCCCCAGACGACGCCAACGTCAATCGAGGTCCAGCCATCAGCCCCCAACGCATCGATATAATCGTGCAGTGTCTCTTCGTCTTTTTGGAAAAGCATTGCATCGCGCCAAGTCTCGTTCTGGCAGTTATAGCTGTAGACCAGCGAGTCCGGGTTTCTGTAGCGGCCATCGGAATAGCCGTGGCTGCGATCATCGTCATTGACCCAGTATTCCGAGCGATCATCGAAGAAATAGGTCTGATCATAGGTGCGGCTGCCATCAAGGATCAGCCCATAGCGCTGGTAGTCGGAGGTCCTGAAATTGATGCAGCGCGAATAGCTATGTTCGTTGCTATGGGGCAGCAGGTCAAAGACCTCTTGCGGCATGCTGACCTGCTGCGCATAGGGCACGATGCTGATGGAGAGTTTGCCATCTTCGGTCTTTGCGACCATGTCAGACACGAAATCCTTGGCCGCCACCTTCAGGCTGGCCAGCTTTGACCGCGTCCGTGTAGCGCCGTTGTCGTCAATA
Organism: Paracoccaceae bacterium; assembly: GCA_013214715.1. Lineage (GTDB taxonomy): Bacteria > Pseudomonadota > Alphaproteobacteria > Rhodobacterales > Rhodobacteraceae > JABSSB01. The sequence goes on along the minus strand of JABSSB010000104.1, from coordinate 1,873 downwards.
TAGGTCGTGTCCTCATCCATAGACCCGGAGGTGTCCAGCACCAGTGTGATTTCCAGATCTTCAACGCTTTCCTTGGCTTCGCTGACTGCCGGAATGTCGATGGAGGTCATATCCGTCAGTTCAAACACCGTGCCGGCAAAGAGGCTGTTGAACGACCGCTCGGCCGCAACATACACCGTCTTGGAGTTGATGTTGGTGGTGTCTGCAATGACGTCATCGGCGCTGACATAATCGCCCAACCCGGCGGCAGTCATGTAATTGACCACCACAGTTGCAGGCGTGTCCAACTGATCGAGGTCGGCAGCGGCCAAAGCGGCATTGTCCAGATTATATTGCAGGGCCGCGCGTTCATATTCGACCCGCATCACGTCCCAGCCAAAGCCGATAGCGGCCAGCATCAGGATGTACATGATGATGTTGAACAGTGATAGCGAGCCGCGTTCGTCGCGTATCGCGCGCGTATTCAAAAAGACTTGTCTCATAACACCCCTCCTGCCGCGCCGGAGGCGGCGCGGTCGAGCCTTCAGAATTTGTGCAAAGGCTACAAGAGGAGTTTGGCTGAAATGGGGCAGGGTTTTTGACAGAAAATGTCTTCTGTTTGTCATTCGAAAAGCCTGATTTGTTTAACCTTTTCAATTACTCTTGTCTCAAGGTTGCAATAACGCTGAGTCGCTGCAGGGCAGCATGGGAGGAATGCATGACCAACCCCACCACCGAACCAAGCTTTCGCGAAAGCGTTGATCTGATGTTCAATCGCGCCGTGGCGCTGATGGATCTGTCTCCCGGGCTTGAGCAGAAAATCAGGGTCTGTAATGCCACCTACACGGTTCGGTTCGGTGTGCGTCTGCGGGGCGAGATCAAGACCTTCACCGGCTATCGCGCCGTGCATTCCGAACATATGGAGCCTGTCAAAGGCGGTATACGCTATGCGATGGGCGTCAATCAGGACGAGGTCGAGGCACTGGCTGCGCTGATGACCTATAAATGCGCGCTGGTGGAAGCGCCCTTTGGCGGATCGAAAGGCGGGCTGCGCATCGATCCGCGGGACTATGACGAATACGAGATGGAGCGGATTACACGTCGTTTTGCTTATGAACTGGCCAAGCGCGACCTGATCCACCCATCCCAAAACGTGCCGGCCCCAGATATGGGCACGGGGGAGCGTGAGATGGCCTGGATGGCCGATCAATATGCGCGCATGAACACGACAGATATTAACGCGCGCGCCTGCGTCACCGGCAAGCCATTGAATCAGGGCGGCATTTCCGGCCGGGTTGAGGCGACAGGGCGCGGCGTCCAATATGCGCTGCGCGAGTTTTTTCGTCACCCCGAAGACAAGGCCAAGGCCGGTCTGACCGGCAAGCTGGATGGCAAGCGCGTGATCGTGCAGGGCTTGGGAAATGTGGGCTATCACGCGGCCAAGTTTCTGTCTCAGGAAGATGGCTGCATCATCACCGGAATCATCGAACGCGACGGGGCGCTCTTCGATCCGTCGGGTCTGGATGTCGAAGAGGTGCGGGCCTGGATTGTCAAACATGGCGGCATCGACGGCTTCCCCAAAGGCCAATTTGTCAAAAACGGCCCCACCGTGCTGGAAGAGGCCTGCGACATTCTGGTCCCGGCGGCGTTGGAAGGGGTGATCAACCTGTTCAATGCCGACCGGATCAAGGCGCCGCTGATCATCGAAGCCGCCAATGGCCCGATCACGGCGGGGGCAGATGATATTCTGCGCCAACGCGGCACGGTGATCATCCCCGATATGTATGCCAATGCCGGCGGTGTGACCGTGTCCTATTTCGAATGGGTCAAAAACCTCAGCCATATACGTTTCGGCCGGATGGAGCGGCGACAGGAGGAAGCGCGCCATCAATTG
>JABSSB010000103.1 GCA_013214715.1 Paracoccaceae bacterium | reverse complement strand
GCCTGAACGCGATCCGCCGCAGCCGCAGAAATCCGGGCCGCCCCGCCTCGCGACGGCAGCATTATTGGATGCATGGGTTACCGTTAAAGATGCGGTTCCGCTCATCAGGCCTGTATATCTCAGTAATCCCGGTGCTGCTGGTCGGTTGGGCGGTCGGGATGCTGTCGGCGATCATGGGCGTGGGCGGCGGGTTCATCATGGTGCCCGCAATGATCTATCTGTTGGGGATGCCGACCAAAGTGGTTGTGGGCACATCGCTGTTTCAGATCATCTTTGTGGCCGCCTTTTCGACCATGATGCATGCCACGACGAATTACACGGTCGACGTGCTGCTGGCGCTATTGCTGCTGATCGGCGGCGTGCTTGGCGCGCAGGTCGGCACACAGATCGGTCTGAAACTGAAGGCTGAACAGTTGCGCATTCTTCTGGCGGCCTTGGTGTTGGCGGTCTGCGGCAAGCTGGCGCTGGATTTGATCTTGCGCCCGGCGGAGCTTTACTCCCTCGCGCCGGTGGTCGGCTAAGATGCTGCGCTGGCTGATCCCGTTTTTGATATTGGCCATGCCCGCATGGGCTGAAGATGTTGTGTTGGGCCTTAGCGATGATCGGGTTGCGATCACCACCAGCTTTGATGGCCATGACATTCTGATCTTCGGCGCTGTGCGCCGCGAAAGCCCAATCAATACCGATGAACCGCTGGAAGTCGTGATCACTGTTGCTGGTCCTTCGACACCAATCGAGGTGCGCCGCAAGTCCAACATCTTTGGTATCTGGATCAATACCGATCGAGTCGAGGTGGATCTGGCTCCCAGCTTTTATGCCGTGGCCACAACCGGACCGCTGGACGACGTGCTGAGCCAGACTGAAGACCTGCGCCACAGGATCAGCATTGACCGCGCAATCCGCTCGGTGGGTGCCCCCCCTTCCATTTCGGACAGCGGAAAATTTACCGAAGCCCTGATCCGCATCCGCCGCGCCGAAGGTGTTTATCAGCAGCTGGCAGGAGAGGTCATACTGGATCAGCAAACGCTCTTTCGAACCTCGATCGAAATGCCGGCCAATCTGACCGAAGGCACCTATCCGACCCGCATTTTTCTGACCCGCGACGGAGAGGTCGTGTCAAAATTCGAAACGGTCATCCTGGTGCGCAAGGTTGGGCTGGAACGGTTCCTTTATAATCTGTCACGCCAACAGGCGCCGATCTATGGGCTGATGTCGATCATGATTGCCTGCATCGCGGGCTGGGCCGCGTCCGCAGCCTTCCGCGCCTTGCGGGGCAGCTGATGTAGGGCCGAGCAAACCCCGCCCTACTGCGCCTCAAGCGACAGCGCTGCTTTGGGCACACTGCGCAGATCTTCAACATTCAACGCCTGACTGGGCTTGGCCAGCCGGTTGCGCACCACCCAGATCAGCCGTTCCTGCGCCCGCGTAATCGCGACATAGGCCAAACGCTTCCACAAGGGCTGCCCAGCCTCACTTCGGCCCATTCGCGCGGCTGTGTAAATGTCCGGGGCAAAGACCTGCACCTGTTCCCATTGCGAGCCTTGCGCCTTGTGAATCGTCACAGCGGCACCATGCAGGAACGTGGCCCCCATCCGCGCGGCAAAGGGGATGAACGGCTCTTCCTCATCCGGTTTTTCAATTTTTATGATGGACGCAGCCGAGACCTGTGGATCCTCGGCACCCATCACATGCAGCCGCGAAAAGCCAGGCTTCCGACCGGGACCAAGATAGATCACTTGCGCGCCCTTGATCAGGCCGCGCGCCTCAAGATCCAGCCGCTTCTTGCGATGTTTCAGCGGCAATTCTATCCCGTCACAAATCAGCGGTTCCCCTTCCAAAAGCTCGCTGTCCGGTGCGCCATAGACCGTCCGAAATGCTTGGATCAGCCGCACTCGCGTAGCGTTGCGCCAGACCAGCACGGGTGAACGCGCCATCAGATCAACCTCGACCCGCTGGCCCCAGACCACGCGATCATCCGCGCGGGCTTTGTCCTGGACCATATCTTCGAAATGATGAAACTCCAGCTGCGGATCGGCCAGCACATGAGCCAGATCGAGGATCGGATTGTCATCCGCCTGCCGGTGGATGCGCGCCAAAGACAGGCGGCGCGGCTCGGACAATTTGTCAAAGACCATCTCACCGGATTGTTTGACCGGCGCCAACTGCGCGGGATCACCAAATAGAACCAGCGTCGGAAAGATCTCCTGCAAGTCCTCAAACTGCTTGTTGTCGAGCATGGACGCTTCGTCGATGAAGCCGATATCCAACGGGTCGTCCCGACGGCTCCAGCCGGTGATGAAATCCGACCCGCGCAGCCCCGCGGCGGCAAAAGCCCCCGGCACGGATTTATTGGTCTGGAAAAACGCATGCGCCCGGTCAAGCGCTTCGTCCGTCAGCCCTTCGATCTCGGGCCGGTCGCCCTGCCCTGCCAGCCACTCGGCGAGGCGTTCATATTCCGGGTCATAAACCGGGGTATAAAGAATGCGGTGGATCGTCGTGGCCGGGACACCCCGAAATCGCAGGACCGACGCGGCTTTGTTCGTGGGGGCCAAAATAGCGAGCGTGCGACGCTCCTTGCGCTTGCGACTTTCGTAATCGCCCGAGACGATCTCGACCCCGGCCTCTTCGAGCGCTTCATAGAGTTTAGCAAGCAGCATCGTCTTGCCAGATCCGGCCTTNCCCATCACGGCAATGACCCCGCCCCCTTTGTCGCTGGGCGGGATCAGCAAAGCATCATCCAGGTCAATTCCAGTCTGACGCAGCAAGTCGGCCACCGCATCAAATGCGGTGGCCTGATCATCGGAAAATGTGATGGGCAGAGCTTCGGTCATGGCGCCGACCCTACCTGTGCGGCGGGCCGGATACCACCAGCTTAGCGGCGGGCGTCCAATGCTTCTTCCAGCGTGCGCAGCCCAGGTTCAGGCGACTGCACCAGAACGGCCATATTGCCTGGTTTGTGTTCATTACGAAGCATCTTCATATGCGCCTTGGGCAAATCGGCCCACATAAACAGCTCGGACATACATGGGTCCAGACGCCGCTCGACCATCAGCTTGTTGGCTGCCGCTGCCTGTTTCAGATGCGCGAAATGGCTGCCTTGCAGACGCTTTTGATGCGACCACATGTGGCGCACGTCAAAGGTGCAGTTAAAGCCGGACGTGCCCGCGCAAATCACGACCATGCCGCCGCGTTTGACGACAAAGGTCGACACGGGGAATGTCGCCTCTCCGGGATGTTCAAAGACGATGTCAACATTGTTGCCCTTGCCTGTGATGTCCCAGATCGCCTTCCCGAAACGGCGTGTTTCAGCAAACCATTCCTTGTATTCCGGCGTGTTCACCGTGGGCAACTGCCCCCAGCAGTTGAAATCCTTCCGGTTCAACACGCCCTTGGCGCCGAGGTTCATCACAAACTCGCGCTTGTCTTCCTCACTGATCACGCCGATTGCGTTCGCACCAGCGGTGTTGATCAACTGGATCGCGAAAGAGCCAAGACCGCCCGAGGCGCCCCAGACCAGCACATTCATGCCCGGGCGCAGTTCATGCGGAGGATGGCCAAACAGCATACGATAGGCCGTCGCCAGCGTCAGCGTGTAGCAGGCGCTTTCTTCCCAGGTCAGATGCTTGGGTCGTGGCATCAACTGCTGCGCCTGCACCCGCGTGAATTGCGCAAACGACCCGTCCGCACTTTCGTAACCCCAAATGCGCTGGCTTGGCGAGAACATCGGGTCGCCGCCATTGCATTCTTCGTCATCGCCATCATCCTGGTTGCAGTGGATGACAACTTCATCTCCCACTTTCCAGTTCTTGACCTTATCGCCGACGGCCCACACGATCCCGGCCGCGTCGGAGCCGATAACCGCATAGGGCTGTTTGTGACCGTCAAACACAGATACCGGCTGGCCCAGACAGGCCCAGACACCGTTATAGTTGACGCCCGCCGCCATCACGAGGACCAGCACATCATGACTGTCGAGCTTGGGCACATCGACCACTTCACGCTCTAGCGCTTTGTCGGGGTCTCCGTGGCGCTCGCGGCGCAGAACCCAGCCATACATTTGCTTCGGCACGTAGCCCAAAGGTGGGAACTCACCGATCTCATAAAGGTCCTTTTCGGGGGCCTCGTAAGGCGCAATGCCAGCATCGGTATCCAAGGCCATCGGCGTCTCCTTTTAGATGTTGCTGTGCCGCAGCGCAGAATCGCGGCGTTTTGGATGGAATACGCAGCGCTCCGCAACTTTGCAATAGGCTGGATGCCAATTCTTGAAATTTTATTACCAAAGATATGTTGCGTATCGATCAGCTACGCCGCGTCGCGGCGAATTGACATCGGTGCAAAATTGCTATCTGTAGTGCCTCGACGAAATATTCTTGCCCACTGGAGAGCGCCATGACCGAGACCACCCGCGACCGCCCCTGGCTCATCCGCACCTATGCCGGCCATTCGACAGCAAAAGCCTCCAACGCGCTGTATCGGGGCAATCTGGCGAAGGGTCAGACGGGTCTTTCAGTGGCCTTCGACCTGCCCACGCAAACCGGGTATGACAGCGACCATGTCCTGTCGCGCGGAGAAGTGGGTAAGGTGGGTGTGCCCGTGGCACATTTGGGCGATATGCGCACCCTATTTGACCAGATCCCGCTGGAACAGATGAATACGTCCATGACAATCAATGCAACGGCGCCCTGGCTGCTGTCGCTTTATATCGCCGTGGCTGAAGAACAGGGCGCGGATGTCACCAAGCTACAGGGCACGGTGCAGAATGATTTGATCAAGGAATATCTCAGCCGCGGCACCTATATCTTCCCGCCTTCGCCGTCGCTGAAAATGATCGGGGATGTGGCGGAGTACTGCTATACCAACGTGCCGAAATGGAACCCGATGAATGTCTGTTCCTATCACCTGCAAGAGGCCGGCGCGACGCCCGAGCAGGAACTGGCCTTTGCCCTCGCAACGGCCCAAGCCGTTCTGGACGAGCTGCGCCCGCGCGTGGCGCCCGAAGACTTCCCCGCACTTGTCGGTCGGATTTCTTTCTTCGTAAATGCCGGCATCCGTTTCGTCACAGAGATGTGCAAGATGCGCGCCTTTGTTGATCTATGGGACGAGATTTGCCGCGATCGCTATGGCGTGGAAGACAGCAAATTTCGTCGCTTCCGATATGGGGTGCAGGTCAACTCACTTGGCCTGACCGAGCAGCAGCCAGAAAACAATGTCTATCGCATTCTGATCGAAATGCTGGCTGTGACGTTGTCGAAGAAGGCGCGAGCACGCGCCGTGCAGCTGCCCGCTTGGAACGAAGCGCTTGGCCTGCCGCGCCCGTGGGATCAGCAATGGTCGATGCGAATGCAGCAGATCCTGGCCTATGAAACGGACCTGCTGGAATATGGGGATCTGTTCGACGGGAACCCGGTGGTCGATGCGAAAGTCGAAGCCTTGAAAGAGGGTGCACGGGCCGAACTGGCCAACCTCGACAGTATGGGCGGCGCCACCGGCGCGATCGAATATATGAAATCCCGTCTGGTTGAGGCTAATGCCGACCGGATTTCACGCATCGAGGCGGGTGAAACTGTCGTGGTCGGCGTGAATAAATTCACCAGTGGCGAACCGTCGCCGCTGATGACAGGCGATGGCGGCATCATGACCGTCGATCCGGCCGTAGAACAAGATCAGATCAACCGCTTGAACGCCTGGCGGGCCGAGCGTGACGCCGGAGCCGTGCAGACCGCCCTGCAAGACCTGCGCCGTGCGGCGCAGTCTGGCGATAATATCATGCCCGCCTCCATCGCCGCAGCCAAAGCCGGGGTCACAACCGGCGAATGGGCGGAACAGATGCGCAAAGTCCACGGCACGTATCGGGGACCAACCGGCGTTGCGGCGTCGGTGTCAAACCGCACCGAAGGTTTGGACGATCTTCGGGATGCCGTGAATGCCGCGTCGGACCGGCTGGGCCGCCGCTTGACGTTTGTGATGGGCAAGCCGGGGCTTGATGGGCATTCAAACGGGGCGGAGCAAATCGTTTCTCGCGCGCGCGACTGTGGCATGGCGATCCATTATGAAGGCATCCGCATGACTCCGGAAGAAATCGTCGACCAGGCCCGGGATACCGGAGCGCATGTGATTGGTCTTTCGGTTCTGTCAGGCAGTCATTTGCCGCTGGTCCGGGATGTTTTGAAACGGATGGAATCAGCCGGGCTCAGCAAAACGCCCTTGGTGGTCGGCGGAATCATCCCGGATGATGATGCAGAAAGCCTCGCAAGAATGGGAGTCGCCCGGATTTACACACCGAAGAACTTCGAACTGAACAATATAATGCACGATATTGTAGAATTAACTGAGACATAGTGAAAATAGCGGCACCGTATTTGCGGCCATTATTGAAATTGGCTTTAAAGTACTAGATAAAACCTGTACTCAGCTTTGTGAAACCGATGCCTTGTGGAGTGCACGAATGAACCTTTCAGAGATGTCGCGTAGCGAACTGGAGCAACTAAAAGCGGATGTTGAAAAGGCTATCGTTGCCGCAGCAGATCGCGACCGAAAAGAAGCCTTGGTCGCGGCGCGGAATGCAGCGGCAGAATTTGGATTTTCGCTGGATGAATTGACTGGCTCGGGCAAATCGGCACCGGGGAAACGTGCAAAATCTGAACCTAAATACCGCAACCCGGAAAATCCTGACCAGACTTGGTCCGGGCGCGGGCGCAAACCGAATTGGGTACATGAGGCATTGCAAAACGGTCGTGAAATCACCGACCTCGCAATCTGACAAAACGTGATTCGGGACTACTAAATGACCGTTCATATTGGCGCTGAATCGGGCGAAATTGCAGAAACTGTTCTGCTTCCCGGAGATCCATATCGGGCAAAATGGGCGGCGGAAACATTTCTTGAGGATGCGCGCCTTGTGAATGAAACACGGGGTATGCTTGGCTTTACAGGCACATGGCGTGGCAACCCGGTGACGATCCAGGGTAGCGGTATGGGGATGCCCTCCCTGTCCATTTACGTCAATGAGCTGATCCGGGACTATGGCGCAAAGACCCTGATCCGTATTGGCTCTTGCGGCGGGATGCAGGAGAGCGTTGCGATCCGTGACGTCATCATTGCGATGACGGCAACCACGATGAGCACGCCCTCGCGTGGCATCATGCGAGATTTGAACTTTGCCCCTTGTGCCGATTACGGGCTATTGAGCGCAGCGGTAGACGCCGCCGGTGCAAAAGGTGTCAACCCGCATGTCGGCGGCATCTATTCATCGGATGTTTTTTATGATGAACGCCGGGATCTCACCGAGCAAATGACACGACACGGTGTTCTCGGCGTCGAAATGGAGGCTGCAGAACTTTACATTTTGGCTGCGCGCTGGAACGCGCGCGCACTCGCCGTCTTGACCGTTTCCGATCATTTGCTGACCGGAGAGGCGCTACCGTCGGATCAGCGAGAGCGCAGTTTTGGAGAGATGGTGGAAATTGCTCTGGAAGCGGCGTT
>JABSSB010000102.1 GCA_013214715.1 Paracoccaceae bacterium | reverse complement strand
GGGGTGAACAGCCGGGCCGTTTTGGGTCGGATTCGTCTTTCTTGAAATTTACAGACACGAAAAGAGCACAAAATGACAACAGTTGTATTTGAGGGTATCCGCTGGCAGGAAGTGGTCAACAACAAGGGCCGCACCACCGGAGCCGAGATTTCTCCGACAGAGTTGCGGATCATCTATACCGGCAATGACGGCACATTCCGTTACACGAACACCCCAGACCCGGATCCCAATGAGTCGCTGCCGATTTCGGATCTTGATGGCGGTGACAAATTTGTCGCCACGATCGGCGGCACCGATTACACCGACGGCCTGATCGAGCGCGAGCAGGCAGCAGGCTTCCTGGGCGGCGATGCCGGCGAAGACGACTTTATCGAATCGCTTGGTCAGGTCCGTTGGAAAGTAGGCAACCAATCCGGCACGACGCAGATCCTTGCGATCAATTGGGACGCGCCGGAAAGTGTCGTGGCCACGGATTACATCTTTTTCGTTGGCGGCGACAAATTGCCCGACTCGGTCCTGACCGATGACGGGTGGTACGAATTTGCTGATGGCGATGACCAGATCATTGATGCCGGGCCGATCTCGGGCGCCTTTGGCCCCAACCGCACCATCGACTGGGGTGATTTCGGGCTGGCCACAGAACTGAAAGGTCAGAAATTCGTTGGGTCGTCGGAATATGACTGTATTCGCGGCACCGACCGGGCGGACAATTTTCGCGGCCTTGGGGGCGACGACTATTTCGATAGTTCAAAAGGCAATGACACGTTCAACGGCGGCGCAGGCGATTTTGACCAGGTCAGTTATCGCGGTGATCCCGGTGCGGTAAATATCAATCTGGCCAACAATACCGGCACCGATGGCTACGGCAATAAGGACAAGCTGTTCAGTATCGAGATGCTGCGCGGGTCGCTGTTTGACGACACTCTGACCGGCGGCAAGAAAGATGAGTATTTCCGTGGCCTTGAAGGGGACGACACGATTAATGGCGGGGCCGGTAATGACCGGGTCGGATATGATCGCGATTATCGGTACGAAGGCGGCGATAATGGCGTGACCGTGAACCTGGGCAAAGGCCAGGCGACCGATGGTTTTGGCGATAAGGATACGCTGAATTCGATCGAAAGCGCGCGCGGGTCCAAGTTCGCGGATACGCTTATCGGCAGCTCAAAGGGCAACACCCTCGATGGCCGTGAAGGCAATGACACGCTGCGCGGCTTGAAAGGCGCGGACAACCTCTTCGGCGGCGATGGCAAGGACCGGCTTGAAGGTGGGGCCGGAAACGACTTCCTTGAAGGTGGGAAAGGCGCTGATGTGTTCATCTACAAAGGCAAATTTGGCGATGACCGCATTCAGGATTTCAGCACGAAGGGCAATCAGGAGAAGATCAACCTCAAGGCTGTCAAGGCGATCACGGGCTTTACCGATCTCAAGAACAACCATCTTGGCGAAAGCGACGATGGCTGGGCATTGATCACATCGGGGCCGAACTCGATCGAGTTGGTCGGCATCGAGATGGGCGATCTGAAGGCCAACGACTTCATCTTCTGATCCGCTTGCGGCGCAACATGATCTGCCAGCCCGCGCCTGACCGCGCGGGCTGGTTTTTTTGGGCACAATGGCCTATGCGCCCTCTGACCCACCCAAAGAAGGACTGCTGCCGATGATCCCCTCCTCGTATCCGACTCGCGAAGAAATCGCCCGCCTGACCGCCCGGATGCTGTTGGAGATCGAAGCGGTACATCTGAATGCGCGTGAGCCGTTCACGCTGGCCTCGGGCCTGCCTTCGCCCACCTATATCGACTGTCGCAAGCTGATCAGCTTTCCGCGCATCCGCTCGACCTTAATGGACTTCCTGACCGTCACCGTGATGCGCGAGGCCGGATTTGAAGCCTTTGACAATATCGCGGGCGGCGAAACCGCGGGCATCCCCTTTGCCGCGCTGGTCGCCGAGCGGATGGCCCTGCCGATGACCTATGTCCGCAAGAAGCCCAAAGGCTATGGCCGCAATGCCCGGATCGAAGGCGCCATGGGCGAAGGGGACCGGGTGCTGCTGGTCGAAGACCTGACCACGGATGGCGGGTCGAAACTGTCCTTTGTAGATGCCATCCGCGAGACCGGCGCATCCTGTGGCCATACGGCCGTGATCTTCTATTACGGCATCTTCCCCGAGACCGAAAAGACGCTGGGCGATCACGGCGTGGCGCTNCATTACCTGTGCACATGGTGGGATGTTCTGGCCGAGGCNAAAGCCTCGGGCGCGTTTGATGCGGCGACCCTTGAGGGAGTGGAGGAATTCCTGAACAATCCCCGTAAGTGGCAGGATGCAAACAAGAAATAGTCGCAGGAAAAAAACTGTGGATAAATCTGTGGGCGAAACAGGACAGGCCGCGATTCGCATTGCGGCTTCACTGTGGTCAAAAATAGACAGATTGTCACAAAACCACAAGATTTTGCGGATGGGCCCTGCCGTGCTACCATAGCATGATCACGCGATGCGGGTTTTCCACAGGCTTACCCCCAGAGTTCTTCCCGATGCGCGGGTCTTGGAAATGGGATAAACCGCAGCTAAACCGCATGTTCTGCCCACCAAAGCTCCGTCATAGCACAGTCAAAGCCGTATGAACGCCGAAGCCCAGATCGACCCCAATACTGCCGCATCTGACAGCGCCGCTGTCCCGCATTCCGTTGAAGCGGAACAGCAATTGCTGGGTGCGCTGCTGAACAACAACGACCTGTTCGACCGCGTGTCGAGCATCGTCACAAAGGATCATTTCTATGATCCGATCCATCAGCGGATTTTCGAAATTGCGGCCGGACGGATTGCCAAGAACCAGCTGGCCTCACCGGTCACGCTGAAAGGCTATTTTCTGGAAGATGCCGGGCTGGCCGAGCTGGGCGGGCCGGAATATCTGGTGCGTCTGTCGGGCGCGGCGATTTCGTCTTTTGCGGTGCGCGATTATGCGCAGATGATCCACGACATGGCCGTGCGGCGCGAATTGATGCAGATCGGGCAGGACATCACCGATCAGGCCGTGCGGATCGAATTGGGGTCTGAGCCGGACGAGCAGATCATCCAGGCCGAACAGAAGCTCTATCAGCTGTCTGAAAAAGGTCAGGCGGAACGCGGGTTCGTATCCTTCGTTTCGGCTGTGACCGAGGCGGTGAATACCGCAAATGCCGCCTATGAACGCGGCGGCGGCATGGCCGGGATTTCGACCGGGCTGGTCGATCTGGACAAGAAACTGGGCGGGCTGCACCCGTCGGATTTGCTGATCCTTGCCGGGCGTCCGTCGATGGGCAAAACCTCTCTCGCGACGAATATCGCTTATAACGTGGCCAAGGCCTATAAGCGCGGGCTGAAAGCCGATGGCGAAGAAGGCACCCTGGATGGCGGTGTGGTCGGGTTCTTTTCGCTGGAAATGAGCGCCGAGCAGTTGGCCTCGCGCATCCTGGCCGAAGCGTCCGAGATTTCGTCGCACAAGATCCGTCAGGGCGACATGACCGAAGATGAGTTTCGCCGCTTCATCGAGGCCGCGAAAGATCTTGAGAAATGCCCGCTCTTTATCGATGACACGCCCGCGCTGCCGATATCGCAGTTGGCGGCACGTGCGCGGCGGTTGAAGCGGACGCATGGGCTGGATCTGATTGTGATCGACTACCTCCAGCTGTGCCGGGGGACCGGCAATGGCGACAACCGTGTGAACGAGATCGCCGAGATTTCGATGGGTATGAAAGCCATCGCCAAAGAGTTGAACATCCCGGTTGTGGCGCTTTCGCAGCTGTCTCGTCAGGTGGAAAGCCGCGAAGACAAGCGTCCGCAACTGTCTGACCTGCGTGAATCAGGCTCCATCGAGCAGGACGCCGATGTCGTGATGTTTGTGTTCCGAGAGGAATACTACAAAGAGCGGGAGAAACCCGCCGATCACGAACTTGAAAAGATGAACGAGTGGATCGAAGCCATGTCGCGGCTGGAAGGCAAAGCCGAAGTCATAATCGGCAAGCAGCGACATGGTCCCATCGGCACGGTCAAGCTCGCCTTCCAGAGCGAATTCACCCGCTTTGGCAATTTGGCGCAGTCCTGGCAGGAAGACGGGCCGGATTATTGATCCGCCCTGTTCTGGACGACCGATCACATTGCGTGAGGTGACTGGCGGGTTTTGGCCGATGCGCCACCGCATCTGATTGAAAACTGCAACACCTGTCCCGCTCTGAGCCGCGTACTCGACCGCGGTGTAGAAAGGCATGTGCCATGATCCAGACTCTGTCCCGTATCGTGAAAGATCGCGTGATCCAGACGCTGATCCTGATGACGGCGCTGGTCTGCGCCTGGTTTGCCTATGAGACCTCGGTCCTGGCGCTTGAGATTTCGCGCAAGCTGGTCTGCGAGATCGAAAGCCAGCAGGTCTGCGACGATCTGGACAACCTGATCCGGTCGCGCACGATTTTGCCAGTACCGGGGCTTGTGCAGTAATTCACAGGGGTGAAGGGCGCGATATGCGGCTTTGGGCTTGACCCCGCAGGCGCATTTGGCATCAAGGCTTGCATGGGAACAGGCACACTCACAATCGATCTGGACGCGCTTGAGGCCAATTGGCGGGCNCTGGATGCAATGACCGACAGCGCCACCGCGGCGGTGGTCAAGGCCGATGGCTATGGTTTGGGCGCAGGGCGCGTGGCGCAGCGGCTGGCCAAAGCGGGCGCGCGGCAGTTTTTTGTCGCTGTCGCTGAAGAAGGGGCTGCCTTGCGGCGCGCCTTGGGCGATGGGCCGGTGATCAATGTCTTTGCCGGGCATATGGACGGCGATGCCCCCTTGCTGCGCGATCACAAGCTGGTGCCGATGATCAACTCGATCGAGCAGATGCAGCGCCATGTCGCCGCCCTGCCCCGCCATGATTTTGGCGTGCAGATCGACAGCGGGATGAACCGGCTGGGTATGGAACCGGCTGAGTTTGCCGCGATCAAGCATCTGTTCGACAAACTCAGCCCGACGCTGCTGATGTCGCATCTGGCCTGCGCGGATGAGCCGGACCACCCGATGAACGGGCGCCAGTTACAGAAATTCGCCGCCGTGACCTATGGGATGGCGATCCCGCGCTCACTGGCGGCGACGGGCGGCGTGTTGCTGGGCCCGGCCTATCATTTCGACCTCTGCCGTCCGGGTATCGGGCTTTATGGCGGAGCGCCCTTCCTCGACGCGCAGCCCGTCGTGTCGCTGAGCTTGCCAGTGATCCAGATCCGCGATGTCGAACCGGGCGAATCCGTGGGCTATGGCAATGCCTGGACGGCCGCGCGCCCCAGCCGGATTGCAACCGTGTCGGCGGGCTATGCCGATGGGCTGATACGCGCGATGGGGCCGCAGGCCGATCTGTGGCGCGATGGCACCTCTTGCCCCGTGGTCGGGCGCGTGTCGATGGATCTGATAACGGTGGATGTGACAGATCTGGCAGATGCGCCCGAGGCGCTGGACATTCTTGGCCCGGATCAGGGGGTGGACGCTTTGGCTGCCACCGCCGGGACGATTGGGTATGAAATCCTAACCTCGCTTGGCGCACGCTATGCGCGGGCCGAGGCGCCGGTCAGCGGTGTGGCGGCGGCATGATCCTTTTGGCGCCCCTTGGCGCGCTGGGCCGGTGGGTTCTGGGCGCTTTGGCCGCTGTGGGGCGGGTGGCGCTGTTTGCGCTGTCGGCACTCAGCCATATGCTGCGCCCGCCGCTCTATCCGCGGGAAATCCTGCAGGCCCTATTGAATGTCGGCTGGCTGTCGCTGCCTGTGGTGGGGCTGACGGCGATTTTCACGGGTGGCGCTTTGGCGCTGCAGATTTACGCCGGCGGCGCGCGGTTCAATGCCGAGGCCGTGGTGCCACAGATCGTGGCCATCGGCATGGTGCGCGAGCTTGGCCCGGTGCTGGTGGGCCTGATGATCGCGGCGCGGGTCACATCCTCAATCGCGGCCGAGATTGCCACGATGAAAGTGACCGAGCAAATTGACGCGCTGGTCACGCTGTCGACCCATCCGATGAAATATCTTGTGGCCCCGCGCATCTTTGCCGGTCTGGTTACGGTGCCTCTTTTGGTCGGTGTGGGCGATATCATCGGGATCGCGGGTGGCTATGCGGTGGCGGTGCAAAATCTGGGCTTCAACCCGGCGACCTATCTGCTGAACACGGTCAATTTCCTTGAAATGCGCGATATCGTATCATCGCTGGTCAAAGGTGCGGCCTTTGGGCTGATCGCGACCACGATGGGCTGCTATTTCGGAATGCAATCGGGCCGCGGCGCGCAGGGCGTGGGACGCGCCACGAAATCCAGCGTAGAGGCCGCCGCCGTGCTGATCCTTGCGGCCAATTTCCTTCTGACGGGGGTGTTTTTCTCGGTATGATCCGTCTGGATGGGGTGCATAAGTCCTTTGGCGACAACGCCGTTTTGCGCGGTGTCGATCTTGAGATCGGCAAAGGCCGGTCGATGGTGATCATCGGCGGGTCGGGCACGGGGAAATCGGTGACATTGAAATGCGTGCTGGGTCTGGTCACGCCCGATGCCGGGACAATCACCGTGGACGGGCAAGACGTGAACAGCGGCGACCGCGACGCCTTTCTGGCACGGTTCGGGATGCTGTTTCAGGGCGCAGCCCTGTTTGACTCGCTGCCCGTCTGGCAGAACGTCGCCTTTCGCCTGCTGCGCGGCGCGTTGAAAAAACCCACCGCCGAGGCGCGCGAGATCGCGATTGACAAGCTGCGCCGTGTTGGACTGACACCGGATGTGGCCGACCGTTTCCCGGCGGAGCTGTCGGGCGGGATGCAGAAGCGTGTCGGTCTGGCCCGCGCCATTGCGGCCGAGCCCGAGATCATTTTCTTCGATGAGCCGACCACCGGGCTCGACCCGATCATGGCGGGCGTGATCAATGATCTGATCCGCGAGATCGTGACCGAAATGGGTGTGACGGCCATGACAATCACCCATGACATGAGCAGCGTGCGCGCCATTGCCGATGACGTTGCGATGCTGCATGGCGGGAAAATCCGCTGGACCGGACCCGTGAAAGACATGGAAGCCGCAGATGATCCCTATCTGGATCAATTCATCCATGGCCGCGCAGAGGGTCCGATCGAGGCCGTACGGTGACCCGTCAACGCGTGCTGATCGTGGCCTGTGGGCTGCTCTTTGTCCTCTATCCGCTGGCTTGGGCCGCACCGCTTTTGCGCGCCGGTGTGCTGCCGATCTTTGGCCTGACCGAAGTCTCGGTCCTGTCGGCGATCCGGGCGCTGTTTGACAGTGATATCTTTCTGGCGCTGATCGTCACAGTTTGCGCAATTCTGGCGCCTTTGGCGAAAACCGCGTGGTTGCTGGCGCGCGCGGCGGGCTGGGCCGATGCGGGGGCGTCACGCCTCTTGGCGTTGCTGGGCCAGGTGGCTATGGCCGAGGTTTTTCTGGTCGCCATTTATATCACCTTGTTCCGCGCCATTGGCGTTGGCCGGATCGAGGTCGCCTGGGGTCTGTATCTCTTCACCGGCTGCGTGCTGGCTGGGCTGGTTCTGGACCGGCTGACCGAGCGCCCGGCAGATTGAGCATTTGACCCCACCCACAGGCTGAGGCATCACCAAAACATGGCGCGCGTTTCCCCCACATTCACCTGTTCAGCCTGCGGGGCTGTTACCTCGAAATGGTCGGGGCGCTGTGACAGTTGCGGGGAATGGAACACAATCACCGAAGACGCGCCGCTTTCGACCGGGCCGGGGGGCAAGAGCCTTGCGGGCAAGCGCGGCAAGCGCATCCCGTTGACCGATCTGGCCACCGAAGAGGCGCCCGTGCCGCGCCAGATGTCGGGCGTTGGGGAGCTGGACCGCGTGCTGGGCGGCGGGCTTGTGCATGGCGCGGCCATTTTGGTGGGGGGCGATCCGGGGATCGGGAAATCCACCCTGCTGTTGCAGGCCGCAGCCCGGTTTGCGCGCTTGGGGGTCAAGACGCTTTATGTCTCGGGCGAAGAGGCCAGCAGCCAGGTGAGGATGCGGGCGCAGCGATTGGGTCTGACCGAAAGCCCGGTGCAGCTTTCGGCGGCAACGAATCTGCGCGATATCCTGACCACTCTGGAGGCCGAGGCCCCCGGTCTGGTGATCATCGATTCGATCCAGACGATGTGGTCGGATGCGGTGGACAGCATCCCCGGCTCGGTCGGGCAGGTGCGGGCCTGCGCGCATGAGTTGACGACATTCGCCAAACGCAAGGGCGTGGCGATCATCATGGTGGGCCATGTCACCAAGGAAGGCCAGATCGCCGGGCCGCGCGTCGTCGAACATATGGTTGATACAGTGCTGTATTTCGAAGGTGAGCGCGGGCATCAGTTCCGCCTGCTGCGCGCAGTCAAGAACCGCTTTGGTCCCGCCGATGAGATTGGCGTCTTTGAGATGACCGGGCGTGGGCTGGCCGAGGTCAAGAACCCATCAGCCCTGTTCTTGTCCGATCGCGGCACACCCAGCCCCGGTGCTGCGGTCTTTGCCGGGATCGAAGGGACGCGGCCCGTGCTGGTGGAATTTCAGGCCCTCGTGGCCCCCACCCCGCACAGCCAGCCGCGCCGGTCGGTCGTGGGCTGGGATGGTGGGCGGCTGGCGATGATCCTCGCTGTGCTTGAGGCGCGCTGCGGCGTGCCCTTTGCCGGGTTGGACGTCTATCTGAACGTGGCCGGCGGCATGAAGGTCAGCGAACCGGCCGCCGATCTGGCCGTTGCCGCGGCGTTACTGAGCGCACGCGAAGACAGCGCGCTGCCCTCTGACACGGTGATTTTTGGCGAAATCAGCCTGTCTGGTGCCCTCAGACCCGTGTCACAATCGGAAAACAGGTTGAAAGAAGCGCAAAAACTTGGTTTCACCGCTGCAATAGCCCCTGCGGGCGGGAAACCGCCACAGTTGGACGGTATCAGCCTGACACGACCGCCAGATCTGGCGGGATTCGTCGGCGAGATTTTCGGCGCCGGGGAGAGATCATAAGGCTGACACAGTCAGAGGACGGGCAAGGCAATGGAAGGTTTCACCATCATCGACGGGGTCGTAGCAGCAGTTGTCGTGTTGTCCGGCATTCTGGCCTATTCGCGCGGTTTGGTGCGCGAAACGCTGGCGATCCTGGGCTGGATCGCCGCTGCCATCGTGGCCTTTGTGCTGGCGCCCACGGTCGAGCCGTTGATGAAACAGGTGCCGGTACTGGGTGATTTTCTGGCCGATAGCTGCGAATTGGCAATCATCGCCGCTTTTGCCGCGGCCTTTGCCGTCGCACTGATCATCGTCAGTTTTTTCACTCCGCTTTTTTCCACGCTGGTCCAACGCTCTGCCCTTGGGGGGATCGATCAGGGGCTTGGGTTCCTGTTCGGCATCGCGCGCGGGATCCTTTTGGTGGCGATTGCCTTTTTCGTCTATGACACCGTCGTCGGCGGGGAGCCTGTGTCGATCGTCGATCAAAGCCGCAGCCAGGTC
>JABSSB010000101.1 GCA_013214715.1 Paracoccaceae bacterium | reverse complement strand
GTGCCTGTGCCGCCTTGGCCCTGTGGCTTGGGCTCTCTCCGGCTTTGGCCGCCGGGCTGGCCATTGCGGCCCAGATCATCACGACAGGCGCGATGCATGAGGACGGGCTGGCCGACATGGTAGATGGCGTTTGGGGCGGTTGGACGCGGGACAGACGGCTTGAGATCATGAAGGACAGCCAGATCGGCACCTATGGCGTGCTGGCGTTGATCCTGTCTCTTGGCCTGCGCTGGCAGGCATTGATCCTGCTCTTGCCTCTCAGCCCTTTGGTTCTGATTGCAACAGGCGCGTTTTCGCGGGCCGGGTTGCCCGCTTTGATGGCCGCCCTGCCCCATGCCCGTGACAGCGGACTATCTCACAGCGTGGGTCGCCCGGCCATCTGGCCTGTCTGGGTCGCCTTGGCGCTTGGGCTTGGCGTCGCGCTGATCGCTCTTGGACCGTTTGTGTTGCTGCCAGTTGTTTTGGGGTCCGGCGCAGCGGGTCTGGTCGGCACTGTGGCCCGCGCAAAGCTGGGCGGTCAGACGGGCGATGTGCTTGGGGCAACGCAACAGATGGTGGAACTCACCCTGCTGCTGACGCTTGTGACGCTTTTGTAGTGGATCACCAGTCTATCGGTTTGCGATCGCGAAAGAACCCACCGGTCGGCCCATCCGCGCCCAAGCTCGCCAGCCAGATAGCAGTATCGGCGCCCTCCTTGGGGGACCGAGTGGCTCCCGCCCCGCCCATGCGCGTGCGCACCCAGCCGGGACACATCGCATTGACCTTCACGTGATCCGGCAATGTCCGCGCAGCGGCCACCGTCAGCGCGTTCAGCGCCGCTTTCGTCACTCCGTAAGAGGCCGGACCTTCCAGACCGTCGGAAAACGCGCCCCATCCGGAAGACAGGTTCACCACGCGGCCATAGCCGCGATCCCGCATCCCCGGCACGAGGTGATGCATCAGCAGGTAAGGGCCCGCGACCATGACGGCTATCGACATGGAAAACTCGGCAGGATCATCCAGAACAGCCCCGCTGCCCAACACGCCGGCATTGTTCACCAAGACATCCACCGGGCCCAGCTGGTCGCAAGCCCGTTCAATACTGTCAGGGTCTGAAACATCCAATATGATGGATCTCGCGCCAATCTGCTTGGCCGCTGTGGTGCCAGCGTCGGCATCGCGTGCACCGATCACCACATCCATCTCCTGCCCTACAAGGCCCTGCGCAATGGCAAGGCCGATGCCACGATTGCCGCCCGTAACCAGTGCACACCGCTTTGTCATCATCCCAACCCTATTTGCTGTCGCAGAAAGAAAGCCCGGTGATCATGGATCACCGGGCTTTCTGTCGCTTAGATCGCAAGCAGATCAGGCCGCAGCGGCGCGAGAGGTCAGAACCTCATCGACCTTCTTGGCAGCCGCAATTTCGTCACCGCCGGACACGGCGGCCACTTCGCGGGTCAGACGGTCCAGCGCCGCTTCATACAACTGACGCTCGGAATAGCTCTGCTCACGCTGATCATCAGTGCGGTGCAGGTCGCGCACTACTTCGGCGATAGAGATTAGGTCACCGGAGTTGATCTTCTGTTCATATTCCTGTGCCCGGCGCGACCACATGGCCCGCTTGACCTTGGCTTTGCCCTTGAGCGTTGTCATCGCCTTCGAAATCACGTCCGGCGAGCTAAGAGAGCGCATGCCGATTTCAGTGGCTTTGTTGGTCGGAACACGCAGGGTCATCTTGTCTTTTTCAAAGGAGATGACGAACAGTTCCAACGTGATCCCGGCAACTTCCTGTTCTTCAATCGACAGGATCTGCCCGACGCCATGCGCGGGATAGACGATATAGTCATTCGGACGGAAATCGGGCTTTTTGGTCTTGGTCATGCAGTCAGCATCCTCGGTTCTTTCGCCGAACACGACGCAACAAAACGATCCTGCACGAAATCCCAAGGATTCCGGTCAGCCGATCATTCAGTCAAAGCTACGTCCCCACCGTCACGCGATGCGGCAGGGTTATGTTCGGTGGTCACAAACATTCAGACCAAGCTTATAGCACAAATTTTAAGCCCTCGAAAGCCACGGCACGGCTCAACAACCCATATGCCTTGTTTTCAAGGACATTCAGGCGGCCCAAAGCCATCATTTTGGAGCGGATCCGAGCGAATCGTGGGAATCCGATTCGCGCTTAGCCGCCTTCGCCCGGCGCTTCCGAGAAATACTTCTCGAGCTTGCCGGGTTCACCATCACGCTCCTCTGCCTCTGGCAGGGGATCTTTCTTGGTGATGATCACAGGCCACAACTCAGAGTATTTGCGGTTGAACTCGACCCATTTTTCCGTGTCTGGCTCGGTATCCGGGCGGATCGCATCTGCGGGGCATTCAGGTTCGCAGACGCCGCAGTCAATACATTCGTCCGGATGGATCACCAGCATATTCTCGCCTTCGTAGAAACAATCTACGGGGCAGACCTCGACACAATCGGTGTATTTGCAAGCGATGCAATTGTCGTTGACGATGTAGGTCATTGGCTCTCTTTCCGGCGGCAATCGCGTTGTCGGTAACGGGGTATCTCAGCCACGCTGGTCATTCAAGCGTTCGGGACCGGGAAAGATCAAGAGCGCGACGATCTTTCTTTGTCGGGCGGCCCTGTCCTTCAAAGGCCGGATTTTCCGGAAAAGCCTCCTTGTTCCGGGCATCAGGCGGGTCCAGATCGGTGTAAAGCGCCTGCGCTTCGG
Source organism: Paracoccaceae bacterium (assembly GCA_013214715.1). GTDB lineage: Bacteria > Pseudomonadota > Alphaproteobacteria > Rhodobacterales > Rhodobacteraceae > JABSSB01. The sequence continues at coordinate 11,910 of JABSSB010000101.1, read as the reverse complement.
GCGCCGGACCGCGCCGCGTGCCCAAATCGACGACCTTGATCACGCGGATGTGTTTGCCTTGCGGGAAGGTGACGACATCGTCAGGGCTGACGGTTTGCGCGGGTTTGGCGACCCGCGCGCCGTTCAGACGCATATGCCCTTCGCTCACCTGTTTGGCGGCCAGGCTGCGGGTTTTGAAGAACCGCGCATGCCATAGCCATTTGTCCAGACGCAGCTTGGGGCGCGCGCCGTCGTTCACGACTTGTCGCGCAGCCCCATCAGGGCCGCTGCAAACGGGTTGTCAGGATCGATCTTCTTCTCGTCTTTGGGCGGACGGGCCGAGAATGTCTTGGACTTGGTGCCGCCGCGATCATCGCGGCCCGGCTTGCCCTTGCCACGCGGCTTTCCTTTGAAGTCCTTGCGGTCGGATTTGTCGCCGTCGCGTCTCGGACCACCGCGACGCTGCCCATCACGCTGACCGCCCTCGCGCTGACCTCCACCCTGACGGCCACGGCCTTGCCCACGTTGCCCACCGCGCTGCTGCTGTCGGCCCCAGGTAAAGGTGAAGAAGACCTCCATCTCTGGCTCAGTAGAGGAGGCATCGCTCTCGGCGGAGGTCTCTGCATCGGCGGGTGCCCCTTCGACTGTGGCGTCGACATCCGCAGAGGTATCTGCAACCGCCTCAACCGCGACGGGCACAGCCTCAGCGGCATCAGCGGGCGCTTCTGCAGCGTCAGCAGGCGCGTCGGTTTCATCCGCAGTCGCAGGTATGTCCGGCGTGTCACTGGGCACAGCAGCCAGTTCGGCTTCAGCCTCAGGGGTATCTGCTGCCGCCTCTTCCGGCTTAGGCTCGGGCTTCACCTTCACGCGTTCGCCTTTTTCGGCGCGATACCCAAGACCCTGCATCAGATCGGAGAACTGCTCCAGCGTCATGCCTGTGATCGACAGCATATCCGCCTTGGCCTCAAAGCCGCCACGGCTGTCTTCACCGCGCAGCATATCGGCCAGACGCTCCAGCATGTCGATCCGGATCGAGCGGTCCCCAGCATCGCGATAGCCGCACATCGTGGCATAGCCCTGCGGCGCATCGGCTTCTACCGGGATCGTCACCAGACCCGGCGGCGGAGCATCAGGGAAGCGTTGCAATCCCTGCGCCAGCGACCAAAGCACCAGACGCAACCGCGTCGGCGCGGGCTTCAGCAGCAGCGGCATGAAGATCGTGTATTGGCCGAAACGGATGCCATGCTTGCGCAGCGTGCCCCGTGCCTCCTGATCGAGGTCCTTGACCTCTTGCGCGACCTGCCCGCGTGGCAGGATGCCAAAAGATTCGACCATGCGGAACGCGAAGCCCCGGGCCAGCCCGGTCAGCTCTTCGTCCTTTTGCAGGTTCATCAACGGCTCGAACTGCGCGGCGATGCGACGGTCAAGGAAATGCTGCAAACGGCGTTCGACCTTCTGCGCCACATCCGGCCCGGCGATATCATCGACAAAAACCTCGATCCGGGGCTTCAGCGCCTCCTGGCCGGCCACCAGCTTGCCCACGGCATATTCGCCCCACATCAGGCCGCCCTGATCGGTGATGTCGATCTCGGTATCGGGCGCGTTATAGAATCGGTCCGCGCGCAGATGGAATTGCGGCGCCAGCGCCTGCAGCGCCGCGGATTTCACAACCTTGGCTTCCGCCCCCGAGGCCATGCCCGCATCCGGGCTGAAGCGGAACCCTTCGAGCCGTCCCACAAATTCGCCTTCGACGCTCACGTCGCCTTTGTCATTCACTTCGGCCAAAAGGGCCTCCTTTTGCTTGAGCCGGCGCAGCAGAACACTGGTGCGCCGGTCCACAAATCTCTGAGTCAGCCGCTGGTGCAGCGCATCTGACAACCTGTCTTCTACAGCGCGCGTTTCCTCGCGCCAATGGGTTTCATCACGCAACCAGCCCGAGCGCTGCGAGACATAAGTCCAGGTGCGTATAAAGGCCACACGTTTGCTGATCGCATCTATATCACCATCGGTGCGGTCGACCCTGCGCACCTGCCGGGCCATCCAGTCATCGGGCACATGGCCGCGTTCATGCAGATGCGAGAAAATCGCCTGCAACAGCCCGGCATGTTCAGCATGGGAAATACCGCGAAAATCGGGGATTCGGCATACATCCCACAACAACCGGACCGAGGCCGCATCGCTGGCCCGCGCGACCACTTCGGCGATCTGTGACAGCGCTTTGAGCGCGATCAGATCATCCGCCTCCCGCGCCTTGATCAGGGTGGGGTCGTCTGGGCTGGCTTCGAGAGAGCGGATCAGCGGCTCGATCCCGCCAAAGCGCAGGTCAGAATTGCGCCAGTTCAGCTTTTTCAAGGGGGTGAAGCGGTGATCCATGATCGCCTGCGCCATGCCATCCTCCAGCGGCGGCGCATCGCCCGTGGTGCCAAAGGTGCCATCCGCCATACCACGCCCGGCCCGACCCGCGATCTGGCCCAATTCATTGGGGGCCAGCGCGCGCATCCGCCGCCCGTCAAACTTGGTCAGCGAGGAAAAGGCGACATGGTTGATATCCAGGTTCAGCCCCATGCCAATCGCATCGGTGGCAACCAGATAATCAACCTCGCCGTTCTGATACAGGTCCACCTGCGCGTTGCGTGTGCGCGGGCTCAGCGCGCCCATCACCACCGCCGCCCCGCCTTTGACCCGGCGGATCAGTTCGGCAATGGCATAGACGTTATCGACGGAGAACCCGACAATGGCTGACCGTGCAGGCATCCGCGAAATCTTCTTGGGCCCGGCATAAAACAGCTGCGACATGCGGTCACGGCGGATGAAACTGGCATCGGGCACCAGTTCCGAGATCGGGCCACGCATCGTGTCCGAACCTAGAAAAAGCGTTTCATGCAGCCCGCGCGCATGCAGAAGACGGTCGGTAAAGACATGGCCACGTTCGGGATCGGCACAAAGCTGGATTTCGTCGATGGCCAAAAAATCCGCGCCTATACCCTGTGGCATCGCCTCGACCGTGCAGACCCAATATTGCGTGCGGGGCGGGACGATTCGTTCTTCACCCGTCACAAGCGCCACGACAGACGGTCCGCGCTTGGCTACGATCCGGTCATAGACTTCGCGGGCCAGCAGACGCAAAGGCAGCCCGATCACGCCAGTGCGATGGCCCAGCATCCGTTCGATGGCGTAATGGGTTTTGCCGGTATTGGTGGGGCCAAGGACGCCCACAACCCGCGAAGCTCCGCCTGCCATCATGATCCTTTCCCGCCCGTCCCCACCAGCTTGGGGGCGCGCGGCTTTTACCTCTGCTTACAGGTCCTGCCCGCCGACGCGGGGGCCCAGCCGTTCAAGGCCATTGGTTACGGCCTCATGATGGGGATGTATAGAGGCCGCCTGCTCATAGGCGTCAAAGGCCAGTTTCGGATAACCCACCTGTTCAAGAATGATGGCAAGGCCAATGATCGCCTCGTAATGATGCGGGTTCAGCGCCAGCGCCCGTTCCAGGTCGGCAACGGCTGGACCGAAAAGGTCCGAGAGGTAGTAGGCCGTGGCGCGGGCGACCCAGCCTTCGGCAAACTCGGGGGCATGATCGGTCAGCGCGGTCAGATGGCCGATAGCTGCGTCAAAGTCTTCGACCTCTAACGCGTCCTGCCCGCGTTTGAGCAGCAGATCCATCGCGGCAGAGCCGCTTTGCGCCCAGACCGCACGCAGCTGCGCCTCGATCCGGTCGGCATCGCCGGGCTCGGCTTCTTTCAGCCGCTCGAGCAACTGCGCCTCGTCCCGCAGGTCAGCCTCCTGCGCGCCGGCATGGGTCGGGAATACCGCCAACCATGTTGCCGCAACGACACCTTTGAGAATATGCGAAGGTTTGATCATAGTGCCCTTGAATGTAACGGCGCGAAGCGCATTGTCCACGGTGACACGCGCTTGTGAGTGGAGGACACGAAAGATGAGCGAATTTCTGGAAAGCGCAGCCGCCGAGCTGAATGAAAAACTGGCAGGCGCCGATATTGGCGGGACGGTGAAATTCGCCATTGCCGGCGAAGGCACGATTTTCGTCGATGATAGCGGCGCCCGCGTGGGCGATGATGAGGCCGATGTGACGCTGAGCGCAGATGCCGAAACCTTCAAAGGCATCTTCGACGGCGAGGTGAACCCCACCGGCGCCTTCATGGCCGGTCAGCTGACCGTGGATGGCGACATGGGTCTTGCGATGAAACTGGCGGGCGTCCTGTCGTGACCCTGCCCGACCCCGCGCCTTATCATGACGATTTGGCCGGGGGGCGTCCGTTGGCGGATGCCCGTTGGGTGCGCACCTCGGACGGCGTGCGCATCCGGATTGCCGCCTGGCGCCCCGAAGAGGTTGAGCCACTCGGCACCGTTCTGCTGTTGCCCGGACGGACAGANCATGTCGAGAAGTACCACGATGTCGCAGGCGAGTTTGCAGCCGCCGGATTCNCCACGCTGGCCATCGACTGGCGCGGACAGGGCCTGTCGGATCGACTGATTTCCGATGAAGATGTGGGCCATGTGATCCGCATCACAGATTATCAGCAAGACCTGGCCGCGGCGCTGCAGGCGGCCGAAGCTTTGGACCTGCCGCGGCCCTGGCACATGCTGGGTCATTCGATGGGCGGCGGGATCGGGCTTCGTGCATTGATGGAAGGCGTTGATGTGGCCACCTGCGCGTTTACCGGACCGATGTGGGGCATCTATTTTTCCCCGCTGGTCAAACCGTTTTCTCGCGCTTTGCCTGCCTTTCTGGTCAAACTCGGCATGGGCGAGAAACTGGCCCCCTCGACCAAGCGAGCCCATTACGTGCTGACTGCTCCGTTCAAGGATAATGTCCTGACGAAAGACCCTGACCAGTATGAAAAGATGCGCAGTCAGCTAACGACCCATCCGCAGCTAGCCATCGGCGGGCCGACCAATCGCTGGCTGATCGAAGCGCTGCGCGAAACCGACGGTCTGGCCAAAAAACCATCGCCGGATGTGTCCTGTCTTTGCATCCTTGGCGCGGATGAGGCGATCATCGATTGCGACGCGGTCCACGACCGCATGGCCCGCTGGCCCAATGGGCGGCTTGAGATCATCAATCAGGCCGAGCATGAGGTGATGATGGAGGTCGACGCCACCCGCCGACAGGTCATCGATATGCTGATCGCGCATTTTCACCAGCAGCCCGAAGATCTTCAGCCAGCGGCCTGATCTTTGACGTTTGGATAGCGAAAGAGTGGCGCAGCCCGGTGGTTGCGCTACCCTGCCTGTCATGGCCGACGCACCGCTTATCTTTACAGACCGTGGCATTTATTGCCCCGCCGGTGATTTCTACATCGACCCGTGGCGCCCCGTCGCGCGGGCTCTGATCACCCATGGTCATGCCGATCACGCGCGCCCCGGTCATGGGCGGTATCTTTGCACCGACATTGCCGCACCGGTGATCCGGCATCGTTTGGGTCAGATCACGCTGGACACGATCCCCTATGGCGAGACACGCCAGATCGGTGCCGCATCCGTGTCCTTTCATCCTGCCGGGCATGTACCCGGCTCCGCCCAGATCCGGGTCGAGGTTGGCGGGCAGGTCTGGGTCGCTTCGGGCGATTACAAGACCGAAGATGACGGGCTGTCGACCCCGTTTGAGCCGCTGCGCTGTCATGGTTTCATCACCGAAAGCACCTTTGGCCTGCCGGTGTTTCGCTGGCAACCTCAGGCGCAAGTCGGAGCGGCGATCAATGCCTGGTGGCGCGAGAGCCTTGCCCAGGGCCGGACGCCGATGCTGGGGGCCTATTCTCTCGGCAAGGCACAACGCCTGATGGCGCTGCTCGACCCTGGGATCGGCCCAATTCTGACGCATGGCGCGGTGGAGCCGACAACACAGATCCTGCGCGATCAGGGCCTGGTCCTGCCGGATACGATCCTCGTCAAAGCCGAGACCAAGGGCAAGGATCACCCCAACGCCTTGGTTCTCGCCCCACCCTCGGCGCTTGGCAGTGCATGGGCCAAACGTTTTGGTACCTTGTCGACTGGTTTTGCCTCGGGCTGGATGCAGCTGCGCGGTATCCGGCGCCGTCGAGCGATGGATCGGGGCTTCGTGATTTCGGACCACGCCGATTGGGATGGGTTGAACACGGCCATCGACGCCACCGGGGCCGAGCAAGTCTTTGTCACGCATGGCTATACCGACATCTTCGCAAGGGCCTTGCGTGAACGCGGCTATGACGCGCAGGTCGTGCCCACAGAATTTGGCGCCGATGACAACGAGGACGCGGCATGAAAGACTTTGCCGCACTTTTCCATGCCATTGACGGCAGCACGAAAACATCCGTGAAAACCGCAGCTTTGGCGGAATACTTCCGCACCGCCTCGGATCAGGATCGCCTGTGGTGCATCGCTCTGTTTTCGGGTCGTCGCCCCAAACGCACCGTCACCACCACGCGGTTGCGAGAATGGGCGGCAGAGGCCGCAGGTATTCCGCCATGGCTTTTTGAAGAAGCATATCCTGTGGTCGGCGATCTGGCCGAAACCATCGCATTGGTGCTGCCGCCTGCCACCACACAGCATGACCATAGCCTGACGGACTGGATCACTCATCTGCGTGCGCTGGCCCAAATCCCAGAAGAGGACCGCCGCGTAGAAATACGCGCCTCGTGGGACGGGCTCGACAGCACGGAACGGTTCCTGTTCAACAAGCTGCTAACCGGCGGGTTTCGCATCGGGGTCAGCCAGAAGCTGATGACGCGCGCCCTGGCGCAAGCCACCGGGCGGCAGGAGGCCGAATTGGCCCATCGCCTGATGGGCAGCTGGACGCCCGACACCACCACATGGCACGATCTGATCGAAGCCGAAGACACGGGTGCCGATGCCTCTCGCCCTTATCCGTTCTACCTGGCATATGCGCTTGAGGACACACCCGAAACACTGGGCGATCCCGCCGGCTGGCGCGCCGAATGGAAATGGGATGGAATCCGCGGCCAGCTGATCCTGCGCGCGGGCGGTCATCACGTCTGGTCCCGCGGCGAAGAGCTGATGACCGACCGCTTCCCCGAATTCGCAGGAGCGCGCGATTTTTTGCCCGATGGGCTGGTTCTGGATGGCGAAATCATCGCCTGGNACGGCACGGCCCCCCTACCCTTTAACGCACTTCAAAAACGCATCGGCCGCAAGACAGTGCCGAAAAAGCTGTTGAAAGACGCCCCCGTGATCCTTCTAGCCTATGATCTGCTGGAACAGGATGGCAAAGACCTGCGCGACACCCCCTTTGCCGACCGTCGCGCGCGGCTGGAGGCGCTGCTTTCGTCCTTGCCCGCCAGTGCCCCGGTGCGTCTGTCACCTCAGATCGCGTTTGACGACTGGGCTGGCTTGGCAGATATCCGCACGACCGCCCGCGACGCACGCGCCGAAGGGCTGATGCTCAAACGGGCGGGCTCGCCTTACCTGTCGGGGCGCAAGAAAGGCGATTGGTGGAAATGGAAACTTGATCCGCTGACAGTGGATGCGGTGATGATCTATGCGCAGGCCGGGCATGGGCGGCGGGCCAACTTGTTCACCGATTTCACCTTTGCGGTGTGGAAGGGCAATGATCTGGTGCCCTTCACCAAAGCCTATTCCGGCCTGACCGATGCCGAATTTCGCGATATCTCCGCCTGGGTGCGCAAGAACACGATCCAGCGTTTCGGTCCAGTCCGCTCGGTCCCTGCACATCATGTCTTCGAAATCGCCTTTGAAGGCATCCATGAAAGCCCTCGCCACAAATCCGGCATCGCCTTGCGGTTTCCCCGCATGGCGCGCTGGCGGCAGGACAAACCCGTGACCGAGGCCAACACGCTCGACGATCTTCAAGAGATGCTGCGCCTTTACGGCTGATCGCATCCGCGCGGGTCGGGGCATGGCGGGCCGGGGTGGGCGGGTGGGAGGCCAGCCATGCCCCGATCCCTTGCCCAGCGCCCTAGCGCAACTTAAGTCTGGTGCAAACACACTCCAAATCAGGTGATCCATGCTTCAGCTTCCCTTCCCCCTGCGCGACGCCAATGCTGGTTCCGGCCCCGACGGGCTGGGCAATCTGCCAGAATGGAAGCTGGAAGACCTCTACCCTGCCCCGGATGCGCCCGAATTGGGCCGTGATCTTGAATGGCTTGAGGCCGAATGCGCCAGCTTCGCTGCCGACTATGAAGACAAACTTGCCGATCTGAACGCGGACGGTCTGCTGACCTGCATCCAGCGCGACGAGAAAATCCAGAACATCGCCGGGCGCATCATGTCTTATGCAGGCCTGCGCTATTACCAGATGACCGTGGATGCCGAGCGGGCGAAATTCATGTCCGACTGTCAGGAGAAGGTGACCAATTTCACCACACCTCTGGTCTTTTTCACGCTGGAACTGAACCGGCTCGACGATGACCATCTGGCTGGCCTTCTCGCCCAGAACGCCGATCTGGCCCGCTACAAACCGATTTTCGACCGCATCCGCGCGATGAAGCCTTACCAGCTGTCGGATGAGATGGAGAAGTTCCTGCACGATATGGGCGTCGTCGGGGATGCCTGGGAGCGTCTATTCGACGAAACCATCGCCGGGCTCAGCTTTGATATCGATGGCGAAGAGCTCAATATCGAAGCCACGCTCAACCTTCTGACCGATCCCAACCGCCCTAAACGCGAAGCGGGTGCGCGTGAATTGGCACGGGTCTTTGGCGACAATATCAAAACCTTTGCCCGCGTGCACAACACGCAGGCCAAGGAAAAGGAAATCATGGACCGCTGGCGCGGTATGCCCACACCGCAGACGGGTCGGCATTTGTCCAATCAGGTCGAACCTGAAGTCGTCAATGCCCTGCGCGAAGCCGTCGTGGCCGCCTATCCGCGCCTCAGCCATCGGTATTACGAGCTCAAACGCAAATGGCTTGGTCTTGATCGGATGCAGGTCTGGGACCGCAACGCGCCGCTGCCGATGGAAGACACACGCACCATCGGCTGGGATCAGGCCGAGAGCCTGGTGATGGATGCCTATAACGCCTTTGATCCGCGCATGGGCGAGATCGCAAAGCCGTTTTTTACCGATGGCTGGATTGATGCTGCGGTAAAACCCGGCAAGGCGCCGGGGGCCTTTGCGCATCCTACCGTGACCAATGTGCACCCGTATGTTCTGCTCAACTATCTGGGCAAACCGCGCGATGTGATGACACTGGCGCATGAGCTCGGCCACGGCGTGCATCAGGTGCTGGCTGCCGAACAGGGGGAGTTGCTGTCCTCCACCCCGCTGACGCTGGCGGAAACAGCGTCGGTCTTTGGCGAGATGCTGACTTTCCAGACCATGCTCGACAGTGCCACCGACCCCGCCCAGCGCAAGGTGCTGCTCGCAGGCAAGGTCGAAGACATGATCAACACAGTCGTGCGCCAGATCGCTTTCTATGATTTCGAATGCAAATTGCATGACGCCCGCCGCGGAGGAGAGCTGACGCCCGAAGATATCGGCGCGCTCTGGATGTCGGTGCAGGGCGAAAGCCTTGGCCCCGCTTTTGATTTCATGGAGGGCTATGAAAGCTTCTGGGCTTATATCCCGCATTTCGTACATTCGCCCTTCTATGTTTATGCCTATGCCTTTGGCGATGGGCTGGTGAACGCGCTCTATCAGGTCTATGCCTCCGGGGCCGAAGGCTTCGAAGACAAGTATTTCGACATGCTCCGCGCGGGCGGTTCGAAACATCACAAAGAGCTGCTGGCGCCCTTCGGCCTCGACGCATCAGACCCGGCTTTCTGGTCCAAGGGGCTCGACATGATTGCCGGCTTCATCGATGAGCTGGAAGCAATGGAGTAAGCGCCGCACAGGCGTTTCAGATGACCTTGGCCCCAGCAGAGCCAGATCCTGACGCAAACAAGGTGCCCGTGATCTATGTTGCGGGCGCTCCCTTCAGCGGAAGCACCTTGCTGGGTCTGGCCTTGGGAAATTCTGACGGGATATGCGATTTGGGAGAGGTCGGATTTCTTGAACGTATGTGGCATGATCAGCGGATGTGTGGCTGCGGCACAGCTTTAGGGGACTGCCCATTTTGGGCGGGTATTCGCACGGCTCTGGATCAGGCAGACAAGCCTTTATTGACGCTGCAAACCTCGCAACCCGCACATCCGATAGATGCCAAGAACACCCGCTTCAGCCTTAAATTGATGCGCGCCATGGGGCTGCGCGACCAGACGACGCTCGGGCGGGCGGCGCTACAAGATTATGCCACGCGGAACCGCCATTTCTTTGCGGCCGTGCGCGAGGCAACCGGAGCAGTCCTGTTGGTGGATACGACCAAAACCGCCGCGCGGGCCATTGCGTTGGCCCGCGATCCGGGGATTGATCTGCACATTCTTCTCCTGCATCGCGATCCCGAAGCAGTCTTTGCCGCGGGCCTGTCGCGGATGCGGGCCAGAAACCGCGTCTTGGCGCCACTTTTGCCGCTGCTGCAAATGATCAAGCTGCGCCGCCAATACCGGGACGCAGTCAAATGTGCGCATCTGGTCGGTCCGGACCGGCTCTGCACCCTGCATTATGAAGATCTCACCCGCGACCCGGCCAGCGCCGAAACCCGTCTGTCGCACTGGCTGGGGCGGCCGATCACGTTCGGCCTGTCCAAGGACCGACACATCCCCCGAGACAGGTATCATGGCTTCACCGGCAGCCGCTCCATCAACCGGGATGCGGGGGCCAAAACGGTCGCGTTGCGCCCTGCCGATCCGCCGCGCCCGATGGGATGGGGCGCAACAGCGCTGTTCCGCGCCCTGCGCTGGACCCTGCCGCACCCGCCCACACAGCCATGATCAGCGAGCTGGAACGCAAGCTGCGCAACTACTTGCCGCGCGCTTTGGACCGTCGCGTCGGACGCGGCAAGGCCTGGGTCCGATTGCGCGTGCCTCCGGGCGTGCGGCTGGTGGTCGGCCTGCTGCTGCTCTGCGGGGGTGTTTTGGGATTCCTGCCTGTGCTGGGATTCTGGATGATCCCGCTCGGCCTGTCGATCATGGCCATGGATTGGCGGTGGGTGCGCCAGCGGGTCCGCGGCAGTCCGGGTCAAACAGGCGGGCCTGATCCGCTGATCTTCCGCCCGTATTGCCCGTCGGATGCAGCGGCTCTGAAGGACATTTTTCTGTCCAACTGCCCCAAATATTTTCACCGCAGCGATCTGGTCGATTTCACAGATTTTCTGGAGCGTTTCGCAGACCCGAATTACCTTGTGGTCGAACGCAGCGGGCAGATTATCGGGTGCGGCGGCCATTTCACGAAAAATGCCCATCACGGCATCGCATGGGTGATGTTCGCCAAGTCATCCATCGGACCACGCGATCTTTTCGCCAGCGCAGATCGGATGTTTCAAGAGATTGAAACCCGCATCCGCGCAGAAGGCACCGGGTTCGATATCAGGATCGAAACCACACAAAAGATGGAACGGCTGTTGCGGCGATATGGGTTCGAAACATGCAGCATCAGCAAAGCTGGCTTTGGCCCCGGATTGGATCGGGTTGTCATGACCAGACCCCAGACGTGACGCGATGGGCCCAGCCTGCATGGCGTCGGGCCATTGCCCTTGAGCTGTCCCGCCTTTACCGCAGCTGACTGTCCTTGCTGCCCCGCCGATTGATACCGCCCCGGATACGAAAGGCGCTGTCGCGCTCTTGCTGACACTCGATGCACAGTTTCACGCCCGGTCGTGCTTTGCGACGCGCCTCCGGGATTTCCTCTTCGCATTCTGCGCAATGGGTCAGGCTCTCGCCCACGGGTGCTTTTTGCGCCCGCATCCGGGCCAGTTCATCCTGAAGCGAGGCTTCAATCTGTTCCTCAACCGCCCCGTCGCGGGCCCATCCTCCGGCCATGTCCGCCCCCAATCCATTGCGTTGGGACAGCATGCGATGCAATGGGCGGTGCTGGCAAGCAGAGCGGTTCAGATGCCGGACACCGCCCCGCGTACCATA
>JABSSB010000100.1 GCA_013214715.1 Paracoccaceae bacterium | reverse complement strand
CGGGAGGGGTTAGAAAGCAATCCTTAGGCGTCGTCGCATGGCTGGCCTTCCAAGAGCGCTGTCCGCCAGTCCGCTGGCCTGCGATGTCTTGAGCTATGCCAAGTCGCTACCGAGATGATGGCGCATGTAGCGACCAATGCGATTGTCGTTAGCACAGGTGCGACCACGCAGCCTTCTGAGATGGCGAAGTTGGTAACCTCATCGGCTTGAACCCCGCTGCTGATCGTCAGGGCGATGATTGCAACCAGCCGCGTGACAACGAAGACTGTGAACCAGATTAAACGCTGCACAACCCAGAACATTCACTAGGGTGTCCCCAAAAGCACGAATTGAAGCCCCCCAAAACGTCGTTCGGCTCGCCTATTACATCGTTCGTGAACGAAATCAGGCGCCTAAAGCCCATCGCGGCGGCCGCATCAAAGGCGGTGCCGCCCAGTTCGAGCATCCGCATCCCCACAGAAGACGCGATCCAATGGGTCGATGTGGTGACGCCAAAGCTGCAGGTGATATCAGGGCGGGTGGTAAAGCTCACGCGGGCCCCCGGCGGTGACATCCAGACGGTAGAGCCAGTCAAACCCGCGTAGCATCCGGTCGGGGGCGACCCGGTCGACCAGGCGCAGGCCCAGCTGCGCCGCATTACGCAATAGCGGCGATTGCAGGTGGAATTTCCATGCATTGCCATTGGCTGCTTCGATCACGCGCACGGCCCGGTCACGGCGGGCGTTTTGATAGCGGGCCAGCGCCGCCGCCGGGTCATCACGGCCCGATCCCAGACAGGCCGCCAGCACCCAGGCATCTTCCAGCGCCAGATTGGCCCCTTGGGCCAGAAAGGGTAGGGTGGGATGCGCGGCATCGCCCATCAGCGCCACATTGTCCCTTTGCCAAACCTTCGCCACCGGATGCCGGAACAGGCCCCAAAGCCCCGCATCGGTCACCTGCGGCAACAGTTTCGCCGCGCGCCCGCCGAAATCTGCAAAAGCGGCGCGCAGATTGTCCGGGTCGTCCTGATGCGACCAGCCTTCCGCCACCCAGGCGCGGCGCTCCTGCACCGCGACGATGTTGATCAGTTGCCCCCCGCGCAAAGGATAGGTCACCATATGCCGCCCCGGTCCCATCTGCACATGCGCCTCATCGGGCCAGGACCCGTCGCTGGGCACCAGCGCGCGCCAGGCGACCTGCCCGGTGAACACAGGCGCGTCCTCTCCGTTAAGGGCGTGGCGCACGGCGGAATGCAGCCCGTCCGCCCCGATGATCAGATCCGCCGTCATGTCGGCCCCGTTGGCCATGTGTAGCCGTGGAGAGGTGCCGGGGGTCACCTTGGCTACCTCTTGCAAGAGGCTGATCTGCACCCCTTCGGCGCGCACGGCGCGGGCCAGAAGGTCAATCAGATCGGCGCGGTGGACGTAATAAAACCTGCCCGGGCTGGCTGCGCCTGTCAGGTCCATGCGCAGCACCTCGGCGGTGCGGCGGTAATCGCGCAGCACGGTGGCCTGTCCGCGCACCGCGATCCGGGCCAGCCCGGCCTCTACCCCAAGCGCGCGAAGAACGGCAAGCCCATTGGGGCTGATTTGCAGCCCTGCGCCAACCTCGCGGATTTCGGGGGCTTGTTCGAGGATCTGCACCGCAACCCCGTGCGCCTTCAGCGCCAGCGCCGCCGCCAACCCGCCGACCCCGGCGCCGATCACAATTGCCTTCATGGGTTCTTTGTCCCGCCTGAAAAGACAAAGGGCGTCGGATCAGATGCGCCGACGCCCTTTGTTGTGTTGTTTTGCACCCTCAATCAGGGATCAATCGTCGCGATGCACCCGCTCGCGCCGCTCGTGACGTTCTTGGGCTTCCAGGCTCATCGTTGCAATCGGACGTGCATCCAACCGCTTAAGCGAGATCGGGTCCCCGGTCACTTCGCAATAGCCATATTCGCCTTCGTCGATCCGGCGCAAAGCGCTTTCGATCTTGGCGACCAGCTTGCGCTGCCGGTCACGGGTCCGCAGTTCCAGCGCCCGGTCGGTTTCCTCGCTGGCGCGATCGGCCATGTCGGGGATGTTGCGCGTGCTGTCCTGCAGGCCTTCGATCGTGTCCCGGCTGTCGGCCATCAAATCGGTCTTCCACGCATGCAGCTTGCGGCGAAAATATTCAACCTGACGCTCATTCATGAAAGGTTCATCTTCTGCCGGACGATAATCGTCCGGAAGAAATACTTCCTGCTTCATTTCGGCTCCCTCGCTTGGGCCGGCCGTTTCGGCAGAAGGATATGCGTCATCGGTCGGCACCATTCTGGCGCTCGTTTATCCGACGCGTTAGGGATTGTCACTACACATTCCTGAACTTGGCGCTCTATATGTTATGAGATTGTCGCCGCTGGCCAACCAATAAGCAAAGGGTTGAAATAAGATGAAATTTGAAGGCACCCGGGAATATATCGCCACCGATGACCTGAAAGTGGCGGTGAATGCGGCCGTGACGCTGGAACGTCCACTGCTGGTCAAGGGCGAACCGGGCACCGGCAAAACCGAGCTTGCCCGGCAAGTGGCCGACGCGCTGGGCCTGCGGATGATCGAATGGAATGTGAAATCTACGACGCGCGCGCAGCAGGGGCTGTATGAATACGACGCCGTCAGCCGCTTGCGCGATAGCCAGTTGGGCGAAGAGCGCGTGCATGATGTGGCCAATTACATCAAGCGCGGCAAGCTGTGGGAGGCGTTCGGTGCCGATGAAAAGGTCGTGTTGCTGATCGACGAGATCGACAAGGCCGATATCGAATTTCCCAACGATCTGCTGCAGGAACTCGATAAGATGGAGTTTCACGTCTACGAGACCGGCGACACCATCCGCGCGGTGAACCGGCCCATCGTGATCATCACGTCAAACAATGAAAAGGAACTGCCCGACGCGTTTTTGCGGCGGTGTTTCTTTCATTACATCCGCTTCCCCGATGAGGCGACGATGCGCAAGATCGTCGAAGTGCATCACCCCGGCATAAAAGATGGCTTGCTGGCCGCCGCGCTGACGCAGTTCTATGAGATTCGCGAGATGGCCGGGCTGAAGAAAAAGCCGTCGACCTCGGAAGTGCTGGATTGGCTCAAGCTGCTTCTAGCCGAAGATCTCACCGCCGAAGACCTGCGCCGGGACGGAGCCAATGCGCTGCCAAAGCTGCATGGGGCGCTGCTGAAGAACGAACAGGATGTGCATCTGTTCGAACGGCTGGCCTTCATGGCGCGGCAGGCGCGGTGACACAAGGCTTGTAAGGTTGCAGGGTCTCTGCCACGCTTTGTCTATGACGCAGCACCCGATCACCATACGCCCGCTGCGCGCCGAAGATCGCGCCGCTTGGGCCGAGATGTGGGAGGCCTATCTGGCCTTCTACGAAACCTCGGTGCCAGCCGAAGTCTATGACAGCACCTTCGCAAGGCTTCTGGGGGATGATCCGCAGGATTTCACCTGCCTTCTGGCCTGCTATGGCGACCGGCCTGTGGGTCTGGTGCATTACCTGTTTCACCGCCATGCGTGGCGGATTGAAAATGTCTGCTATCTGCAAGATCTCTTCGCCCGGTCTGAGACACGCGGGCAGGGGGTTGGGCGTGCATTGATCGAAGCGGTCTATGAGGCCGCCGATGCTGCCGGGGCGCCGGCGGTCTATTGGCTGACGCAGGAATTCAATTATACTGGCCGGCAGCTTTATGACCGGATCGGGGTGAAGACGCCCTTTATCCGCTATAATCGCACGTGAGAGCGCTGGCGCTGATCCTTGGGCTTTTGGCCTTGGCGGGCTGCGCCGACCTTTCAGCGCCCGACGGGCCGACGCGGGCGGCGCAGCCCGAAAGCAGTTTTGGCCCGATCAAAACCTTCACCCGCGCCTATCCGCAGACCCCGCAACGGGCCAATTCGGACATGGCGCGCGATTTCCTTGATTTGCATTTCCGGCTGGAAAGCGGACGGGAATCGCCCCGGTTCACCCGGTTCGAAGAGCCCCTGCGGATGCGTGTGATCGGCCGAACTGTCCCCACGTTGGAGCCTGATCTGACCCGTCTGACGGACCGTTTGCGCCGCGAGGCCGGGATCACCATCACCCGCGTCGGTGCGGATGAGCCCGCGAATATCACGGTTGAGGTCGTCCGCTCGGACCGGATCCAACGTATCCTGCCCAGTGCGGCCTGTTTCGTGGTGCCCAATGTCGACAATCTCTCGGATTACGCTGGCTCACGCCGGTCGCGCGATGTGGATTGGACACGTCTGACGCAGCGTGACAAGGTCGCGCTGTTTGTGCCCGCAGATATCAGCCCGCAAGAGCTGCGCGATTGTCTGCATGAAGAACTCGCACAGGCGCTGGGGCCTTTGAATGACCTATATCGCCTGCCGGATTCGGTGTTCAACGATGACAATGTGCACACCGTTCTAACCGGGTTCGACATGCTGATGCTGCGTGCGACCTATGCGCCGGAACTGCGCTCCGGCATGGATCGCGAGACGGTGGCGCGGATCATCCCCGGCGTGCTGGCGCGGCTCAATCCGGGCGGCCAGNCGCGCGTCGCCCGCCCGCTGCCCCCCACGCCACGCCGCTGGTCGCGCGAGATCGAGGCCGCGCTTGGCCCNGGGCGCAGCTATGAGTCGCGGCTGTCGGCAGCCGTGGCGGCACGGCGGATCGCGATCGAAGAAGGCTGGCAGGATCACCGCCGCGCCTTTTCCGAATATACGCTTGGCCTGATGCTGCAAAGCTATGACGCAACTTCGGCACAGGCCAATTACGCCGCAGCCTTGCGGGCCATCGCGCAGACGCCTGGCACCGCGATCTATCGCGCGCTGCCCACCGCCCAGACCGCCGCCTTTGCGCTGGCGTTGGGGCGTGCTGATCGGGTGCTCGATCAGGTCGACAGCCAGATCCCGGTGGCGCAGCGACATGAAAATGCCAGCCTTCTGGCCACGCTGATGATGCTGAAATCCGAAGCGCTGGCTTTGCAAGGCCGGACAGAGGCTTCGCGCAGCGTTCGGTTGGACAGCCAGGGGTGGGCGCGCTATGGATTCGGGCCGGACCGCGCCGTGCAGGCGCGGCTGGATGACATCGCCGCCCTGGCCGGTTACGCATCGGGGCAGGCCGCAGCAAGGACGCAATAAAGATGATCGTGATTTTCGCCATGCTTTTCGGCGTGGCTCTGGGCGCCTTGACCGCCAAGCGCCGCAAAGGCTCGGGCTGGGACATCGCGCAATATGCCGCTGTTTATGGTATCATTTTCGGGCTGGGCGGATTGATCGCCACGCTGATCATTCATCGCAACATGGTGTAAGCCGCATGTTCCTGCCTTTCTTTGATGCCCTACGGTCCCACCGCGTGCCGGTCTCGCTGCGCGAATATCTGACCTTTCTCGAAGGCATGAAGGCGGGGCTGGTCACCTATGATGTGGACGGGTTCTATTACCTCGCCCGCGCGGCGATGGTAAAAGATGAACGCCATATCGACCGCTTTGATCAGGCCTTCGCACAGGCATTTTCGGGGCTGGAAGGCATCACCATGCAGGACATGCTGGAAAAGGTCGATATCCCCGGTGACTGGCTGGAAAAGATGGCGGAAAAGCACCTGAGCCCGGAAGAACGTGCCGAGATCGAGGCGCTGGGCGGGTTCGACAAGCTGATGGAGACCTTGAAGCAGCGCCTCGCTGAACAGGAAAAACGCCATCAGGGCGGCAATAAATGGATCGGCACGGCCGGCACCTCGCCTTTTGGGGCTTATGGCTACAACCCCGAAGGCGTACGCATCGGCCAGAACGAAAGCCGCCACCAGCGCGCTGTGAAAGTCTGGGACAAGCGCGAATTCAAGAACCTCGACGACACGGTCGAGCTGGGCACGCGCAATATCAAGGTTGCGCTGAAGCGCCTGCGTCAATGGGCCCGCGACGGCGCGCATGAGGAACTCGACCTCGACGGCACCATCCGCGCCACCGCCGAGCATGGCTATCTCGACGTCAAAACCAGGCCCGAGCGGCATAACGCGGTCAAGGTGGTGCTGTTTCTCGATGTCGGCGGCTCGATGGACCCGCATATCAAGGTCGTGGAAGAGCTGTTCTCGGCCGCCCGCGCCGAATTCAAGCATCTGGAATATTACTATTTCCACAATTGCCTTTACGAAGGCGTTTGGCGCGACAATCGCCGCCGCTGGGCCGAACAGACCCCCACCCATGAGGTGCTGCGCACCTATGGGCCGGATTACAAATGCATCTTTGTGGGCGATGCGTCGATGTCGCCTTATGAGATTGCCTATCCCGGCGGTGCGAATGAGCATTGGAATGAAGAGGCCGGGCAGGTCTGGCTCGAACGCGCGCGCGATCAATGGCCGGGGCATCTGTGGATCAACCCGGTGCCTGAAAAATACTGGGATTACACCCATTCCATCACCATGATCCGCGAAATATTCGAAGGCCGCATGGTGCCCATGACGCTGGAAGGGCTCGATCGCGGGATGCGAGAGCTCAGCCGCTAAGCCACGCCGCGCGCTTCTTTGCTTCCCAAATACCCCAGACTATGCTCTCCGCCCGCGCGCCGGTGGGCACATGAATTGACCCCGCCCGCCAAACTGATAAACCCGCGCACAGCACCAGACGGGACCAGACATGAACCTTTTCTCCGATATTCGCAGCCTTGTGATCGCCAGCATCGACGCGCTTCAAGCCGAGGGCACGCTGCCCGCCGGGCTGGAAACCCGCAATGTGACGGTCGAGCCCCCGCGCGATCCGCTGCATGGGGATATGGCCACCAATGCCGCAATGGTTCTGGCCAAACCCGCCAAGATGAAGCCGCGCGACATTGCCGAAGCGCTTGTCGCCAAGCTGACCGCCGATCCGCGCATCGCGGGGGCCGATGTGGCCGGGCCGGGCTTTGTGAACCTGCGGCTTGCGCCCTCGGTCTATCAGGGGCTTGTTGGCACCATCCTGTCCAGCGGCACAGAGTATGGCCGCTCGGATATGGGCAAGACCCGCAAGGCGAATGTCGAATATGTCTCGGCCAACCCGACCGGCCCGCTGCATGTCGGCCATTGCCGCGGAGCTGTGTTTGGCGACGCGCTGGCCGGGCTGCTGGATTACGTCGGCTACGACGTGACCCGCGAATATTGGGTCAATGATGGCGGCGCACAGGTCGATGTGCTGGCCCGCTCGGCCTATGAACGCTATCGCGAGGCGCATGGGTTGGAGCCGGTGATTGCAGAAGGTCTCTATCCCGGCGATTACCTGATCGCTGTAGGAGAGGTGTTGAAAGACAAATTCGGCGATGGCCTTCTCGACAAGCCAGAGGCCGACTGGCTGGCAGAGGTTCGCGAGATCGCGACCGAGATGATGATGGACGCCATCCGCGCGGATCTGGCTGCGCTTGGCGTCAAGATGGATGTCTTCTCTTCCGAAAAATCCTATTACGACAGCGGCAAGATCGAAGCGACCCTGACCGAGCTTCAGGAGAAGGGCCTGATCTATCAGGGCGTGCTGGAGCCGCCCAAAGGCAAGGCCCCGCCCGAAGATTGGGAGCCGCGCGAGCAGATGCTGTTCAAATCCACCGATTACGGCGATGACGTGGACCGCCCGGTGCAGAAATCCGATGGCGGCTGGACCTATTTCGCGCCCGATCTGGCCTATCACTATGACAAGATCAAACGCGGGTTCGACACGATCATCGACGTCTTCGGCGCTGATCACGGCGGCTATGTGAAGCGGATGACAGCGATTGTGCGCGCGCTTGAAGGCAACAAGCAGATCGATTTTGACATCAAGCTGACCCAGCTGGTCAAGCTTTTTAAAAACGGTGAGCCGTTCAAGATGTCCAAGCGGGCAGGGACGTTTATCACTTTGAAAGATGTGATTGATGAGGTCGGCCCGGATGTCACCCGCTTTGTTATGCTGACCCGCCGCAATGACGCGCCGCTGGATTTCGATTTCGACAAGGTGCTGGAACAAAGCCGCGAAAACCCGGTGTTCTACGTCCAATACGCCAGCGCGCGCGTTGCCTCGGTCTTGCGTCGCGCCGCAGAGGCGGGGATCGCCACGGATGACGCGACGCTGGCGGGTGCCGATCTGGGCAAACTGGACCACGAGGCCGAACTGACGCTGATTCAGAAGCTGGCCGAATGGCCGCGCCTTGTGGAGATCGCCGCCCGCACGAATGAGCCGCACCGCATCGCCTTTTACCTTTACGATCTGGCTGGCGATTTCCACGCGCTGTGGAACCGTGGCAATGAGGTCGAAAGCCTGCGTTTCATCCAGGAGGACGATATCGCCACGAGCCAGTCAAAAATTGCATTGGCGCGTGCCGTTTCCGTTGTGATTTCGGCTGGTTTGGGTATTTTGGGCGTCACACCGGCGCAGGAGATGCGATAAAAATCCGCGCACTGCTCCGGGGTTGAGGCAGTTCGGCAGAGCGTGAGGGCGGCAAACCGCTCCGGCTTTTGCCCCGAGTAGTGAGGCGGCGATGAGCAGGTTTCGCAGCGGTGACCCCGATTTCGGGCGGGGCACGGATATGAGCACTGGGCGTGTTGAGCCCGGCTTTTCCCAAAGGCATCCGGCGCAGGACATGCGCGCGGAGCACCCGTATCATCAGCATCCCGGCTATGCCGCGCGGGATGATTTCGAAGATGATTTCGGGTTTGAGTTTGACCACAACGCCGAAGACGAAGCCGCCTGGCGAGGTATCGATCCTGCTTTGGCCGCGCCCGAGCCCGAGCCGCGTCGCTGGGCCAGCATCGGCAACGGCTTTGCGGCTGTTGCGTCGCTGGCGCTACTGGCTGGTGTCGGCTGGTGGGGGCAGGATCTGGTCATGCGCGACGTCACGGGCATTCCGGTCGTGCGCGCACTGGACGGGCCGATGCGCAGCTCTCCCGAAAATCCGGGGGGGCAGTTGGCCGCGCATCAGGGTTTGAGCGTGAATTCCGTGGCCGCGCAGGGGGGCTCTGCCAAGCCGGCAGATCAACTGACACTGGCCCCGCCGCCCGTCGGGCTGGCCGAAGAGGACCAGACCGCCGCAGCCCTGCCAGCAGCACCAGCTGAGCCGGAGACGGCCGCGGTGGCAACAGATCCGGCACTGGCCGCCTTGGCCCCGGCGCTTGATGAGGTGGCCGAGGCTGACCCGGCGCAGCCCGTGTCGGACGGGTTGCCGCAAATCACGTCCATTCAATCGACACAAATGGCCGAAAGCGGCACACCTTTGGACTTGTCGAGCATGGCCGAACGTATTGCCAATGGCACGCTGGGCCCGACAGAGGACACGCCGGGTCTTGTCGTGCGAGCGGAACCGCTTCCGCCCGGACAGCTGACCGTTCCAGCGCCGAATACGGCCACGGCGACGACCGAACGGCGCCCCGAAGCGTTGCGCCCGCGTCTGCGCCCCGAAGGCTTGCGCGTGGCTGCTGCGGCACCTGCACAAGCTCCGGTCGCCACGACGACGGCTTTGTCTGGCAGTGCTCTGGATTCGGCCATCCGCGCGACGCTGACCACGCCTGTATCCGCCCCGGCCAGCGGTGGCCGGAAGGTACAGCTGGGCGCAATGGCCAGCCCTGCACAGGCCGAACAGGAATGGCGCCGCTTGCAGTCGATCCTGGGCCCGGACCTGTCA
>JABSSB010000010.1 GCA_013214715.1 Paracoccaceae bacterium | reverse complement strand
GGCAGCGGCATCGCGACCTATCCCAACGGCGTCACCTACGAGGGCGAATTCCGCCAGGCCCGCAACCACGGCTTTGGTATCATGACCCATGCGGATGGCTATCGCTATGAGGGCGAATGGCTGGACGGTCAGCGCCATGGCCAGGGCATCGCCACCTATGCCGATGGGTCCACCTATACGGGCCGTTTCGTGAATGGGCGGCGCGAAGGTAAGGGTGTCCTCGCATTGCCATCGGGCTTTCGCTATGAGGGCGACTGGTTCGCCGGAGAGATCACGGGGCGGGGCATCGCGGTCTATGCCAATGGTGATGTCTATGAAGGCGGTTTTGTCGCGGGCAAGCGTCAGGGCGACGGAGTCATGAACTATGCCACTGGCACAACCCGCAGCGGTGTTTGGGATCAGGGGCAGTTGACCGGTACCGAAGATGCACTTCCGGAAATTCCCGAAGCCGGGCCGGAGGCTGCAATTGATCCGGCCCCGACCCCCGGCGATGCGCCTGCCTTGGATGAAAGCACGGCAGAAGACCCCGCATCTGATGCCGAAACTGCCCCGGCGGACGACACCGAGGCAGAGGCGGCAGAGACTGATACAGAAGATGGCTGACGCCTAGACTGGTGTGCCGGCATCCAGTTTGGCCAGAAAAGTTTCGGCTTCGGCCAGAACGGTGGCGCGGCGGGCTGGGTCCATCCGGTCCCAGGTACGATACATATTTCCCATACGTGCATTCCCGGCAAAGCGGTCGCGATGCCGGATCAGGAAATGCCAGTATAGCAGGTTGAACGGGCAGGCCTCTGGGCCGGTCTTCGCCTTCACCTTATAGGCGCAGGATCTGCAGTGGTTCGACATGCGGTCGATATAGGCGCCGGAACTGACATAGGGTTTTGACGCGATCACCCCGCCATCGGCAAACTGGCTCATCCCGAGCGTATTTGGCGCTTCCACCCATTCGAACGCATCCCAGTAGACGGCCAGATACCATTCATGCAGCGCGTGCGGGTCGATCCCCGCCAGCAGTCCGAAATTGCCCGTTACCATCAGGCGCTGGATATGGTGGGCATAGGCTTCATCGCGGGTTTGTTCGACCGCTTTGGCGATGCAGCGCATCTGGGTTTCACCGCTCCAATAAAAACCTGGCAAGGCGCGGTCATGCTCCAGCCCGTTTCGCATTAGATAGTCCGGACCTTCGTGGAAATAGATGCCGCGAATATATTCGCGCCACCCGATGATCTGGCGGATAAACCCTTCGACCGCGTTGATCGGCGCATGACCGTCGTGCCACGCGGCTTCGGCTGCCTGACAGATTTCCAGCGGCCCCAGCAGCCCGGCATTCAGGTAGCCCGAAATCATCGCGTGATAAAGGAACCGATGCTCATCCAGCATTGCATCCTGAAAATCGCCAAATCGGGGCAGAGCGTGTCGGATGAAATCATCTAAAGCAGCCAGCGCGCCGTCCCGATCCGTTGCAAACCAAAACGGCCGCACCGCACCAAAACGGTTGTGAAACCGCGCCTCAACAAGACTCAAAACCTCTTCGGTTACGGCGTCGGGTTCAGCACGCAAGGGGTCACGCGTCACCTCATCCGGGGCGGGCTTGCGGTTGTCATGGTCGAAATTCCATTTTCCCCCCGCGGGCTTGTCGCCGTCCATCAACAAGCCGGTTTTGCGGCGCATTTCGCGGTAGAAATATTCCATCCGCAGAGCCTTGCGTCCTTCGGCCCAGNTGTTGAACTCGGCATGGGATGCGAGAAACCGATCATCCTCTAGGATCGTGACCGGAATTGCTGCNCTTTCCAATGCGGCAATCAGACGAAAATCGCCGGGTTCGGTGGCGATGACACTATCGGCCCGATGCTCCGCCGCTCGCCGCAGCAATTCGCCGGGGATCGACCCGGTGCTGTCGGCATCATCCAAACGCGTATAGGCCACCCGCCAACCCTGCGTTTCCAGCCGCGCGGCAAATTTGCGCATGGCGGCGAAGAGGAAGGCGATTTTCTTGGGGTGATGCGGCACGCTGTCGGTCTCGGCGGCAACCTCGGCCATGACCACGATATCGTGGGCCGGGTCGGCGGCCTTGAGCGCAGCAATATCGTCGCTCAGTTGGTCGCCCAGAACAAGAACAAGGCGGCTCACCACGGGATCTCTGTCCCGGCCCAGTCGAAGAACCCGCCGGTCTGGGCAGGCGTCAGCCCATCGATCACGCGCAGCAGGTTTTGCGCGGCATCTGACGCGGGCACGGCGGGGTGTCGGCCTAGATATTTCTCGGTGAATTTGGTCTGCACGGTGCCGGGATGCAGCGCAACACAGATCGCTTGCGGGTGGGTCCGGGCCAGTTCGATCGCAGCCGTATGCACGATCTGGTTCACCGCTGCCTTGGCCGCGCGATAGCTGATCCAGCCGCCCAGCCGGTTGTCTCCTATGGAGCCGACCCGCGCTGACAACACGCCAAACACCCCACGCCGGTCGCGCGGCAGTAAGCGATGCGCCTCGCGCAGGACCAATGCCGGACCTATGGCATTCAGCGCGAATTGATCCAACATTGCCTGCGCATCCAATCGCCGGATGCTTTTCTCCGGTGCCGCCCCGGAAATCTCTAAAGCGCCCGAGGTGACGAGCACAGCATCAAAAGGGCCCAACCCGGATAACGCCTGCGAGACAGAGGCCTCATCGGTCAAATCCAGCCCGTCTTGCGACCGTGACAGGCCCGTCACTGCCGCGCCACGTCCTTGCAGGGCCGCCGATAAAGCGCTGCCAATTCCGCCAGAGGCGCCGATCACCAAAGCCGTTTCCATGCTGCGCAGCTAGACGCATATCGGCGTGGATCAATCCAAATTGCGTTGATTTTCACCTTTTCTTTGCGGCCAAGCTCTGCTTATGTGCGGCGCATGACAGGCACAGCGCATATCCCGGCCATGGCGTCCGCTTTTGCGGAACTAGCCGCACGCCTGCTGCTAATCCGCCTCTGAGCGTGCCCTTCGGCGCGCCCGCTCAGAGGGAGACGCCTGCGCGCCACTGCACCAGCCAAACGGCACCGGATTAGACCAGATTTTCGAGGATACCAGAATGACCAAGACCGCATCTAAGGATCGCGTGGTAATTTTTGACACCACCCTGCGCGACGGCGAGCAAAGCCCCGGCGCGACCATGACCCATGACGAAAAGCTCGAGATCGCCGGGCTGCTGGACGAGATGGGCGTCGACATCATCGAAGCGGGTTTTCCCATTGCCTCCGAAGGCGATTTTGCCGCCGTAAGCGAGATCGCCAAGAACTCGGTCAATTCGGTGATCTGCGGTCTGGCCCGCGCCAATTTTGCTGATATCGACCGCTGCTGGGAGGCGGTCAAACACGCCGAAAAGCCGCGCATTCATACCTTTATCGGCACCTCGCCGCTGCATCGCGCCATTCCGAACCTGACGATGGATGAAATGGCCGAGCGGATCGAACAGACGGTAACCCATGCGCGCAACCTGTGTGACAATGTGCAGTGGTCGCCAATGGATGCGACGCGGACGGAATGGGATTACCTCGCCCGCGTGGTCGAAATCGCAATCAAATGCGGCGCCACAACGATCAACATCCCCGACACGGTGGGCTATACCGCCCCGATCGAAAGCGCTGATCTGATCCGCCGCCTGATCGCCGAGGTGCCGGGCGCGGAGACGGTCGTCTTTGCCACCCATTGCCATAATGATCTGGGCATGGCGACGGCCAACTCGCTGGCCGCTGTGGCCGGGGGGGCACGGCAGATCGAATGCACCATCAACGGTCTCGGCGAACGCGCGGGCAACACTGCGCTGGAAGAGGTGGTGATGGCGCTGAAAGTGCGTGGCGACATCATGCCGTTCGAGACTGGCATCGACACCACAAAGCTCATGCATATCTCGCGCCGGGTGGCCACGGTGTCGGGCTTTAACGTGCAGTTCAACAAGGCCATCGTCGGCAAGAATGCGTTCGCCCATGAAAGCGGCATCCATCAAGACGGGATGCTGAAGAATGCCGAAACCTTTGAAATCATGCGCCCGCAGGATGTGGGGCTGTCGGGCACATCGCTGCCCTTGGGCAAGCATTCCGGCCGTGCCGCGCTGCGCGCCAAGCTGAACGAGCTTGGGTTTGAACCCGGTGACAATCAGCTGAAAGACATTTTTGTCCGCTTCAAGGAGCTCGCCGATCGCAAGAAGGAAGTCTATGACGATGACCTGATCGCCCTGATGGGGGTTAGCGAAGCCGAAGAAAACGACCGGCTCAAAGTCGTGGCTATGAAGGTGCTGTGCGGGACGGGACCGGCCGAATCGACCATCGAAATGGAGATCGACGGCGCGGATGTGACCGCCAGTTCCGAAGGCGACGGGCCGGTCGATGCGACCTTCAAGGCGATCCGCAAGCTGCATCCGAACAAGGCGCATTTGCAGCTGTATCAGGTCCATGCGGTGACGGAAGGGACGGACGCGCAGGCGACTGTGTCGGTGCGTCTGGAAGAAGATGGCGTGATCGCGACAGGACAATCGGCGGATACCGATACGGTCGTGGCCTCGGCCAAAGCCTATGTCTCGGCGCTCAATCGTCTGCTGGTCCGGCGCGAAAAGACGGGGCCGGGCGCGGATGTGCGCGAGATCAATTACAAAGATGTCGACTAACATGTTTCGGGCGCCTCTCCGGCGCCCGGTTCGTCCTCGGTGCCTACGCAATGTCTTTGCCGCAGACCCCGAGGTGATCCGCAATCTCAGCGCTGCGATGGTCGCGGATTTCACCGTTTAAAGGCCAATGCCAAAAAAATCCTCCAAATGGGCGGATTCATGCCATCTGACCTCACGATCCGCTTTTGTTGACTGCATGACCGGCCTATACAAACTACGCCCTTACAGGTGACCTTTCGGGCCAATAACGACTCTTTCGGAGAAGACAAAAGCGCATGGGACTTTTCGACTCGCTGGGCGGTATTTTCAGCTCTGACATGGCCATTGACCTCGGGACCGCGAATACTCTGGTCTATGTCAAAGGACGCGGCGTGATCCTGTCGGAACCGTCGGTGGTGGCCTATCATGTCAAGGACGGCGTGAAAAAAGTGCTCGCCGTGGGCGAAGATGCCAAGCTGATGCTGGGCCGCACGCCCGGATCGATCGAAGCCATTCGCCCCATGCGCGAAGGCGTGATTGCCGATTTCGACACCGCCGAAGAGATGATCAAGCATTTCATCCGCAAGGTGCATCGCCGTTCGACCTTCTCAAAGCCGAAAATCATCGTCTGCGTGCCACATGGCGCGACCCCGGTGGAAAAGCGCGCGATTCGTCAGTCGGTGCTGTCTGCGGGGGCGCGTCGCGCGGGTTTGATTGCCGAACCGATTGCGGCGGCGATTGGTGCAGGCATGCCGATCACCGATCCCACCGGCAACATGGTCGTCGATATCGGTGGGGGAACGACCGAGGTCGCGGTTCTGTCGCTGGGCGACATTGTGTATGCCCGCTCGGTCCGCGTCGGGGGGGACCGGATGGATGAGGCGATTATCTCTTACCTGCGTCGCCAGCAGAACCTCTTGGTGGGCGAATCGACGGCGGAACGTATCAAGACATCGATCGGAACAGCCCGGATGCCCGATGACGGGCGCGGCCAGTCGATGATGATCCGTGGGCGCGACCTTTTGAACGGCGTGCCGAAAGAAGTGGAAATCAGCCAGGCCCAGGTGGCTGAGGCGCTGGCTGAACCCGTGCAGCAAATCTGCGAAGCGGTAATGACCGCGTTGGAGACCACGCCGCCTGATCTGGCGGCCGATATCGTGGATCGCGGCGTCATGCTGACCGGTGGCGGCGCGTTGTTGGGCGATCTGGATCTGGCTCTGCGCGAGCAGACCGGGCTGGCCGTGACAATTGCAGATGAAAGCCTGAATTGCGTGGCGCTGGGCACCGGCAAGGCGCTGGAATACGAAAAACAGCTGCGTCACGCGATTGACTACGAAAGCTAAGGCTTTCAGACTCACACCATACGTGACCCGGCGATGTTCCGGGACCAGAGGCAGAGCATTTGGCCCAGGACCGATCAAAGCGTGATGACTATGCCACTCCGCTGCGGCGGCTTCTTTTGGCTTGTGTCGCGCTCGTTTTGCTGGCCGTGTTTCTCGTTTGGCGAATTGACAGTCCGCGGGTTGAACTGTTTCGCGCGCAGGTGATCGACCAGATCGTGCCCCGGATGGATTGGGCAATGGCGCCGGTGACCGGCCTCGCCAATCTTGCGCGGGATTTCCAAAGCTATCAGCGATTGGCTGAACAAAACCGGGAATTGCGTCGGGAGTTGAGCCAGATGCAGTCTTGGAAAGAAGCCGCGCTGCAATTGGAGCAGGAAAACGCCCGGCTTCTCGATCTCAACAATGTGCGGCTTGATCCGCAGCTGACCTTTATCACCGGTGTTGTGCTGGCCGATAGCGGCTCCCCCTTTCGGCAATCGGTTCTGTTGAATGTCGGTGCGCGGGACGGTGTGCGTGATGGGTGGGCGGCGATGGACGGGATTGGCCTTGTCGGGCGCATCTCAGGCACAGCGGCAGGCACGGCGCGGGTTGTGCTGCTGACAGATGCGGCCAGTTCGGTTCCGGCGACGGTGCAGCCATCGGGGCAAACCATGCTGGTCAGCGGGGACAACTCCTTTGCCCCGCGCATCGATTTTCTGGAAAAGCCGGAACTTGTGCGCCCCGGTGATCGGGTTGTCAGTTCAGGGGATGGAGAGGTCTTTCCGCCCGGTTTGCTGATCGGGCAGGTTGCGGCCGACCGCAATGGCGTGCTGCGGGTTCGGCTGGCGGCGGATTTTGAACGGCTGGAATTCCTGCGGGTGCTGCGCCACAACGGCAAGCCGCGGATCGAAGATCCGGGGGCAGTCGTTGGCCCGGAACTGCCCGGCCCGGCGGCCCGGTTCGACCTGTTGCCCCCCGTCGAGGACGAAGGCTGATGGATCGCGTCGCCCCCGCCCATACGGTTTGGAGCAAACGCGCCACCTTTCTGGCCCTGGTCCTGTTGATCTGTTTCTTCCACCTTCTACCGCTGGATTTCGGGCCGCGTGCATGGGGCTGGCCCGATCTTATCGCAGCCTTTGCCTTTGCATGGTCTGTGCGGCGCCCGGAATATGTGCCGCCTGTTCTTCTGGCGGCGGCTTTGCTTCTGGCTGATCTGTTGTTGCAACGCCCACCGGGCCTATGGGCCTTGCTGGTTTTGTTGGGTTGCGAATTCCTGCGTGCGCGCAATGGGCTAGGCGGGGAGGCTACCTTTGCCACCGAATGGTTGAGCGTGTCGATTGTTCTGATCGTTGCAACTGTGCTGATGCGTGTGGGCCTGACGGTTCTGGCCGTGCCGCAACCGCGCCTGTCGGTCGATGTGACGCAGCTTATCTTTACCATCGGGGTTTACCCTGTTGTGGTGTGGGTCTCGCAAACGCTTTTGGGGATTGAGCGTTTGTCAGCCGCAGAAGCAGACCGGATGGGGGTGCGTTCGTGAAACGGTCGGACAAGGAACTTGGCTTGCTGCATCGCCGCTTTGGGCGGCGCACACTGCTTGTGGGCGGGCTGCAGCTTGGGTTCATGGGGCTTCTGGCTGGACGGATGCGCTATCTTCAAGTGGAGCAAGCCGACCAATATCGCCTGCTGGCCGAAGAAAACCGGATCAATGACCGCCTGATCGCGCCTGAACGGGGGGAACTCTTTGACCGCAATGGCGAGATCATCGCGCAGAACACACCCTCTTATCGCATCATCATCGTGCGCGAAGATGCCGGCGACGTAGATGACGTGCTGCTGAACCTGTCGCAACTGGTCCATATCGACCCGGCCGAGATGGAAAAGCTCAAGGCAGAACTCTACCGCAGCCCGCCTTTCCTGCCGATCACCGTTGCCGATCAGGTCAGCTGGGATGATATTTCGCGGGTTGCAGTCAATGCGCCATCGCTGCCCGGCATCACGCCCGAGGTTGGGCTGGCCCGCAATTACCCTCAGGGAGCGGATTTTGCGCATGTCGTCGGCTATGTCGGGCCGGTGTCGGATTTTGATCTGTCGAAGCTGGAGGCGCCGAACCCGGTGCTGAAAATCCCGCGCTTTCAGATCGGCAAGGTCGGGCTGGAATCGAAGCTGGAAGACCAGTTGCGCGGGCAGGCCGGTGCCAAACGGGTCGAGGTCAATGCCGCAGGCCGTGTGATGCGAGAGCTTGACCGGCAGGACGGTGTCAAAGGCACCGATTTGCAATTGACCGTCGATGCCAGGCTGCAACGCTATGTGCAGGCGCGGTTGGGCGGCGAAAGTGCCGCCGCAGTGATCATGGATTGCGACACGGGAGATCTTCGGGCGATTGCGTCATCGCCCGCCTTTGACCCCAACCTGTTCGTACGCGGTATTTCCGTGGCGGATTACAACCGCCTGACCTCAAACAAATACCGCCCGCTGGCCAACAAGACTGTGCAAGGCACCTATCCGCCCGGCTCGACCTTCAAGATGGTCACGGCTCTGGCCGCGCTGGAGGCCGGGGTGATCGGCCCTGAAGACACCGTCTGGTGCCCCGGTCATATGCAGGTGGGCAACCGCCGTTTCCATTGCTGGAAACGCGGCGGGCATGGGCACATGGATCTGAAGAATTCGCTCAAGCAGTCTTGCGATGTGTATTATTACGACGTCGCCATGAAGGTCGGGATCAACAAGATCACCGAAATGGCCAACCGGCTTGGTCTGGGCGTACGGCATGATCTGCCGATGTCGGCTGTGGCGCAGGGTCTGACGCCCACGACCGACTGGAAACAACGCGTGCATGATGAAAGCTGGCTGATCGGGGACACGGCCAACGCCTCGATCGGGCAGGGGTTCATGCTGGCCTCACCCATGCAACTGGCGGTGATGACGGCGCGGCTGGCCACCGGGCGAGCGGTGTCGCCGCGTCTGGTCAAAAGCCAGGATGGCGCAGAACAAACCGGCGGCGCAGGCGAAAGCCTTGGCCTGAACCCGACCAATCTGCGCTATATCCGCGAAGCGATGTATGACACCAGCAATGATCGGCGCGGCACCGCCTATGGCAGCCGGATCATCGATGATGCCTTCCGCATGGCGGGCAAGACCGGCACCAGCCAAGTCCGCAACATCACCGCCGCCGAACGCGCCGCCGGTGTGACCAAGAATGAGGATCTGCCGTGGGAACGCCGCGATCACGCGCTTTTTGTGAATTTCGCCCCCTTTGACCGGCCCAAATTTGCCGTGGCCGTGGTGGTGGAGCATGGCGGCGGCGGTTCCAAAGCCGCAGCGCCCATTGCCCGCGACATCACGCTTCAGGCACTTTATGACGGCACGCCGCCGCTTGAGGCCTATCCGGCCAAGGATCGTGAGCGTATCGCGGCCCAGCAGAAAGAACTGAACCAGCCGCCTCCGGGCGCGCTACGGGGAAGCGACCGCGCATGAGCTTTCTCGAATATAACGTCAAATCTACGCCCACGGGCTTTCGCAAGCTGTTGTTCCTGAACTGGCCCCTAACGCTGCTGCTGGCCGCAGCGGCGGGCGTGGGGTTCATGATGCTGTATTCGGTGGCGGGCGGGTCGATGTCACCCTGGGCCGAACAGCAGATGGAGCGCTTTGCCCTTGGCATGGCGGTGATGCTGGTTGTGGCGCTGATCCCGATCTGGTTCTGGCGCAACCTGTCCGGGGTGGCGTATCTGTTTGGTCTGGCCCTTCTGGTGGCGGTGGAGTTTTTTGGCACTGTCGGGATGGGCGCGCAGCGCTGGATCGATCTGGGATTCATGCAATTGCAGCCGTCAGAACTGATGAAAATCGCCGTGGTGATGATGCTGGCCGCCTATTATGACTGGCTTCCGGCGAAACGGATTTCGCACCCGTTCTTTGTCCTGCTGCCGGTTCTGATCGTTCTGCTGCCGACGGCGCTGATCATCAAACAGCCTGATCTGGGCACCTCCCTATTGTTGGTGGTCGGCAGCGGTGGAGTGATGTTCCTGGCGGGTGTGCACTGGGGCTATTTCGCGGCCGTGATCGCGGCGGGCGTGGCCCTGATCCTCGCCGTGTTCCAAAGCCGCGGCACCGACTGGCAGTTGCTGAACGACTATCAGTATCGTCGGATCGACATCTTCCTTGATCCCTCGCAAGAGCCTTTGGGTGCGGGGTATCACATCACCCAATCCAAGATTGCGCTTGGGTCGGGCGGATGGTCGGGGCGCGGCTTCATGCAAGGCACCCAGACGCGCCTGAACTTTCTGCCCGAAAAGCATACCGATTTCATCTTTACGACTTTGGCAGAAGAATTTGGCTTTGTCGGCGGAGTGTCCTTGCTGATTATCTATGGCCTGATTGTCCTGTTCTGCATTGTCACCGCGGTGTCGACGCGCGACCGTTTCGCGCAATTGGTCAGCTTTGGCGTGGCGATCACTTTCTTCCTGTTCTTTGCCGTCAACATGTCGATGGTGATGGGGCTCGCGCCGGTCGTCGGTGTGCCACTGCCGCTGGTCAGCTATGGCGGGTCGGCCATGCTTGTGCTTCTCGCCGCGTTCGGGTTGGTTCAATCCGCCAATATCCACCGACCGAGGTAAAGACATGCCCCTGAACGTCCTGTTTGCCGCCCGGCCTGAACGCTGGGACAGCTACCGCGCGCCGCTGACGCAGGCGTTTGCCGACGCGGGGCTCGACGTGCATTTGTCGCAAGAGATCGCGCCAGAGCAGGTCGATTTCATGATCTACGCGCCAAATTCGCCGGTGCAGGATTTCACGCCCTACAAAAGGTTGAAGGCCGTTTTGAACCTCTGGGCCGGGGTGGAGGCGATTGTAGGCAATGCAACTTTGACCGTGCCGCTGTGCCGGATGGTGGATCACGGATTGAAACAGGGCATGCGCGAATGGGTAACTGGGCATGTGCTGCGGCATCATCTTGGCATGGATGCGCAGATCGTAAATCCCGATCACCTTTGGGCCCCGGCTGTGCCGCCTTTGGCCGAGGATCGGAAGGTCACCGTTCTGGGCTTGGGAGAGTTGGGTTGGGCCTGTGCTGAAACTCTGTCTGGGCTAGGCTTTCAGGTCAGCGGTTGGAGCCGCAGTGCCCGCCACATTGATGGCGTGACATGCCATCATGGCGCAGACGGCTTGGTGCAGGCTTTGACTGGGGCCGAGATTGTCGTGCTGCTGCTTCCCGATACGCCCGCCACCGACAACACGCTGAACGCCGACACGCTGGCCTTGCTTGCGCCGGGCGCTGCGGTGATCAATCCGGGACGCGGGCCTTTGATCGATGACGACGCCCTGCTGGCCGCATTGGGCAGTGGGCAGGTTGGGCACGCTACGCTTGATGTGTTCCGCATCGAACCCTTGCCATCGGACCATCCGTTCTGGTCGCATCCGAACGTGACCGTGACGCCCCATATTGCCAGCGAAACGCGGCCCGGATCCGCGGCCAAGGTCGTCGCTGAAAACATTCGGCGTGCCGAGGCGGGCGAGGGTCTGCTGTTCGAAGTGGACCGCACCCGCGGCTATTGAGGCTGAAACGGCGTCACAGCACCAAAAACCCCAGCATCAGCAGGATCATCACCGCAAACCCCCACAGCGTCATGTGGAAATGCGTGACCTGCGCGCCTTCATGGCCGAACCAATAGCAATACCAATTGCCCACCACCAGAAACCCGCACCATGTCGCTGTGAACATGGCTGAGGCGACTAACCCACGGATCATGGCAGCGCCGGGATCGGACAGGCCCAACGCGGCCAGAAACAGGCCTATCACCGCGATCCACAACGCCAGAGCCGACAGTATCTCCCACCCGACAACCAGCCGGAATGCCGCGCGGGTCAGGGCGGGGTTGGTCACGCGGCGATAGGCGACCAGATCATAGGCTTCGGGGTAATCGGCGCGTAGGCGGGCCATATCCATTACTTCGGTCGTGAAGGTTTCATTGATCGCCGGGTGGAATAGATTCTCTAGCGCGCCAATGGTCAGCCAGAGTGCGGGCAGCAGAACCATCGCCGCGAGAACCCACAGGATGACAGCTTCCATCCTAGCCCTCCATGCGCAATGATTCGAGGCCATCGGCCGCCATTGCCGATGTGCAGATGCTCGACAGTGTGCGCGGTTCGTCATAGTTCCACGGCGTGCCACGGTGCAAAACGGCGCGCTGGTCCCAGATCAAGACATCGCCTTCCTGCCACTGATGGGGATAGACAAACTGTGGCTGGGTGCAGAAATCGACCAACTCGTCGATCAGGGTCTGGCTTTCGGCCTCCTCCATCCCGTCCAGCCTGAAGGCGTGCGAGGCGATATACAGCGCCTCCTCTCCGGTGACGGGATTGGTCCAGACCGGTTTCCAGCGTGTGTCCGGCCATTTGTTGAACATCGGCAATGCCGCCAATTCGGGCGAGATCTTGGCCCGCGAATGCGCATAGCGATGCCAGACACCGCGCCTGCGCACCTTGTCTTTCAAGGTTTCCGGCATCGCCGCCCAGCCTGCGCGGGTCGAGGCCAGTTCAGTTGCGCCGCCGGTTTTGGTGACCACGCGGCCGATCAGGATATTGGTCAGCGCCGGAATGGGCAGAAAGGTGCTGTCTGCATGCCACAGGAAATTGGCTTTCAGCCCCAGCGTTTTCAGGTCCAGCTCTTGCGAGGTCGATCCATCCTCTCGCACATTCGATACTT
Source organism: Paracoccaceae bacterium (assembly GCA_013214715.1). GTDB lineage: Bacteria > Pseudomonadota > Alphaproteobacteria > Rhodobacterales > Rhodobacteraceae > JABSSB01. The sequence continues at coordinate 8,570 of JABSSB010000010.1, read as the reverse complement.
TGGGAATCTGATAGCTTCCGGGGTCTTTGCGTTCCTCGGGATACCGATCTTCGAGCGGGCCAAAAAGCTGCGCAAGTCNCAGATGCGTCTCATCCGTGACGTCTTGCCCGCGAAACAGCAAGGCAGAGTGGGTTTCAAACAGTTGACGCAATTCTGGGAACAAATGGTCTTTTGTCACGTCTGCCAGCGGCAGCCCGAAGACTTCGACACCGAAGCTATCGGTGAGGGGACGGATGGTGATCATGACTGATCCTCCTCCAGGGCTTTGGCTTCGATCTCTTCTGGGCTTAGATGTTTGACCATGTCCCAGGCGCGCGATTTGCCGGGGTTCAGCAAGCCCTTGGGGTCGAGCCGCTTTTTCCACGCCAGATGGGTGTAATTGGCCGAATGCAGCCCGCCGGATTCGACATGGAAAGAATGCGCGTCATAAACCCCAAACCCATGCGCGCGATAGATATCGTCGATCTCGCGCAGGCGCTCTTCGGATTTGAACCAGATCACCGGCAGGTCGAAGGCCGCCACTTCACCGCCAAATCGGGCAAATTCATGATGCTGCCAGACATCATCGCCCAGAGCGCGGCCGATCTCGGCCACCGAGTCGGCATCGGCGGGGTCTTTCACGCTGCATTGCTGATAGGTCGCCGTGCGGTCGGCTTTCAGCACCTGCAAGGTTGTGTGGTTATAGGCAAAATCGAAGACATGCGGGATGTTCTTGGCCTCACGCTCGGCATCGGTCAATTCAAGGTCCAGATGCCCGCCATGCTTGGTGATCAGAGTGCGAAATGGTTCCATATCTTCGGCCGGGACAAGGGCCACGAGCAGGTGTTTGTCCGCACGGATATGGCCTTTGAGACGGGGAAAGTAGTCGCAGATGCGCGCATCGACCGAGGAGGCGAGTTTGCGCCCGATAGTGTCGACTCCGGCAAGATCATATCCGGCGGCATAGCAGTCGCGATAGCTGTCAAAGGTCGCCATGCAGCCGATCCAGTTGCGATGCGGGACTGTGCGCAGGGTGATTTCAGTCAGAACCCCGTTCAGCCCCCAGGCATGGTGCAGCTGCATCACGTCATCCCCGCGCACGACATGTTCGCGCGGCTCAGCCTCGACCGACAGGGCCTTAAGCTCAATGATGTTGCCTGCCTCGCGCAGAGGCCCGTTGGCGACCGAGCCGATCCCGGCAGAGCCACCCGCGATAAAGCCGCCGATGGTCGCGATATCCTGCGTCGATGGGAACATGACCATTTCCCAGCCCTCCGCGATCAGGGCCGCGTTGACATCTTTCATCAAGGCACCCGCTTCGGCGCGGACATAGCCATTGCCAATCTCCAGCACTCGGTTCATGCCGGTGGTTTCGACGATCAGCCCGCCATTCAGCGGCACAGCCTGCCCATAATTGCCAGTGCCGCCGCCGCGGCAGGTGACCGGCACATCGGCCTTGTAGGCCTCAGACAGCACATGGCGCAGCTCCTCCACGGATGTGGGCCGTGCGACCAGATCGCCAAAGCTGCGTTTCAATTGGGCGTTCAGGATCGGGCTGAACCAGAAAAAGTCGCGTGAACGCTTTTTCACGAGTACGGGTTCGTCGATCACGTCGACGGGGGCGAGCCTCTGGGCGAAGTCGGTCCAGTCTTGGGTCATATGCGGTCTCCGGTCAGGGCATCGGTCAGGGCATTGGCCGGCATGTCGTCGGTGAGCCAGGCGGATACAGAAGGCGCGTCGAACAGGATCAGATCCCCGATGGCGGCCCCGTCGACGGTTCGGGGGGGCAGGCCAAGGCCCACACGGGCCTGGGTGGTGATCATGGGTAGATGCTCGCCAAAGGGCGGGTCGAGATGGGCGGCCAGAACGGCCAGTTTCAGGCTTTCGCGCGGGTCATGCCGCCCCAGCGGACAGAACGCATCGCGGACATTGTCGGTGCCCAAGACCACACGCACTCCGGCGCGACGCAAGGCGTTGATCGGGGTAAGGCCGCGTCCGCCCGGCTGAAACGGATCGCGCCCTTGCAGGTAAAGGTTCGTGCTTGGCAGCGCGCAGAGGGTGATATTGGCTTTGGCCAGCTTGTCGGCCACACGCGCCACATCACTTTGTGGCAGCATCGACAGGGCAGAGGCATGGCCCATCAAAATTGGCCCCTGAAAGCCGGTTTCCAGGGCGATATCGGCGATGGTTTCGACGCCTGTCAGAGTGGGATCGAGGCTTTCATCAACATGGAAATCCAGTTTCAGGCCCAGCCGGTCGGCTTCGACAAAAGCGTTTCGAAGGCCGTCGGCCTGACGGGCATGGCCCAGAACAAAAGCCCCCAGCACACCGTCATCCCGCGCCATACGTGTGGCGCAGGCTTTGGCCCAGTCCGGGTCCGCGAGCCTGTCCACCCCGGTCAGCGCCGCGCGCTCAAGGCGCAGCCCGACGGGCAGATCGGCAGTGATTTCGCCCAACACAGACCACGCGACCGGCGCTGCCCCGCCATCCTCACTGTCATGCCAGTCAATATGCGTGCGGATTACATCGCAGCCTGCGCGGCGTAATTCGCGCAGACCTTGCCCGGCGCGGTGATGCAAGTCGGCCCGCGTCCAAAGCTCCCGGTCTTTGGCCTGTGCGGTAATGGCGGCCATCAGATCGCCGCCGACATCAGCAATCCGGTCCACGCTGTGACATTTGTCGAGATGCACATGTGGTTCGACCAAAGCCGGAACCACGAGCCTTTCGGGCCTTTGATCCGATGCGCGCATGGCAACGGCATGGCCGCCCCGGAGGATCAAATCACCAGTCACCATATCGCCATGGCATGCCCCGCCGAACCTGTCAGCATCACCGATCAAGCTGCGTGGCACGCTTACGCGGGGGAGGATTTGCTCTTCTACGGTCATTCTGGGTGCGCCCGGTGGTCGAAGGTTGCGAAGGCGGCCAGAAAACGGGCGAGGCCCGCCGCAGCACTGTCGAGCATCGCCTGACCTTTTTCGGCAGTTGCATTGGCCGCGTTGCCGCAGACACCCTGCGCGTTGAGATCATCCATGATCCAGCCCGGCACAGCCGGTTGCCCGGCAAAGCCAAGCCAGTCCCGTGGCCAATCGCGTATGTTGGGGCGAAAATCCCGCGCCTTGGACATATCGACCCGATCAGGCCGCGCCGCCAGCATGGCAGAGGTTTCTACATCGCCTGCATGCAGATCTTCTGCATATCTGGTGGGGTCAAACAGGTCTTTTGACTCAGCAAAGCTGGACCAGGCGCAGGGTGCAACAATCATGCCATGGTCGATTCGCAGCTCCCGCGCAGCGACCTGTAACAGCGCGGTATTGCCGCCATGACCATTCAGCAGAACCATCCGGTCCACGCCAGTCCGCGCAACAGAGGCTCCGATATCCCGCAGCACCGCCAGAAACGTTTCGGCCCCAAGGCTCAGTGTGCCAGGGTGACGATTATGCTCGTTGCTTTTGGTGACCGACAGCACAGGCAAAGCCAGCACATTTTGGGCCGGTGTCAAATTGGGCCACATGCGGTCCAGAACCGCGCAGGTTAGGTCGCTATCGACAGAAAGCGGAAGATGCGGGCCGTGTTGCTCGGTCGCGCCCAATGGGAGAATGACCACAAGATCATCCGGCAAGTCCCGGAAAACCGGCGCTGCAATATCGTTCCACGGTCCTTGAAGGCTCATCACACACCTCTGATCCACCATAAGTGCGCCACAGATGTGACGCTGTCCTTAGTGGCCCTGAGATCAGATCTGTGCCAGAGATGAGCGGAAAATATATCGCTCCTTGCGATCTGGCAAGAGGGCAACCGGAGACACATAATGTCGCTGCGAAACCTCGCGCCCTCCAGCCTACACCCGCCTTTTGGACGCTATTCACATGGTATCGAAATACCGGCCGGTTGGCGCGTGCTACGCAGTTCGGGTCAGTTGGGCATTGATGTGAACGGGACGATTCCCACGGACGCGCGGGCGCAGGCGGAATTGTGCTTTGCCAATATCGCCGCGATCCTCAAGGAAGGTGGAATGGGCCCTGAAAATGTTGCGCATGTTTCTGGCTGGGTGACCGACCGGGCGTATATGGCGGGTTACATGGCCGCCCGCGATGCGTTCTTTTGCAACACGCCGCAGGTTCCGGCCTCGACCCTGATGATCGTATCCGGCTTCACCCGCGAAGAGTTTCTGGTCGAAGTGGAGGTCATGGCGGCGGCCCCGTGACCAAAAAGGGATGCTCCGGACCGGCGGCTGGCGCCCGCCGATCGGCTTGATTATCTGGCCGCATCAAGGGGGTCGTATGCGGCCTGCGTGGATCAGTGGTTAGCAGGCTTGTGCCAAAGCCTGCGGTGCGATCACACCACTTGGCCAGTCTTCCGGGCGATACCCTTCAAGATAGGCCTGTATCAACCGCGCTGCGGCGCCGTTGATTTCAAATACTCCGCGTTCCAATTCCGAGATGCGGACGTTACTGCTATAACCTAACAACTTTGCAAACTGACTCTGGTTCAGGCCCAGACTCTTTCGAGCGGCCCGGATTTGTTCCGGTTTCATTTAAATACCTTATTGTCATTCTGGCCCGTTCTGTGCGGGCTGTACCCTCTTAGCGAGAGCAAATTTGCACGTTCGCTCAAATAAATCAAAGCTGATGTTTCAGTTGGCCGCCAACTGTTGCCGAATTGCGATCCTCTCATAGGTAACGAATGCCGTAGAAAGCTGCGGCGTCGCGCAGTTCTGCTATCTGGGTGACATTCCAGCGTCGGTACCGCGGTTTTGTTGTGGCGTCAAAGCCGTCTCTGTGATGCAGTTGCGCCATGCCTGGACCGACTCCCACACCCGTCGCCTCTGATTCTGATCTGCCATCCAAAGTCGATATTGTGGTGATCGGGGGGGGCATCATCGGGTGTTGCGCCGCTTTGGAACTGGCCGAGCGCGGGCAATCCGTCCTGCTCTGCGAAAAGGGGCAGATCGGCGGCGAACAAAGCTCGCGCAATTGGGGATGGGTGCGTGTGTCGCTGCGCGACCCCAAAGAGATTCCGCTGATGCTTGAGGCCACCCGGATCTGGGATGGGCTCGCAGAGCGGTGCCAGAAAGATCTGGGCTTCGCACGTTCCGGTATCCTTTTTGCGGCGCGCAGTGAGAAGCAGATGGCGGATTACGAAGCTTGGGCGCGCCATCTCGACAATCGTGGCTTCCCGGTTCGCATGCTTGGACATGCGGCAGTCCGAGACTTGTTGCCCGGCGGCGCTGAACCGCTGATGGGCGGGCTCTGGACCCCGCAGGATGCACGCGCCGAACCGCAATGGGCGGCCCCGGCGATCGCCGAAGCGGCGCGGGCCCATGGCGCGAAAGTCATGACGGGCTGCGCTGTGCGATCCGTCGACCTGTCGGCAGGGCGAATCAGTGGTGTGGTGACCGAAAAGGGCCGCGTTGCCTGCGATCATGTCGTTCTGGCCGGAGGCGCGTGGTCGCGCCTTTTTGCGGGCAATGCCGGGTTTGACTTGCCACAGTTGAAAGTGCGCAACACGGTCTTGCGCACCAAACCTCACACCAGCGGCCCGGAGACCACGGTCTGGAGCGCGGATTACGCTATTCGACGCCGGGCAGATGGCGGGTTCACCATCGCCTGCGGGACTGAAAATACCGTTGATCTGGTGCCCGACAGCCTGCGTCTGGCGCGGCGGTTCTGGCCTGCCTTTCTGGCGGAGCGATCTTCCCTCAGGTTTCGTCTGTCGCGCCGTGCGTTGGAGGAGGCGCGCGAACGCCGCCGCTGGACCCCGGATCAGGCCACCCCGTTCGAGGCAACTCGAATTCTTGATCCTGAGCCGCTGCCCCGCATCGTGCAAAGCAGCCTGAAAGGGGCGCAGGCCGCGTTTCCTGCTTTGGCGGGGGCGCAGGTCGCGCAGACCTGGGCGGGGATGATCGATGTCACACCGGATGCGCTGCCGGTGATCTCGGGCGTTGATGATGTGCCGGGCCTGACAATCGGGACCGGATTTTCCGGCCATGGCTTTGGCATTGGGCCGGGCGCCGGGCGGCTTTTGGCGGATCTTGTGACCGGCACCACGCCAATGGTCGACCCCACCCCATTCCGGTTCAGCCGCTTTTCCGATGGCAGCAAGCTGCGGCCAGACAGCGGTTTTTAGGTCTCCGGCGGATGATCATAGGTCCAGCGATAAGCGGGTGGCGTGGGGCCTTTGTTGCGGCCGCCCTGTTGCATTTGCTCCCAGCCATGCGCCATTGCCCCGATCGACCGGGACAGGCAAAACAACCCACGCGCCAAAGCCGGGGCAAAGCCGAGCTCGGCATAGATGACGGCTGTGGCTCCGTCGATATTCATTGGGACGGGCTGGCGGGTCGAAATGGCGGCTTCGACCGCGCGCCCGATCTGTGCGAAATGCCCCGACACGACGCCTTGCTGTGCGGCCTCGTCGACCAGCCCCAGAAGCCGGGGTGCGCGCGGGTCCACGGGTTTATGGAAGCGGTGCCCAAAGCCGGGGATGTATTTCCCGTTCTCAGCCTTGAACGCTACGACCCCCGCGGCTGTTGCGTCGGTCAGATCGGTGCCATCTTCCACGCGGCTGGCGATGTCGGTGTAAAGCTCGACCGCTTGCTCTCCTGCTCCGCCATGCACATCGTCAAGCATATTTACAGCGGTGGCCATCGCCCCATTCAAAGATAGCCCACAGGTCACCGCCATGCGCGCCGCGGCAATTGACGGCGCTTGCGGCCCGTGATCGACCGCTGCGACCAGGGCGGCCTCCAACAATCGTGCCTGAGGCACGGTGGGGCGCGTGCCGCGCGTCATGATCCAGATCATCTCGGGCAGGCTGACCTGTCCGATCATCTCTTGAATGGGCTGGCCGCGAATGTCGATCCGGCCCGGTTCCATATCAATGATCGAGGTGCGCCACCAATCGGAAACGTCGCTCATATCACCCCCTCTGCGCGCAGCGCGGCAATGTCGTCGACGCTATAGCCCAAATCGGTCAGAACCTGATCTGTATCCGCCCCAAGCGCGGGCGGCGGCGCATCGACATTTGGTGCCTCTCCATCCAGTTTCATGCCAGTGCGCAAAGCGGTCACGGGTCGGTCCACGCCCGGCACATCGTCGAAGGTGGCCAGCATTCCACGCTCGGCAATTTGCGGATGGGCCAGAATGTCTGGCAGGGACAACACCGCGCCCGATGGCACGCCGATCTGGTTCAACTCCCGCGCCCAATCCCGGGCGGGCCGGGTGCGCAGAACGGTTTCCAACTCAGCCTTCAGCGCCAGCCGGTTGGTTTTGCGATCCTCGCGCGTGCGATAATCGGGTCGCTGCTGCAATACGGCCAGCCCGAGGTGATCGGTCAGCAGGACCCATTGCTCATCTTTATTGGCAGCGATGTTGAGAAGCCCGTCTTGCGCCTCAAACGCGCCCGAGGGCGCAGAGGTCATGTTTTCATTGCCATTCGGCGTTGGTGTAACGCCAGCGACCAAATAATTCGACACTGCCCAGCCCATCGTGGCAATGGTTGCCTCCAGCATCGAAATATCGATGAGCGTGCCGCGTTCGGGCGCGTTCAGAGCAGCGCAGATCGCCATGGCTGCCGTCAAACCACCGACTGTGTCCGCGATGGGGTAGCCCACGCGCAAGGGCGCATTGTCGGCATCCCCGGTGATCGACATGACGCCCGATGCGCCCTGAATGATCTGGTCATAGGCTGGCCGATGCACCCAGGGTCCATCCTGCCCAAAGCCCGAAATCGCCGCATATATCAGGCGCGGGTTTTCAGCTTTCAGCACATCATACCCAACCCCTAGCCTGTCCATCACTCCGGGGCGGAAGTTTTCGACCAGCACATCGGCGCCGCGGACCAGCCGTTTCAGCACGGCCTTGCCCGCGTCGGCCTTCAGGTTCAGCTCCAGCGATTTCTTACCCGCATTCTGCGCCAGAAAGCTGACGCCCATCCCGGCAGCATTCAACGCCGGGTCAGCGCCCAGATTGCGGGCCAGATCACCGCGACCGCGGGCTTCGACCTTGATCACCTCTGCCCCCAGATGCGCCAGCTGGTGACAGCAAAACGGCCCTGCCAGCACATTGGTGAGGTCCAGCACCCGGACCCCATCCAGCGGCTTAGTCGCCATCGGCAGTGCCTTCCATCCGCGCCCGCGCGCGGCGTCCGCGATAGCTTGGCACCAGCACCAACAAAACCGCGATCACCAGCAGGCCCAACGTCATCGGACGGTCGATGATAAACCTGATCCCGTCATAAAGCTGCATGGAGCGGGCGAAGTTATCCTCAAGCATACTGCCCAGAATGAACCCGATCAGCAGCGGGGCCAGCGGGTAATCGGCAAAGCGCAGCACAGTGGCGCAGACGCCAAGCCCGACAAGGATCAACAGCTCGGTCGCGTTGTTCTGGCCAATATAGCTGCCCATCAGAGTGAAGAAGAGGATGAAGGGGATCAGATAGTTGCGCGGTGGAAGGGCCATCGCTCAACGGATAAAAGGTACGCCGGGGATAACAGGCTGATACTGCCCAAGAGTCCATATCGACGGCAGTGTTTGGCACCTCGATGTCGGTGCGGGACAGTCAATAGAACGCGCCAAACTCTGACCGTCCTT
>JABSSB010000001.1:27397-57794 GCA_013214715.1 Paracoccaceae bacterium | reverse complement strand
GCGGTCCTGAAGTCTCAAGGCGTCACAGGCGTCAGTTTTGTGTCTCTGTCATCCGAGGGTGCGGGCGGCGATCCGGTGCCGTCGGGTGGGCGGATCGAAGGGCGCGAGAGCACCTTGCAAACCTTGTTTGAAGGCGCTCCGCGCCTGATGAACGAAGCGATTGATCTGCTTGGCGAATTGCGGGCGGTCGTGAACAATGACAACCGGCAGGCAGTGGGCGATCTGCTGAACAATCTGGCCACGTCGTCCGCGCGGCTGGATGGGGTGCTGAAGGATCTCCAAAACCTTGCCACCCCACTGGGCAACGCGGCCACCGAAATCGCGGGTTTCACCGACCGGCTCGGGGCGCTGTCAGACACGGCAGACACCACGCTGACCACCGCCACATCCGCGTTGGAAAGTGCCGGGAAAGCCGCGGATGCCGCCGTCGGAACGCTTGATACCGCGCGAACCACGTTTGACAGTGCTGATACGCTGATCCGGGGCGATCTGGCACAATTCGTGCAGCGCGGCGCATCTGTGGCCAGCATGCTGGATGATACGCTCTCGACCCTTGATCCGTCGATTCGCGCCACGTTGGAGGCCGCGCAGCAGCTGATGGACACGCAATTGCCGCAGCTTGTCGCCGATTTGCAGGCTGCCGCCAATATGGCCGAACAGCAGATCGCCCTCGTTGGGTCTGATGCCTCGACCCTTATCGCGCGCTATGAGCAGGTCGGCCAGTCGGTGCAGGACCGCGCCGATCAGACGGCCGTCGTGATTAAAAACTTTGATCGAACATTGGATGAGGCGCTCGCAACGCTTGAGTCGTTCCGCCGCACCTCCGAGGCCGCAAATACCTTCTTGCAGGAAGAAGGTCGCCCGCTGGCGCAGCAGACCACATCGGCCATGGCCTCGGTGGAAGAATTGACTGGCACCACCCTGCCGCCTTTGGTGAATCAGACCACCACGACCATGGCGACACTCGACCGGGAGGTCACAGCCTTCTCGGCCTCGGGGCGCGAGATGCTGGGCACGTTGCAACAGCGTCTGGTCGAGGCGAAGACCACGCTGGAAGAGATCGATAGCGCCATGGTCGCCTCTGGACGGGCGGCGGATTCGGTCTGGAAAAGCTCTGAGGAGTTTTATGACCTGATCGATGGCGATACTGCCGCCGTCATGGCCGAGGCCCGCAGCGCGTTGGAGACGATCAACACGTCCATCGACCAGGACCTGCCCGCCATTCTTAGCAGCGTGCGCGATGCCACGGAAACCGCCAATAGCGTGATCGCCGCATTGGGCGACGATCTTTCGGGCCTTGATGGGTTGGTGTCTTCGGGCACGTCGGCTTTGGACACGGTGAACAAAACCTTCCAGAACGCCAATACCACGCTCGCGTCGATCAACGGGGCGATGGGCGCGGCCGAAGACGCGCTGCGCACGGCGGAAACGACTTTTGATCAGGTGAACGTGATCCTCGATAAGGATATCAGCGCCATGGTCACCGATATTCGCGGCGCGGTTACCAGCTTTGCCTCGGCCATCGACACCGTGTCGGGCGAGGTGACGGCAATCTCGGGCCGGTTGCTGGACGCCTCGGATTCTGCGGCGGGGCTCATCGGGACGGTGGATCAGGTGGTGCAGGCGAACCAGCGGCAATTGTCGGATTTCCTGCGCGTGGGCTTGCCGCAATTTCAGGTCTTCCTGCTCGAATCGCGGCGGCTCGTCGTCAATCTTGAACGGCTCGTGGACCGGATCGAAAGCGATCCCGCCCGCTTTATCCTAGGGACTCAAGCACCGGAATTTCGCAGATGATTGGATGGAAACCCCTTTTTGCGCTTGTCGCGCTGACCTTGTGCGCTGGATGCGCCGGGATCGAATCCTTAAACGAGGCCGGGCGCCCGACGGATTTGTATTCGCTCACACCCAAAAGCACCTTTGACCCCGGACTGCCCCGGATCGACCAGCAGATCGTTGTCGAAGAACCCACCGCCACTGCCGCGGTCAACACCAATCGCATGGCCGTGTTCCCTTCACCGCTTGAGGTCGAATATCTGCCGCGCGCGCGCTGGGTGGATCGAGCTCCGCTGATCGTTCAGGCGCTGCTGGTCGAAAGCTTTGAAAACAGCGGCAAGGTCGCCGCCGTCGGCCGCAGCACCGTGGGCTTGCGGGCCGATTATATCATCGTCAGTGATCTGCGCGAGTTTCAGGCCAGCGTAATCAGCGGCGACACTGCGGATGGTCCCTTGCTGGTCGAGGTGCGGATCAACATCAAGATTGTCGATGACTGGGAAGACCAGATCATCGCCTCACGCTCTTTCGAAGAGCAGGTCGTGGCACAGGGCGACAGTGCTTTGGAAATTGCCCAGGCCTTTGATACGGCACTGGGCCGCGCGCTGCGTGATTCCGTGGAATATTCGATCCGGCGCATTTTCAGCCATGCCCGTGCCAATCCAAGGCCTGATACAGCGATACGGTGATCCTGCCTCAGGTGAAGGGGAACGGAGGCAGGCCGGTCTTCTGACACAGCTGTGCTTCGAGCCGATCCAACCGCGCCTGCAGACCCGCGATAGATGTTGGATCGAGGCCCGGATCCTTCAATTGCACCATGATATTGACGATCTGGCTGGCCATGGCTTCGATGCAGCCCTCATCCTCTGATGGGGGCAGGTGCCGCGCTTCTTCCAGAACGATCAGTTTCTGTAACATTGGGTGCCTGTTGATGTGTGAGCTAGATCACATATACCCGATTTACCCGCTCCGTTATGTGAGCTTGTTCACACAAGGTCCGGCGCGGACTGCGTGACCTGACCTCTTTCTGATCATTGCGGCCAAAATCTTGCCGATCGCGTGACAGGCAACAGTCGGGAGGCTGTCCTATCTTGCAAAGTGGTATTGTTATCGCTAACAAGCGCGTAAAGAGTATCCGCGATACAAGGGAAAAGGCCATGACCACGACGGTTGCCATTAACGGGTTCGGGCGCATCGGGCGCTGCATATTGCGCGCATTGGTCGAAACCGGCCGAACGGATATCGAAGTTGTGGCCATCAATGATCTGGGCCCGGTCGAGACCAACGCCCATCTGCTGCGCTTTGACAGCGTGCATGGCCGCTTTGGAGCCGAGGTTGAGGCGCGCGCAGATCGTTTGATCGTTGATGGCAAGGAAATTCGCGTCACCGCCGAACGTGACCCGGCGGCGTTGCCCTGGGCAGACGTGGATATTGCCTTGGAATGCACCGGTATCTTCACCGCGCGCGACAAGGCCGCGCTGCATCTTCAGAACGGATCGCGCAAGGTTCTGATCTCGGCGCCGGGCGCCGAGGCAGACAAGACCATTGTATATGGCGTGAATGACGCGTCGCTGACGCCAGAGGATGTCGTGGTCTCAAACGCCTCCTGCACAACCAACTGCCTCGCGCCGGTGGTCAAAGTGCTTGATGACGCTTTCGGGATCGAGACCGGCTATATGACCACGATCCATTCTTATACCGGGGACCAGCCCACGCTGGATACTTTGCACACGGATCTGTATCGCGCGCGGGCGGCGGCCATGTCGATGATCCCGACCTCGACAGGTGCCGCGCGGGCCGTTGGGCTGGTGATGCCGCATCTCAAGGGTCGGCTCGACGGATCCGCCATTCGCGTGCCGACGCCCAATGTCTCGACCGTGGATTTGTGCTTCATGCCGACAAACGCCGCCAGCGTGGCCGATGTGAATGCCGCGATCAAAGCCGCGTCCGAGGCCGGGCCGCTGAAAGGCATTCTGGGCTATTCCGAAGATCCGCTTGTGTCGATGGATTTCAACCATGATCCGCGCAGTTCCATCTTTGCCGCACCGCAGACCAAGCTGACCGATGGCGGGATGCTGCGGGTGATGTCCTGGTATGACAATGAATGGGGCTTTTCGAACCGGATGCTGGACACCGCCGCCACGATGGCGCGGGTCTGACGGCTCAAAGCGTCCAAAAGACAGGCGGATATCGCCCCAAGCGTGTCCGCTGTCGCAGTCTCTTTGTTTTCACAGTTCAAACAGCGTGTCCGGTGTGTATGCGTCATAGCCGACACCCACGCGGCGACTGAGCCGAGAGTGGGATTTGCAGGCATTGAGTGAACGGGCTGCCCGTAGCGGTGGCGCAAGGAGGCGCTGGATGAGCCAAACTGGCAATCCGGACCCCAAGACCCAAAAGGTCTTCGTCATCGGATTTCAGAAGTCCGGCACCAGTTCGATGCAAGCGGTGCTTGGTCTGCTGGGGATCAAGGCGGTCAAACGCCATGCCGGGATCCTCGATTCACCGTCTACTTTTGTCTTTGAGCATCTCGGCAAGACCTGGCCGGGTACGAAATTCATTCTGACCTATCGCGATCCTGAAAGCTGGCTGGCCTGCTACAGGAACTTCTTTACCGACGAAAACAACGATCTACGCAAATGAATGTGAGGGTCGATCGCCTGTCGGGGAACGAAGCATATTACCTTGAGCTTTACCGAGCCCAGATCGAAAAGATCCGGACCCATTTCTAAGACCGTGCCGATGATTTCCTGGAAATGGATCTGTCCAAAGGCGATGGCTGGTTGCACCTGGAGAGCTTTCTGGGCCCTGAGCGGATCGGCCCCTTTCCCAAGATCAACACCGCGGACGGCCCGCGGCCGAAACAGAATTTTTTCAAGTTTCACATCAAACAGATCATTCGGCCCCTGCAATATTGAACGCGCCAGCGATTGGGCGGCTTGCTTGTCTCGACTGGGCGTGTCGCCTAAACGGGGTGCATGGAACGTCCGATCAAATCCCATGGCCGCCTCAGCGTGTCCGCCTCGGTCAAACCCCGTGACCTGATGTCGCCCACGCCGCAATTGGCGCAGGCTTGGCAGGCGCGGATCATCACGCTCTTTCCTGATGCCTTTCCCGGCGTTCTGGGCGAAAGCCTAACCGGGAAGGCGTTGCAATCTGGCCTATGGCAATTGCATACGACCGATCTGAGGCAGTTCGGTGTGGGCAAACATCGCAATGTCGATGACACGCCTGCGGGTGGTGGGGCCGGAATGGTTTTGCGCGCCGATGTTCTGGGTCCGGCGATCGACGCGGCGATGCAGGGCGCGCGGGGGCGCTGGCCGCTGATTTATCTCAGCCCGCGCGGGCGGCGGATGGATCAGGCCTTGATGCGCGATTTGGCCCGCACCGATGGTGTCACACTTATCTGTGGCCGGTTTGAGGGCGTGGATGAACGCGTGCTGGAGCATTACGGCGTGCTTGAGGTCTCCTTGGGAGATTTCGTACTCACCGGCGGCGAAATCGCCGCTCAGGCTTTGCTGGATGGGACCGTGCGGCTGATGCCAGGAGTATTGGGCAATACGGCATCAGCGGAAGACGAAAGCTTTTCCAGCGGGCTGTTGGAGCACCCGCAATACACCCGCCCGGCAGAATGGCAGGGCCGCGCCATCCCCGATGTGTTGATGAGCGGCCATCACGGCAAGATCGCCGACTGGCGTCGCGCCCAATCTGAAGAGATCACCCGGGCAAGGCGGCCGGATTTGTGGAGAAAACACGAGGAAAGCAGCTGACGGGAGAAATCCCGATACTGTTGGATGCCTCGGCTCTTGATCCCAACCCTGCTTTCCCCTAAACGGCCTCATCCCGTCCGGAACTCCGAGTCGGGTGCTTTGGGCATCGACCGGCCCCCGTTCTGGCATTCTTCTGCCCGCATCGTTCCGGTCTCGCAGGCGCCCAAGGCCACATAAAACAGGAACCGACGTTCAACCTTGGGCGGGGCGCACCCGGCGCAACCCGATGAAGACCACAAGCTCTGGAGCGCGAGACACGTCGTGGGACAACCCACGCTGACATATTGGAGAGACTGCGATGGACCTGATCGCACAGCTCGAGGCGGAACAGATTGCCGCCCTGGGGAAAGATATCCCCGACTTCAAAGCCGGCGACACCGTGCGCGTCGGTTACAAGGTGACCGAAGGCTCGCGCAGCCGTGTGCAGAATTACGAAGGCGTCGTGATCAGCCGCAAGAACGGCGACGGCATTGCCGGTTCGTTCACCGTCCGCAAAATCTCTTTCGGTGAAGGCGTCGAACGTATGTTCCCGCTCTATTCGACCAATATCGAATCGATCACCGTTGTGCGCCGTGGCCGTGTCCGCCGCGCCAAGCTGTATTACCTGCGTTCGCGCCGTGGTAAATCCGCGCGTATCGCCGAGGTCACCAACTACAAGCCCAAAGCCGAAGCCAAGGCCTGAGGAGCGGATAGATGAAAAAAGATACCCACCCCGAATACCACCTGATCGACGTCAAGATGACCGACGGCACCATTGTGCAGATGAAATCCACCTGGGGCAAGGAAGGCGACCAGTTGTCGCTGGATATTGATCCTTCGGTGCACCCGGCCTGGACCGGCGGCTCAACCCGCCTGATGGATGCCGGTGGCCGCGTGTCCAAGTTCAAAAAGAAATACGAAGGCCTGGGCTTCTAATCCTTTCGCCAGACTGTTTTGCAAAGGCCGTCCCATGGGACGGCCTTTTTGCGATCAGGCGGGCCGCAGGAGCTGATCGACCTGCCGGGCCAGTGCGCGGGTCGATAGCTCTCCCATTACGCGGGTCCGACCGGTTTCTCCGATGGTCTGGCGCCGGGCGGGGTCGGTGATCAATTGGCGCAAGGCGGCTTCCCACGCGGCCGGGCTGTCGACCAGAAGACCATCCTGCCCATCCATTATCAGATCGGCATTGCCCGGGGCCGTGCTGGCGATTGTGGGAATGGCCGAGGCCATGTATTCCAGCGCCTTGAAGCCGCATTTGTAATCATTCAGCCCGCCCGGCAATAACGGGTAGACGCCAATATCCACCGGCGCCAGCGCGGCCCGCACTGCCGCCGGATCGCCCCAGGCGATCTGGTCAAGGAAATCCACCTCGACCCCCTGCAGTGTTTCGAAGTAGTCATAGAGGTCCGCCTCTCCCACCGATCCGATCAGGCGCAGCCGCAGCGGATGCTCCCTCGCGACCGCCGCAAGCGGCGGGCCCAGCACCTCGATCAGATCCCGGCGATAGGTTCGGCCATTGCCGATCCAGCCTATGCAGGGCTTCGCGTCGGCCTGCGACGGGGCGGCGGCATAGTTGTCGACCTTCACCCCAGTGCGTACGAGATGCGCGGCCTCATTGAAGCCGGCCGCATAGGCCAGAAGCGCGCCGCTGCCCGCCATGACCAGATCCGACTTGCGCATCATCTTCTGCGTGACTTGCACCGCGTTGGATTGCGCGTCTCCAGGCGGGAAATCATCAATGTCATAGGCCACTTTGACGCCGGCGCGTTTGGCAATGGCCAGCAGCGTCGGATGATAGCGGGTGCAGACCTTCTGAAACAGCACGACATCCTGAAAGGGCAGCCCGGCGGCGATCTTCAGCAACCCGCTCTTGCTAGTGGCGTGATCAATTCGCACTTGCCAGCCCAGGTCGCGCAGCTCATCCGCGATCCAATAGCCCCGCACGCGCGAACTGGCCTTGGTTTCATCGCCAAGCAGGTTCATCAGCAACCGCGGCGCGGGAGAGGGTGAGGGCATCGGCGCGGCTCCGCTGGGCGTCAGGACAGGCTCAGCGCTAGCAAATGGAGTTTGCCCTGTCCATCATCGCAGCAGGTTTTGGGGGTTTGGAGGTCTGGTGGAGCCTAGGGGAGTCGAACCCCTGACCTCTTGCATGCCATGCAAGCGCTCTCCCAACTGAGCTAAGGCCCCGTGCCGTGGGCGGCTGAGTAAGTCTTTCGCCGGGCGTGATCAAGGGAAAAACGCCCGCCCGGCGCAAGTTTTCTGAGCTTACTCGTCGTCTTCCGAGCTGACATCGGCAATCTCGTCGAGCGAGACATTGTCGTTGTCATCTTCGTCGTCGAGCACGTCATCCCCCAGATCCACATCGACATCATCCTCGTCATCGAGAACGATATCTTCTTCGGATGTGTTGGCCTTGGCCTTTGTGGTTTCGGCGTCTTCGGCATCGGCAGCAATCATGCGTGTCTTGCCGGTTTCAAATTCGACCACTTCCCCGGTATAGGGGCTGACGATCGGATCGCGGTTCAGGTCGTAAAAGCGCTTTCCCGTGGCCGGGCAGACGCGCTTCACGCCCCATTCTTCCTTGGGCATTTGTGTCCCCTTGACTAAGCTGAGTCGTGATGATTCCGGTCAACTGCCACAGGACCGAAGAGGTGTCAAAGGCTTTGACCCCGCCAGACCGGATGCGGGGCGCATAGGAAAGGGCGCAATGACCCAACACCATCTGCCAGAGGATCCCAGCATCACGCTGACCCTGCGCCGCTCAGGTCGGGCGCGGAGGATGTCGCTGCGGGTGTCGCATCTGGATGGGCGGGTGACGCTGACCTTGCCAGGCCATGTTTCCGATCGCGAGGCGCTTGCCTTTGCGTCGAGCAAGGCGGAGTGGATTCGTGGCCATCTGGCCAAACGCCGGTCCGAGATCACCGTGGCGCCTGGCGTGGCGTTGCCCATCGACGGGCAGAGGCGGACGGTTGTGTCCGGGCCGGGGCGCCGCCCTGTTCTGACGGGCGATCAGCTGGTGCTGCCCGCGCATCGCGCCTTTGGCCCAGTAGCGCAGGCCTTTCTGCGCGATCTCGCCCGTGATCGCCTGACGGCGGCGTCGGATCACTACGCCAGGCGGTTGGGGCGCACTTTCAGTCGGATCACCCTGCGCGACACGCGCTCCCGCTGGGGGTCCTGTTCGTCCAAGGGCGCATTGATGTTTTCCTGGCGGCTGATCCTTAGCCCGCCCGATGTGCTGCGATATGTCGCCGCGCATGAGGTTGCTCATCTGGCTGAGATGAACCACTCCCCCGCGTTTTGGGCCGTTGTCACACGGCTTTACGGGCCATGGGAAGTGCAAAGGCGCTGGCTGCACGATAACGGCAGCGCGCTGCACGCCTATCGCTTCGATCCTTGACCTGACTCGTTTTTGTGATCACAAAAGGTGCCATGCTGCAAACATTGCGACAGCCCGAGACCACGACATCGACCCATGACCGGGTCTACCGCGCCCTGCGGACGCGGATCATGCATGGCGAGATCGCACCGGGCGAGGCACTGACCCTGCGCGGGATCGGCAAGGAGTTTGACGTATCCATGACGCCCGCCCGCGAAGCGGTGCGGCGACTGGTGGCGGAAGGGGCGCTTCTCTTGTCGTCATCCGGGCGCGTGTCGACACCCGAATTGAGCAATGACCGGATCGAGGAACTGGCCTCTTTGCGCGCCCTGATCGAGGTGGAGCTGGCCTCCCGCGCTTTGCCGCGGGCCCATATCGCGCTGATCGACCGGCTGCAAACCATCAACAATGCCGTGGCCGATAGCGTGGCCCGGCGCGATGCGGTCAGCTATATCCGCACCAACCTGGAGTTTCACCGCACGCTCTATCTGCGCGCGCAGGCTCCAGCGATGCTGGCGATGTGTGAAACTGTCTGGCTGCAACTGGGACCGACGATGCGGGCGCTTTACGGAAAGCTGCGCCGCAATGAGCCGCCGCACTACCACCGCCTTATAATCGCAGCTCTGCGCGCCGGGGACGAACCGGGCTTGCGACTTGCGGTGCGCTCGGACGTGACGCAGGGTCTGCGGCTTCTGGCCTCCTGACCATTATGTGTGCGTAGGGCGACCTGAACGATCCGCGCGAGATTCTGCGTTTTAGGGGTTGCGACCTGCGAGCGGCAGGCGTAAACGACAGCCCTCAAGTGGACCGATAGCTCAGCTGGATAGAGTACTTGACTACGAATCAAGGGGTCGGGGGTTCGAATCCTCCTCGGTCCGCCACCTGCCGTCCCGCGGCGGGCTGGCCGGCATCGCTTTGGGCTTGGCAAATCGCAGAAGCCACGCGTGATGGGCGCAGCAAACCCCAAGATGCAGCCCGTGCAACATCTCAGACACTGCCCCGGTTTCAATGCAGAGCCCACACCCGGCGGGCCGCGCTTCGGGATGAGAACGATGGCACCGTGCATAACCTCAACGGTAGCGCCGCGATCATCTGTGCACCCTTCGAAGGCCATCGCCAGGCGTCTGATATCGCCGCCCTTCTCGCAGATCGGTTTAAGCTTAGCCCGCCGCCGTTGTATATGATGCAGGAGGCACTCTTGGATCTGCCGCATTTGGGCTTGGCTGTGCCGCGTCCCGGCCCTGATGCAGCGGCGCTGTGGATCAAACGGACAAACCCGGCATGACCCGCGTATTCATGGATTGATTTTTTGATTGCCTCCATGGTCATCACATGGGCCTCCTGGCAGGTCATGTGGTCGAAAGGTACACACGGCGTCCTGTGAGAGCGGGCCGGAAAGGCTGGAGGTTGTGGCCGCGCTGCAAATGGTCGACAGCGCCTTCCTTCTGGAATTCGACGGTCCGCCGGGATTTTCCGACGCGTTTCTGGACCATCACCGGATCAATCATGTGGTCTATGCCAGATCAGCCACGCCAGAGTGGTATCATGCCGCCGAAGCGCGCGGGATCATGCGGCGCCTGCCATGTCATGACGGCCTTTCGACAAGCGGCATCATCGCCCGCATTCGCGACCGCGCCGATCTGTAAAGATTACTGAGCATAGGCCAGCAGACTGGCGCGCATTGCCGCCACACGCTGCCCCCCAACATTGCCGTCAGCGTCGGGGTTGAGATGGCGAAGTCATTGATCACTCCGATCTGGCGATAGATGGCCATCGCCCGCTAATCCTCTGGCAGGGTTTCGCCTCCGGGCAGCCCTTCGGCCAGAGCGATCGCGCGATCCAGAAAATCACGCAGATACCATGTCCGGCTTTTCGCGGCGCGGTCCGGATTGTCGAGCAATTCGCGCGCGATCAACCGGGCATCCTTGCGGGTGCGCGCCCATGTGGTCACACAGGCTGCACAGGAATTCCGCCAACCGATCGGGCGCGCTGTCTCCGGCGGGCGATGCCAGCGCATCCAACCGTTCGGCCATCTGTGCCAGAACCGCACCGTAAAGCGCTTCTTTGGTTTTGAAATGATAGAACACCGATTGCTTGGTCAGGCCAATTGTAAACTGCTGCGGAAAGGCGGGATCGAGGCCAATCATGTCAAGCTCACCCATCGCGACACGATTGGCCCGAATTTTCTGGACAACCTGTCGAGCTATGCAAGGCTGGTGTCGCATATGCGCCCGATCCTGCCGCGCAATTCGCTGCTGGGGTTGCGCGACATGGCGGCGGAGAATTGGAACATCCGCGATCATGCCAATGTGCTTTACACGGTCTTTCCTTGTAACCAGTTTCTGGTGATGCAGGATCATGTCGGTTGGATTTCGATGCGTCCGCTGGCCCCGGACCGCATCGAACTGCGCCTGACCACTCTGGCCCCGCGCGATGAGAGCACAGCGGACAAAGCCGCGCATTGGGCGCGGAACCAAAAGATCACTGAAACCACACTGAACGAAGATTTGTCGGTGAACGGGGCCGCGCAGGCGGGCGTTGCCAGCGGCGCGAATGAGGCGCTGCTCTTTGGCGATTATGAAGGCGCGTTGCACGCGTTCGACGCGCAGGTCGAAGCGCGGCTGAGCAAAGCGGGTTAATCCTTGCGCGCGCCGGGATCGGGGCGGGCGCGTTCGGACATGGGCGCGCGGGCGTGGGCGCTGCGCAGGCTTTTTTGCCGTTCGCGAAAGAACACGAACAGGCCCGCCCCCGCGATCAGCGCCATGCCGATCCAGACCGGCAGATCGGGCAGTTCCGACCAGATCAACCAGCCCCAGAGTACAGCCAGCGGCAGGCCGACATATTCAAACGGCGCCACAGTGGCGGCATCGGCCATGCGGTAAGCCTGGGAGAGGCAATAGCCGATCACCGCCGAATTCACGCCCAGCCCCACGAACCAAACCCAATCCCCATCGCTCGGCCAGATCCAGGGTCGCAGCAGGAAATAGAGCGATGCCGAGCCATCAGGGTCCGCAAAGCGCCCATCCCCGGCCACCACGTAAAACCCCAGCGAGACAAAGATGAACATCATTTGGATATGCACCGCCAGCACTGAGGCGCGTGTCGTCGTGCCCAGCATCCGCGTCATCAATTGCAGGATTGCATAGGTCAGCGCCGCCACCACTGGAAGCATCAGGATCAGGCGCGGAACGTCCAGATCCTCTCCGGCCCAGGGGCGCTGCATGATGATCACGCCGACAAAACCCACCGCGACGGCGCCCAGCCGCAAAGGCCCGACCTTTTCGCCCAGCATCGGGATCGACAGCAGTGTGATCAGAAGCGGCGCCACGAAAAAGATCGCCGTCGCCTCGGCTAGTGGCAGCACGGCCAGCGCGGCAAAAAAGGACATATTGGCGATCACCACCATCACCGCCCGCAGGGCATGCAGCCCCGGCTTGCCGGTTTTCAGCAACCCCCAGCCGCCTTCGAATTGCATGATGATCAGTGAAAACAGGATGCCGATGCCCGAGCGGGCAAAGACAAGCTCATGCAAAGGGTAGTCGCCCGACAATTGCTTGATCAGCATGTCATTGAATGAAATCGCGAACATCCCCACAAGAATGAACGCGATGCCGGCGCCGGGGCGGTTCTGGCTGGTCATGGCCTGTCCTTTCGCAGGGACGCTAGGGCAGGGCGCGTGCGGCGTCCATGTCATTTGCGGCATGGGCCGGGTCGTATTTGGTTCCGTCTGCATTGCGTGGTCGGGGCAGAGGCTTTAGGTAGGACCAGACCGGACAAGGAGCCTGCCCATGGAAATGAGTGACAGCCGTGAAATCGGCGCAACACCTGACGTCGTCTATGCGGCATTGCTGGACCCCGAGGTTCTCAAAGCCGCAGTGCCCGGCGCGCAAGAGGTCGAGGGCAACCCGACCGATGGCTACACCGCGACCGTCACGCAAAAGGTTGGCCCGGTGAAGGCGACCTTCAAAGGCTCTGTCACCATGTCGGACATGGTTGAAAATGAAAAGCTGACCATCAGCGGCGAAGGCAAGGGCGGCGCGGCAGGCTTTGCCAAAGGCGGCGCAAGCGTGACGCTGACCCCGACCGAGGCGGGCACGATGCTGGCCTATGATGTTGAAGCCAAGGTGGGCGGCAAGCTGGCGCAGCTGGGTTCTCGCCTCATCGACGGCTTTGCCAAGAAGATGGCGGACCAGTTTTTTGACAATCTTCAGGTCGCCATCGAAGGCCCAGCCGAGCCGGAGGATGGCGCAGAACCCGCCGCGGGCGAAAAGAAGGGCTGGCTGGGCAAGCTGACCGGGCGCGCCTGAACGGCGGTTTCTTGCGCGCGCGAACTGGTCAATCCTGTTCAAACGCGATAGCCCATCGCCACCACAGCATCCGGGGGGAAGCCTATGGCGGCGATTTTGTCGATCCGCGACTTGCGCAAAATCTATGATGGCGGGTTTGAGGCGCTGAAAGGCGTGACGCTGGATATTGATGAGGGCGAAATTCTTGCCCTTCTGGGCCCGAATGGCGCGGGCAAGACCACTCTGATTTCTATGATCTGCGGCATCACCAACCCAAGCTCGGGGCAGGTGACGGTGGGCGGGCATGACATCTCCGCCGATTTCCGCGCCGCGCGCAAGTTGATCGGTCTGGTCCCGCAAGAGGTTAATCTGGAACCCTTTGAAAAGGTTCGCAACACGGTGGCCTTTTCGCGTGGTCTTTTTGGCAAGCCACGCAATGATGCGCTGATCGAAGACCTGCTGAAGAAACTGTCCCTGTGGGACAAGCGCGACAACCAAATCCGCGAGCTGTCGGGCGGGATGAAACGCCGGGTGCTGATCGCCAAAGCCCTGTCGCACGAGCCGCGCGTGCTTTTTCTCGATGAACCCACTGCTGGCGTCGACGTGGAACTGCGCCGCGATATGTGGAACGTGGTGGACGAGTTGCGCGCCACCGGCGTGACCATCATCCTGACCACCCATTACATCGAAGAGGCCGAAGCCATCGCTGACCGCGTGGGCGTGATCAATCACGGCCAGCTTTTGCTGGTCGAAGATAAGGCTACCCTGATGCGGCGGATGGGGCAGAAGCAATTGGAAATTCAACTTGATACGCCGCTCGACACCCTGCCTGAAAGCCTGATCCGCGAAGGCCTTGAGATGGGGGCCGAGGGCAGCAGCCTGATCTATACCTATGACACCAAAGGCGAACGGACAGGCATCACCGCGTTGCTGACCGACATGCAGGCGGCGGGCTTGAAACTGCGCGATGTGCAGACCAAGCAATCGAGCCTTGAGGATATTTTCGTGGGGCTGGTGAAGGGAGATGCGGCATGAACTGGACGGCCGTTTATGCGATTTTCCGGTTTGAAATGAACCGCTTTTTCCGGACTTTCATGCAAAGCTTCATCTCGCCGGTGATTTCGACCTCGCTGTATTTCGTGGTTTTCGGCGCGGCGATCGGGTCGCGCATTCAAGAGATCGAAGGCGTGAGCTATGGCGCCTTCATCGTGCCGGGGCTGATCATGCTGTCGGTGATCACCCAGGCGATTTCCAACGGCTCTTTCGGGATATATTTCCCGAAATTCATAGGCACAATCTATGAATTGCTGTCGGCTCCGATCAATTTCTTCGAGATCGTGCTGGGCTATGTAGGCGCGGCAGCGCTGAAGGCGCTCTTCATCGGGGTGATGATCCTTGTGACCTCGACCCTGTTTGTGGACATCACCATCGCGCATCCGGTGATGATGCTGGTCTTTCTGGTGCTGACCTGCGTCAGCTTTTCGCTGTTGGGCTTCATCCTTGGCATCTGGGCCAAAAGCTTTGAGCAATTGCAGATCGTGCCACTGCTGGTCGTCACGCCGCTGATCTTTCTGGGCGGGTCGTTCTATTCGATCTCGATGTTGCCGCCGGTCTGGCAGACCATCACGCTGTTCAATCCGGTGGTCTATCTGATCTCGGGCTTCCGCTGGGCGTTTTTTGGAATGGCCGATGTACCGGTGGGCTGGTCGCTTTTGGCGATTGCGGTCTTCACGCTGGGTTGTCTGGCGGTGATCGGCTGGATCTTCAAATCTGGTTGGCGGCTGCGGTCCTGAGCGTTGCAATAATGTCGGCCCCCCGGGCGCATTGTGTCTTTCTGACATAAGTGATCCGGCTGTCATCTTGTTTGGAGGGGGTTGCGCCTCTACATCCGCGTGCATGAGAGTTTCACTACCCTTTCGGAAAAAGCCGCCTGTTGTCTCTGTGATCCGCATGTCCGGCGCTATCGGCATGGGTGGGCGTGGGGGCATTACCCATGCCGGGTTTGAACCGGTGATCGAACGCGCCTTCAAAAAAGGCAAACCTGCCGCTGTGGCGCTGTTGATCAATTCGCCCGGCGGCTCCCCGGTGCAAAGCTCGCTGATCGGAGCCACGATCCGCCGCATGGCGGAGGAAACCGAAGTGCCGGTGTATGCCTTTGTCGAAGATGTTGCGGCCTCAGGCGGGTATTGGCTGGCGGCGGCGGCGGATGAAATCTGGGCTGATGGGTCGTCGGTCCTAGGATCGATTGGGGTGATTTCGGCCGGTTTTGGCGCGCATATCTTTCTGGCCCGGCAGGGGATCGAACGGCGTGTCCATACCGCCGGCAAATCCAAAAGCACGATGGACCCGTTCCGCCCGGAGAAGCCCGAAGACGTGGCGCGGTTGCAGGAGCTGCTGGATGACATTCACACCGAGTTTATCGAGCATGTCAGAACCCGGCGCGGAGCCAAGCTGGCCGAGGATGACAGCCTGTTCACCGGTGAATTCTGGCTGGCCCGCCGGGCGGTTGAGCTTGGGTTGGCCGATGGCATCGGGCATCTGAAACCGAAAATGCGCGAGATCTTCGGCGAAAAGGTCAAATTCCGCTTCTATGGCGTAAAGAAATCGCTGCTGTCGCGGTTTGGCGCGGAAGTGGTCGGCGACATGACCCACCAGATAGAGGAACGCGCAGCCTATGCGCGGTTTGGTCTGTAACGATGATGATGAAGATCGTGGCCCTGTTTCTGGTGGTGATGATGGTACTGGCCATGTTCGGGCGCTTGCGCTTTCCGGGGCAGGCCAAGCTACAAAGCATGAAATGTCGCAAATGCGGACGCTATCGAATCGGGTCCGGGCCATGCTCTTGCGGGAATAAACGCACATGATGCCTTGGCTGCTGTCGAGCCTTGGGCTGGTCATCCTGCTGCTGGCCGGCGATGCGCTGGTGCGGGGGGCGGTGAACCTGTCTTTGCGGGTGGGCATTCCTGCGCTGATCGTGTCGCTGACGATTGTGGCGTTTGGGACATCCGCGCCCGAATTACTGATCGCCATTCAGGCCAACCTGATGAACGCGCCGGGCATTGCGCTGGGTAATGTGATCGGGTCGAACACGGCCAATATCCTGCTGGTGCTTGGCGTACCCGCGATGCTGTCGCGGCTGCACACGTCGGAATGTGACACGCGCCACAGCTATGTTCAGATGCTCGCGGCAACGGTTTTGTTCATGGGGCTAGCCTGGTTTGGTGTGTTTACGCTGTGGTCGGGGCTGATCCTTCTGGGCGGTTTGGCGCTGATGATGTTTGACGCCACGCGCAAGGCGCGCGCGCATCGCGCGGCCGGCTCTGGATCGTCTGATGAGGAAGAAGAGATCGAAGAGGCCGATCCCGACATGCCCGGCTGGCGTATTGGGGTTTACCTCGCGCTGGGTCTGATAGGTCTGCCGCTTGGCGCCGACCTGCTGGTGGACAATGCATCGATCATCGCGCGGCTTTACGGCCTTAGCGATGAGGTGATCGGGCTGACGCTGGTCTCTGTGGGCACGTCGTTGCCCGAACTGGCGACAACCGTGATGGCGGCACTGCGGCGGCAGGCGGATGTGGCGCTGGGCAATGTCATTGGGTCGAACATGTTCAACCTGCTGGCCATTATCGGTGTGGCCACCTTCTTTGGACCAATCCCGGTGCATCTGAACGCGCTGAGCTTTGATCTCTGGGTGATGCTGGGCGCGTCGCTTCTGCTGCTGCCCTTTGTATTTTTGCACAAAGATATCACGCGGCGCTGGGGCTTGCTGCTGACCGCCCTATACTGCGTCTATATCTTGGTGGTGATCACGGGCTGATCCCGCCGCATAAGGAGGATCCGCCATGCCCTATCATCCCCGTGCTCTGGTGACCGGAGCTGGCAAACGTCTGGGCCGTGCGATGGCGCTCTATCTGGCGGGGCGTGGTTATGACGTCGCGGTGCACTATGCGGCCTCCTCCGCCGCGGCTGAAGAGGTCGCGGCCGAGATCCGCACCATGGGGCAGCAGGCCGTCACGTTGCAAGCTGACCTGACCGATGAGGCACAGGTGCAGGCTTTGTTTCCGGCGGCGGTTGCGGCTCTGGGCGGTCCGATCACCTGCTTGGTAAACAATGCCTCGATCTTTGACTATGACAATTACACCAGTTCGACTCGCGCGGATTGGGACCGTCATATGGAAAGCAATCTGCGTGCGCCTTTCGTACTGGTGCAGGCCATGGCCGCGCAGGGGCTTGAGCCGGACACAGATGCGCGCGGAGAGCCGGTCGCCGTCGGCCATATCGTCAATATGGTCGATCAGCGCGTGCGTAAGCTGAGCCCGGAATTCGCCAGCTATACTATTGCGAAGATGGGACTTTGGGCAATGACCCAGACTGCGGCGATGGCCCTGACGCCAGCCATCCGGGTCAACGCGATCGGTCCGGGGCCGACGTTGCGCGGTGGACGGCAAAGCGAAGAGCATTTCGCCAAGCAGCGCGCCAATACGATTTCCGGGCGCGGGTCGAACCCCGAAGATATGTGCGCGGCTCTGGGATATTTTCTGGATGCGCCTGCTGTGACGGGGCAACTTTTATGTGTGGATGGGGGCCAGCATCTGGCTTGGCAGACGCCAGATGTGATCGGAGTGGAGTGACGCAGGGGTAGCGGTTTGTGCACCGGTAAACGACCCGTTACCGCTCCGTTACAAAAACGTCTTTTAAATCATACCTTTGCAAATTGAGGCAGAAAATAGGCGAAAAATCAACGGGTTGAGTAATGCCTAAAATATGGGCAAAGTAAGGAAATATCGAGATTTCAACGAAAATTTCGGACTGCACCGGCCTTGCCCCCAGAGTTATCCACAGAAACCGTGGATTGTTTTCGCCCGCCGACTGCGGCAGGTTTGACCCGCCTCACAAACCGGCTTGACCTCAGAGATATGACCCAGGACACCGACCCCTCCGAGACCCTGACCGGCTATGCCCGGATTTCCGAGTATGTGCGCACCCTAGATGGCTCTCCGGGGGTGTATCGGATGCTCGATGCGCAGGCGCGGGTGCTGTATGTGGGCAAGGCGCGCAACCTGAAGGCAAGGGTGTCGAATTACAGCCGACCGGGGCATTCGGGCCGGATCGAGCGGATGATCCGCGAAACCGCGTCGATGATGTTTCTGACCACGCGGACCGAGACAGAGGCGCTGTTGCTCGAGCAAAACCTGATCAAGCAGCTCAAGCCGAAATACAATGTTCTGCTGCGCGATGACAAAAGCTTCCCCAATATCCTGATTCCGTCAGATCATGGCTTTCCACAGATCCAGAAACATCGCGGCGCGAAGCGCGTCAAAGGCAGCTATTTCGGCCCCTTTGCCAGCGCGGGCGCGGTGAACCGGACACTGAACCAGCTGCAAAAGGCTTTCTTGCTCCGCAATTGTTCCGACAGCATGTTCAACAGCCGCACACGGCCCTGTCTGCTCTATCAGATCAAGCGCTGTTCGGGGCCATGTGTCGGGCTAATTTCGGAGGAAGATTACGCCGCCTCGGTGCGCGATGCCGAACGGTTCCTGTCTGGCCGGTCAACCCGCGTGCAGGAGGAACTGGCCGAGCAGATGCAGGCCGCCTCCGAAGCGATGGAGTTTGAGCGCGCCGCCGCTCTGCGCGACCGGATCCGCGCGCTGACATCGGTGCAGACCGCACAGGGGATCAACCCGCGCGGCGTCCGTGAGGCGGATGTGATCGCGCTGCATATGGAAAACGGGCAGGCCTGCGTGCAGGTGTTTTTCATCCGCGCCAACCAGAATTGGGGCAACCGCGATTTCTATCCGCGTGTTGGTGCCGATGTCAGCAAGATCGAAGCGATGCAGGCGTTCATCGGCCAGTTCTATGACAGCAAGGAGCCGCCGCGTCAGCTGATCCTGTCGGACGCCATTGAAGACACTGATCTGATGGCCGAGGCGCTGGGCGAAAAGGCGGGTCGGAAGGTGGAAATCCTTGTGCCACAGCGCGGGGAAAAGGCCGAGCTGGTGTCCGGCGCGCTGCGCAATGCGCGCGAGTCACTGGGCCGGAAAATGGCCGAAAGTGCGACGCAAGCGAAACTGCTGCGCGGTTTGGCCGATGCGTTTGACCTAGACGGCCCGCCTGAGCGGATCGAGGTCTATGACAACTCCCACATCCAGGGCGCCCATGCGGTTGGCGCAATGATTGTGGCCGGGCCGGACGGCTTTGTGAAAAACAACTATCGCAAGTTCAATATCCGCGGCGATGATCTCACGCCCGGCGATGATTTCGGCATGATGAAAGAGGTGCTGACCCGCCGTTTTGCCCGGCTGCTGAAAGAAGATCCCGAACGCGACAAAGGCCAGTGGCCGGATCTTCTGTTGATCGATGGCGGCGCAGGACAGGTGAGCGCCGTGGCCGAGATCATGCGCGATCACGGTGTTGAGGATATCCCGATGATCGGCGTGGCCAAGGGCGTGGATCGCGATCAGGGCAAGGAGGAATTCTACCGCCCCGGCGTCAGTCAGCCCTTTGCCCTGCGACGCAATGATCCGGTCCTGTATTTCATTCAGCGGATGCGGGACGAGGCGCATCGTTTTGCCATTGGCACCCATCGCGCCAAACGCGCCAAGGCCGTGGGGGCGACGCCATTGGACGATATCGACGGAGTTGGCGCGACGCGCAAACGCGCGCTGCTGGCGCATTTTGGATCGGCCAAGGCTGTCAGTCGCGCCAATCTGGCGGATCTCAAGGCCGTTGACGGGATTTCGGATGCTTTGGCTGAAAAGATCTATGGTTTCTTTCAGGAGCGATGAGGGCGCTGCTTGCACAGGGCTTGCAACTGGGGTCTGCTGAACGTGGCGTGACGTGAAAAGGGTTTGAGTATGCGTTTTGGAACTATAATTTTGGTTTTCTTTGGTCTTTCGGCTTGCATGATGGGAACCGGCTGACTTGAGACCACACGCAGTTTGAACAACACAAAGCATGGGTATCAGATCGTCGCCTCTCCCGTTCGGGCCGGAGAAGCGGCGCAGCGCTTCGAAGTGCGCCCCGGCGATTGTGGGCGCAATCCTGGCTGGGATGATTGCGCCAATGACCGCGAGCGCTCCGAGGTCACGGTGCGCGAGGTCATTCAACCGGGCACGGTTCGATGGGTGGCCTACAGCATCTATCTGCCCGATGACTTCTACAGCTCGCCCCGCGTGACAACGAGCCTTGGGCAAATCCATCAACGTGGTGGTCCATCGTGCAGCGCTGGTGGATTGCCGTCCTTTCCGCCCCTGTTGCAGATCGACGCCAAGGGCAATCGGGTGCAGGCCTGCCTGCATGTTTTGACCGGCCCGGCGGATAATGTGCGGGATGTCTGCCGCGATCTGCCGCTGACCAGCGTGGCCGCGATGCGGGGCCGCTGGACCGATGTGATGATCCATCTCGATGCGCGCGAACGTGGCGTGCTTGAGATTTACCTGAACGAAGCGCGCAAGGCGCGCAGTCAGGATTTCATTCGTTTCGTGCCGCAGGACTACTATGTCAAATACGGGAGTTACCGCAGCTTTGTCAGCCGCCACGGCGGGCCGATGCCCACACAGGTGGCCGTCTATGACGAAGTGCGCCTTGGCCCGGATCGGTCGTCGGTTGAGCTGTCGGGCGACAGGCCGGTGGACTGATCGCACTTTGGGCGTGGGCATGGCGTTCTTGTGGTGGGGCGGTACTCTGGTCTAGGTTGCCGTTTGCGGCGTCAGGGCCTGAGCCCTGCCTTTGGTCGCTTTGCAAAAATGAAAGTCACCCCTCGTGCAACGCTCTCCGTTATCTTTGGTCATCGTGATCCTGTCGGCGGCGAATTTCATGATCGGCATGGGCGCCTTCATGGTGGTTGGCATGTTGACGCCGGTGGGGCGAGATCTGGGGCTGAGCCCTGAACAGGCCGGGTGGATGATGACGACTTATGCGCTGGGCTATGCGGTGTTGTCACCGGTGCTGGTGGCGATGACCGGGCAGGTCGGGCGGCGGCGGATTCTGGCGTTTGGGCTGGGTGTCTTCGCGCTGGCCAATCTTGCGGCGAGCCTTGCGTGGTCAGAGGCTGGGTTATTTGCCGCACGCGGGTTGGCGGCGGTGGGGGCCGGGCTGGTCACGCCGGTAGCCGCCGCCGTGGCAGCGCATCTGGCCCCGCCGGACCGGCAGGCGCGCGCGCTGGCTTCGGTCTTTTTCGGGCTAACGCTGGCGCAGGTTCTGGGCGTCCCTGTTGGCGGATGGATCGCTTATACATTTGGCTGGCGCTGGGCCTTTGCGACGGTGGCGGTACTGACGCTGCCGATCGTGGCGCTGATCTGGCTGCGCATCCCGGCGGGCTTGTCGGTGCCGCCGGTGACACTGGCGGATCTGGGGCGTACGTTGGCCAATCCGCGCCATGTGCTGGCCGTACTGTTCACCACGGTGTTTCTGGGGGCGATCTATGTGATCTACACTTATCTCGCACCGCTTCTGACGCAGAGCATGGGCTTTGGCCGTGATGGGATCACCTTCGTCCTGCTGATCTTCGGGCTCGGCGCGGTGCTGGGCAATATTGCCGGGGGACAGATGACCGACCGTATCGGGCCGGGTCGGACCTTATTGATCCTTGCGATCACGCAGGTGGTGCTGATGCCGTGGTTTTCGGCCCTGCCGATGCCGGTTGGGTTGCTGCTGGTGCTGATGGTCGGCTGGGCCGTCTTTGGCTGGGCCTTCATGGCTGCGCAACAGGTGCGGCTGATCGCGCTGGACCCGCGCAATGTCAGTGTGCTGCTCGCCCTGAATGCGGCGGCGGTCTATATCGGCGCGGCGCTCGGCTCGGCAACAGGCGGGGCGGTGATTGCGGCGCAAGGGCTGGATGCGCTGGGCTGGGTTGCCGGGGCCGGGGCGGGGTTGGCGGTGATCATGCTAATCTTGGCAGATCGTCTGATCGCGCGTGAAAAGGCGCGGTCATGACCCTGCAATCGCGCGCCATCCTGCTGATGATCGCGGCGGTGTTCTGCTTTTCGATCATGGATGCCGGGGTCAAGGCGGTGACGCCGCAGGTGGGCGTGCTGCCCGCGCTTTGGGCGCGCTATGCCGGGCAGATGCTGCTGGTTTTCCTGCTGGTGCTGCCAAGGCTGAAACAGGTCACGCGCACGCGCTATCCCCGGCTGCAAGTCCTGCGGTCGATCCTGTTGATGAGTGCGACCGGGTTTTTCTTTACCGGGATCAGCCTGATCCCGCTGACCGATGCGGCGGCGCTGATGGCGACAAACCCGGTTCTGATCACGCTGGGCGCCGCGCTGTTTCTGGGCGAACGGCTGGGTCCGCGACGGGTCGTGGGGATTGTGGTGGCCTTGTTTGGGGCCATGATCATCATCCGCCCGGACAGCGATGTGTTTTCCGCCTCGGCGCTGATTCCGCTGGCGGCGGCGGTTTGTTATTCGGGCTATGCGCTGCTGACGCGCAAGGTTGGCCCGGACGAAGATGTCTGGACCTCGCTTTTCTACACCGGGCTGGTGGGCACCGTGATCCTGAGCCTTGCGGTGCCGTTTCACTGGACTGCTCCCACCGTATCGGACGCGGGGCTGATGCTGCTGATTGCTGCGTCAGGCACGTTGGGCCAACTGGCGCTGATCCGGTCCTTTTCGATGGGTGAAGCCGCGATGCTGGCACCTTACGCCTATGCCGGGCTGGTCTTTGCGACGATCTGGGGCATCGTGTTTTTTGCTGAAATCCCCGACAGGCTGACCCTGTTGGGTGCGACGGTGATCGTGGGGGCTGGGCTCTATGTCTGGCATCGGGAACGACGCAAATCGGCGTGACGCCGGGCCGGGCGACAAAAGCTGCACAATTTGACGCATCGCAAGGATAGCAGCGCCTGACCGTGCAAGGGCTGAGTCCAACAGCAATAAGACAAACCCAGGACAGCCCAAGACCACGCCATTCGTCAGTACCGATACCGACCTTTCTGTCCCCGCTCCCAATGGGGCGGCGACAATGCCGGCAGAAATCCCCGCCGCGCCCGCAAGACCCGCCAAAGGCAAGGCCACTGCGGAAGAGGTTCGGCGCGCTTTTGGAAGCGGCCGCTACCCCTATCGTGGCAAGCTGAGGCGTGCGGTCCATGAAAAGGAAAAGGCGCAGCTTCAGGCCCAATTGCTGAAGGATCAGCACTGGGTGCAGGAAACCGGTCAGAACTTTGTCTTGCTGTTTGAAGGCCGCGATGCGGCGGGCAAGGGCGGCACGATCAAACGCTGCATGGAGCATCTCACCTCCCGCTATGCCTGCGTCGTGGCGCTGAACAAGCCGACAGAGATCGAAAATGGCCAGTGGTTCTTCCAACGCTACCTGCAGGATCTTCCGACCGCGGGCGAGATCGTCCTGTATGACCGGTCCTGGTATAGCCGCGCCGGTGTAGAGCGGGTGATGGGCTTTTGTGAGCCAAATGAATATCTTGAATTCATGCGCCAGACGCCGGAGTTAGAGCGGATGCTGGTCCGCTTGGGCATTCAGCTTTACACATACTGGTTCTCGGTCATGCAGGCCGAACAGAAGGCCCGGTTTGACAGCCGCGCGACCGATCCGCTGAAGCGCTGGAAGTTGAGCCCGATCGACAAGGCGAACCTCGACAAATGGGATGATTACACCGAGGCGAAAGAGGCGATGTTCTTCGACACCGACACTGTCGATGCGCCATGGATGATCGTGAAGTCCAGCGACAAGAAACGCGCGCGGTTGAACTGCATCAAGCATTGCCTGTCATCGCTGGACTATCCTGACAAGGATTACGACATCGCCACGCTGCCCGATCTGCGGATTGTTGGACAGGCGAGCCATGTGATCCAATCTTCGGACCATATTCTGGGCGCCTCGCTGCGCCCCGAAAAGCGGCGCAGCAAGAAATAAGCTGACAGTGACAGCCCATAGGTGCGATTTAGAGCATTCGAGGTCATGGGGCACAGGCAAAGGTGCCCCAAAGTCTGGTCGGAATGGCTGAGCGGGCTTTTGTCTTTGGAGCGGCGCATGGTGGGTTTGAACCACGATAGCTGGATGCTTCGGGATGCATGGATGCTCGCTTCTTTTTTGCTCTTTACCTCCCGCGTAGACGGCTCATCGTGACAGGTGTGATCCCTAAAAAGGATGCTATCAACGCATGAGTGAAAATGTCTTCATAGCTGGGAAACGCTTGGCGAAACCAGTTTAGACGCTCCGCCCCGCCAAGAGCGGCGAGACACCATTCCCGCTCTGCCTTTTCACTCAATGCATCTCGCAGAACACCATTTGCCCAGTTTCGGATTGGCTCAGATTCAATCATCAGCTTTGTCAGCCGATCCGTATCGATCCAATAAAGCGAGGAGTCTTTGGTGGCCTGAATAGACACAAGGGACACTCCATCCCGCGTTCTGGCGATATTCGGCGTAACAACGCAAGGACCGACATAAAGGCCGACGCAGACTTCCTTGCCGTCTTGGTCACAAATGCTGCTGGCAAGGCACCCTTCCAAAAGAATGAATTCATCTGACTCAGGGTGTTCTTGATGGGCAAGATGTGTGCCTTTGTTCAAACGCCTACTTCTCCAATGAGTCGCAAAACTGTCTGCAAAACTCATATCTGACAGCTCAGGTGACTGTGCGAGGAAATTCCGTAGATCCATCTTGGTAGACCTTATCAAATGATAATGCGTGTGGCTTCACCCATGGGCAATTTGGCACAGGTCAAGGAGGTCCCAAAATGATTCACGCACGACTTTCGAAGAACATCGGATTTGCTGCCATTGGTTGCGGGTTTATTGCTACAGTCACTTATGTGCTGATGATCAGCGTCACGCTTGCTCACATTGAAGCTGTCTCGGGACAGACCCCGTTTGACATGCGTCCGCTCGGCTACCATCCCAAGGACGCCGCGACGCTGCTGGAAGCCTTAGGCGCGGAGGGGCGCGCCTATTATCTGAGATACCAGATCGCTCTGGATACGGTTTACCCGGCCATGCTCGCACTGACTTTGATAGCCATCTTTAGCTGGTTTGGGCAGCATATGCCTGGCAGCAAACTTGTTCGCTTTGGCATAATTCTATCGGTTGGCTGCGCCATGTTCGACTATTTTGAAAACCTTGCAATTGCGGCCATGATTTGGAGTTGGCCAGAGGTATCACTTGCATTGGTATATGTCGCCAGTTCGGCGACGATTGTTAAATCGAGCCTGACAACTTTGGCTGTACTGCTTGCGCTTGTGATCGGGTTTCTCTGGGCGCGTCTTCCCAAAGCGAACCTTTGTCCTTTGGCGGACAATGGCGGCTAAGTCCGCACAGCCCATACCCGTGCGCTCGACATCGCTGGTCCGGTCATGTGTCACTTGCGCGACGGATAAAAAGAGCTTCCCTCAAGTAACATATCCAACGTTTTACCTTCTCCGGACCATGGGCTTGCGCGCGTTCAACCTCGCAAGCCTCAGTTTCATGCCCTACACGCGTAAGGCATCGCGCGTCATCTCGCGCTGGCTTAGTGCCGCTCAGCTTTTTGGGCGCACGCGGGCGGCGCTTTTGTTGGCAAAAGCTTCCAGACGGGCACGCGCGGCGGGTTGGGTGTTGACGACCCCTGCAACGACGGCTTCGGCATAAGCCGCATCCATGCCGGACATATTGTTCATATGGCTGACAGCTGAGCAGATGGCGAAATTCGTCAGCGGCAGGTTCTGCGCAATTTTCGAGGCCAAATCCATCGCCTTGTCAAAGCTGTCGCCGGGATCGGTGATATATTGCGCCAGCCCCAGATCGACGGCCTCTTGTCCCTGATAGACGCGGCCTGTGAGGATCATGTCGATCATGCGGTATTTGCCGATCATGTCCGACACCCGAATCGTGGCACCGCCGCCGGTGAAGATGCCGCGCTGGCCTTCGGGTAGGGCGAAATAGGTGCCGGGGTCAATCACGCGGATATGCGCGGCGCTGGCCAGTTCCAGCCCGCCGCCAACCACGGCGCCCTGAAGTGCTGCCACAATGGGTACGCCGCCATATTCCATCTTGTTGAACGCTTCATGCCAGCGCAGGCAGACATGCATGAAATCATCTGGGCTGCGGTCGGCTTTCCAGTGCTCGATCAGATCGAGCCCGGCGCAGAAATGATCGCCCGCGCCAGCCAGTACCACCGCCTTGACCCCAGCCATGCGCGCACCCGAGAAAAAGCGGATCAGCTCTTCGATTGTGGCGACATCCAGCGCGTTGCGTTTGTCGGGCCGGTTGAGCGTGACGACATAAAGCCCATTGTCATGTGCAGTAAGGGCGAGGTTCTCGTAGCTGTCTGGGTGGACGACGTCTTGCATGGTATGGTCCTGTATTGAAGATCGGTTTGGCCGCACCTTGTCAGCCTGCGCCGGGATTGAACAGATCACGCTTGCGGATCTTGGGTCATTTTCGCGCTTGCGGCGGACACAGGCTTTCCCCTTGCCACGTTGCGTTGTAGAGAGCGATTTATGATCTGGACGCTGCCCAATATCCTGACCCTTCTGCGCCTATTTGCGGCGCCCTTGCTGGTTTTGGCCGTATTGCTGCTGCCGCGGCCCTATGCCGATATTGTGGCGGTGCTGCTGTTTGTCGGGGCTTCGGCAACGGATTGGATCGATGGCTATCTGGCCCGGAAATGGGACCAGACGAGCAAGCTGGGCACGATGCTGGACCCCATTGCAGACAAGGCGATGGTGGCGGTGGCGTTGCTGATATTGGTGACCTATTCCTCGCTGAATTTCCTGATCCTGCTGCCTGCCGCGCTGATCTTGTTTCGTGAGGTCTTTGTCTCGGGCTTGCGGGAATATCTGGGCGATACGGCAGGCACGCTGAAGGTGACCCAACTGGCCAAGTGGAAAACCACCGTGCAGATGGTCGCAATCTCGGCCCTGCTGGCGCAGGGCATTTTCGAGCACTATGTGGTGATGCGAAGCTGGGGCATGGATGGGCAGATCATCGCGCAGATCATGGCTGGGGGGGTGTCGGACGACACCGGGTTGCGTGGCGTATTCTATGCGATGCGCATTACCGGGGATTGTGGCTTGTGGCTGCTATGGCTGGCGGCTGTGCTGACGGTGGTGACGGGCGTGGACTATTTCCGCAAGGCCCTGCCGCATCTGAAGGAGGACTGATGCAGGTTTTATATTTCGCCTGGGTGCGGGAACGGATCGGCTTGCCGCGCGAAGAGATCGACAGCAGCGCCGCGACCGTCCGGGAACTGGTGAGTGAACTGGCCGCGCGCGAAGACCGCTATGCGATGGCATTTTCCGATCTCAGCGCGCTGCGCGTGGCGTTGGATCAGGATCTGGCGGATTTCGATGCGCCCCTTGCCGGTGTGCGCGAGGTCGCGTTTTTCCCGCCGATGACCGGCGGCTGATGCGGATCGTGGTGCAGAAGGCTCCGTTCGATTTCGGGGCAGAGGCCGGGGCGTTTGCTGCCGGGCGCACGGATATGGGTGCGGTTGTGACCTTCACCGGGGTTGTCCGTGATCTGCCGGACGATCCGCTGAAGGTGATGGAGATCGAGCATTACCCCGGCATGACCGAACGCGCGCTGGAAAAGATCGCCACCGAAGCCTCTGAACGCTGGAACCTCGGAGATGTTCTGGTCATCCACCGTTTTGGACCAATGACGCCGGGCGAGCAGATCATGATGGTCGCCACCGCCGCGCCCCATCGCGTCGATGCCTTTGCCGCGGCCGAGTTTTTGATGGACTACCTGAAATCCCGCGCGCCGTTCTGGAAGAAGGAAATCACCGGGGACGGCGCCGATTGGGTCGCCGCCAAGGACGAGGACGAGGCCGCGCTGGACCGCTGGTGATCGGTATTGGGTATCATACGGACCGGCAATACCCCTCGTACAGATCGAAATCTTCGGCAAACAAGGCTTTGACACGCGCCCTTTGCTGCGCGTTTGGAGTGAACTCCATCTTTGAGGCGGCGTTCTTGCGCGCGCGATCTTCGGTTGAAAGAGCGGGCAAACGCAGCTCCTCTCGGACCTGATCGACCCCCGCATTCAGATCTTCCAGGCGGAACATCCAGTTCAGCAAAACAGTCTGTTCATCATCGACGATATCGTCCCACATTTTTGCAGTATGCGTTTGAAAGTGCAGTCCGCGCGGATGGACGTTGGAGTCGGACGATCTGCAGGATTCAACCGCATCAAGAAACAGGTCGAAATTATATTCGGTCAGGTTGCCAAATCGCAGCTTGGCGGCGCATTTTAGGCGGAGCCGTTTGACGCGGCGGCTGTTGGGTATGTGCCAGAGATAAAAGAACTGACTGATGCATCTGTCCAGTGGCTCCCTGACAAAGCCGAGCCTGAGGTAGGCGTCAAACGCATCTCCATAAAGATAGGTTTTGGCAAATAGACACCGGCGAAACTGATAGGCGCCGAGAAACACGCGGTGATTGTTCAGGATGTCGTTGTATTGGTTTGGGTCGGACTGGATGAAGCAGGCGGGCTGCCTTTTTCGATCAACTTCGACATAGGCTGGCGACAGCATGGTGCGAAGGGATGTGCCAGCGCTTTTTTTCACATGGAACCAGAATAGGTCGGAGGGATGTCGACGCGCAATGACCTGCGCAGCATCTGTTGGCGGGGATGCACCACAAGCGTTTCAGCAAAGCAAGCGGTGCGTGTCGTCAAACCTGCTTGCCGCGGTCGCCACTAATTTGCACGGTGATGCAATGTCGACCCGGTTCGTGCATGCAGATGGGTACTGGTCCGGCAGGGTGGTCGGGCCAACGCAGATCCGACAAACTGCCCCGAACCATGTCCCGAGGGCGGTCAGACGCTGGCCAGAACCGGCCCGTCCAGCAGGCGCATCAGATCGCCAAAATAGCCGCCCGACCGGGCCGGGCGCGTGGGGTCGGACGTGATGGCAATGGCCAGATCGCGTTTGAAATGCGCGGCAATGATCTGCCCGCCATAACCGCGCCCCAGCACATAACCCGAGGGCGACAGAAACCAGCCATAGCCATAGCCCAACCCCGACCAAGGAGATTGTCCATAAGGCCGGACAGAGGCCGCGATCCACTGGCGAGAGATCACCTGCTGCCCGTCATATTGCCCCAGATCACGCAACAGCGTGGCAATCTTCAGCATCGCCGTGGGTCTCAGGGCCATTTCGTTGCCGCCCAGAAAATAACCTTGCGGATCGCGGGTCCAGGCGGGGATTTCGATGCCCAGCGGATCGCCCAACCTCTCCCGCGCTTGCTGCAACAGGCTTTGGCCTGTCGCCTCGGCCAGAGCAGCGCCCAGCACATGGGTCGAGCCGGTGGAATAGAGCATCCGCGTCCCCGGTTCGGCCACCATCGGGCGGGACAATGCGTCAGCCACCCAATTGCGCGAACTGACCCAGTCGCCGTAATTCCCGCCCGAGGTCCGCTCCAACCCCGCGCGCAGGGTCACAAGATCTTCGAGCGTGATATCCCCTACACCGTCGGTGGCGTTGCTGGGCAAAAGGCGTGGCGCGACCTCTTTGAGTGGGGCGGTGACCGACGGCACCTCGCCCCGATCAAGTGCAGCGCCCAGCAATAGGGCCACAACGCTCTTGGAACAGGATTTGATGTTCGCGAGGCGGTTCAGGCCGGGGCCGCGCGGGGCTTCAGCAAAGATCAGATCTGGGCCGCGCTGGATTTGCAGCGAATGCAACTGATCCATCCCGGCGATTGTCTGACTGATCTGCGCGGTCGCGGCGCGCCCAAGCGTGGGCGCGGCCAAAGTTGCGGCGGATGTCGTAAGGAACTGGCGTCTGTCGATCATGACCGGCATGTGGGGCGGGACGAGCGACTGTCCAGTGCCCGCAGGCTCACCCCTGGTGACGATCTCATTTTCGGCTTGTGGTTTCCCATGCGCGCGTGACGTGGGAAGGCAAATTTGTCGAAAGGCTCGAACTTCGCGATCAGCAGGATGGGGAAGGCTGCCATGCGGTAATCGGTGCTGTTGGGGTCGCAGTGGCGCATCAGCCGCAAAGGATTGCCCTCGATCAGCTTCGGCGTCTTGAGCGGAGGATCCTGCACAAAGTTTTCTTCAGGCAGCCCGTCAATCGCGTTGCCGCCAAATTCTGCCAGTGTTTCTCGTGTGATGCGGGCCACGTTCAAAGGCTTTGCGCCTGCCCGGACCAGAACCACTGCGCCATGCTCATGCCCAGCACCTGCCCACCATAGGGTTCCAGCAAAACATCTGCGGCGCCAAAGCCGATGACAGTCAAAAGCCGCATCAATCCTGGGCGGCGGATATAGGTTTTCATGACGGT
>JABSSB010000001.1:0-27387 GCA_013214715.1 Paracoccaceae bacterium | reverse complement strand
CCGGCTCGTACACCGGGTCGGCCTGAGCTCCAGGCCCAGGCTCGGCTTGGGCCGTCGCATGCACGCGGGTCCGGTTGCGGGGTTCCTGTTTCCACATGGCGAAAAGGTTCAGCGAAACGGTGATCACGGCTGCGCCCTGAATGACCTGGACCAGCCGTCCTGGCGTGTAAGGATCCAGCAGCGCGCCGAAGATCAGCGCGGCGACCACCATGCCAAAAAAACAGCATCACGTACATCAGCCCAACAACCTTGGGCTGATCTTCGGATTTCACCAGATCGGTGGCCAGCGCCAGTCCGACTGTCTGCACCATATGCGCGCCCGCGCCAACCAGCAGAAACGCCAGAGCGGCCGAGGACAGCCCGATCCAGCGCGGCGCGTCATAGGCCTCTCCATAGCCTGACAGCACCAGAAGCGCGAAGGGCATGATCGCAAAGCCGCCGAACTGATACATCGTGCCCTTCCAGATATAGGGCAGGCGCCGCAGACCCAGTGCCGATTTATGCGTGTCGGATTTGAACCCGATCAGCGTGCGGAATGGCGCAAACAGGATCGGCAGCGCCAGCATCCCGGCTACCAGCGTCGCGGGCACATCCAATTCCACGATCATCACGCGGTTCAGCGTGCCGATCAGTAGCACAAGCGCCATGCCCACCGTGACCTGAAACAGCGACAGGCGGATCAGACGGCTCAGCGGCACAGCCTCGGTCGCGACATCGGCAAATGGCAGATAGCGCGGCGCCATGGTGAGGATCTTTTTCAAAGCACTATCGCGAAAGCCTGACATCAATCTCACATCCATCCGGGGTAACGACCGTCCGGCGCACCGGGCGGCCGCGTTTCTTTTAAGGCAGCGACAGCGTCAGTCCGTATCCGGCAGCACGGTTGGACTGACCCAGGCCAGCACTTCATTGCGCTGTAGGACTGCCTTGACGACAGTGCCATCCTGCAGAATGACCTGAACTTCTTCGGTGCCATCCGGCAGCGGAGTTGCGTAAGACGCTTTGGTCGTTTCCGCATTCATCTCTTTCGTGGTCAAAGCTGCGCTTTTCGCATCACCCAAGCCCAGAGGCTGGCCCGACAGGAAGTCGGACACCCAGGAGGTGTTGCTCAGAACAGCGACATGCACCGCGAAGGACCCAACTGCCACGGCCCCAAAAACACGGGCACGCCAACTGCTGGCGGAACCACCAGCCACATTTTTGCATTATTCATGAGTTACCTCCGTCAGCCCAGCCAAGGTGTGGACGCGGCGACGAGGAAATGCGCGATTAGAGCAATAGCGCCGAAAACTCGGGTGCCGTCGATCAGATAGCTATGGACCTCCTCGGCCTCTTTCAGGGTCAAACCAGTTGGCCAGACCTTGTCTTCGTCATCGATTGAGTCGGGCATATGCGACTTGCTTCATAGTTGCATCTACAAAGCGTCGACCAGTCCTCAATCACGCATCCAAGAGCTGGCAGCGCTCTTTGTCGCCCGCGGCACTGAGGCGCATGGTCGATTATCCGCACAGGAAAAAATGGCCCAAGGGCCGGTAGTGCGCCGCGTCACACGCACTGAATAGTTCTGAAAAAGTGACTGGTTAGACGGATAATCTGCGCCGGGCCATCAGGCGTCGCGCAAGCTTTCGGCCTCTTCCCGGGCTGCGCGCAGGCCGTCCATATAGGCATCGCGTTCGGCTTCGACCTGCGTGATCCGGTTGGTCAACGCAGCTTCACGCTGATGCAGATAGGTGATCGCTTCGTCACGGGCTTCTTCGGCCTCGTGCAGTTCGTGGCTCAACCGCTCCAATTCGCCCATGTCGTCCTGCCCGACGCGGGTGAACCGTGTGAAGAGCCAATGCGCCAGCCAGCCCAGCAGAAAGGCTACAAAGAGAATGGCTGACATTGTCAGGATGAACTCGATCCGGTTCATTCGGTGGGCTCCTCTTCTGGGGCGGGGTCGTCTTGCGACGCAGTTTCTTCGGCTTGGGTGTCTTCGGCCGCGTCATCAGGCGCATCAGAACCCGCATCCGCGTCATCGGTTTCTGCGTCAGGCGCGGTTTCACCCGTTGCCTCAGTCTCTTCGGGAGCTGGCTCTTCGGAAATCAGATAGAATTCGATCCGCCGGTTGGCTTCGCGGCCTTCTTCGGTATCGTTTTCGGCAATCGGCGTGGCTTCGCCATAGCCATTAGCCACATAGCCCGAGGTCAGCACCCGCCGCGCCCGGAGCGCGTTAAGCACCGATTGCGCCCGCGCTTGGCTGAGCTGCTGGTTCATTTCTTCACGTCCCTGGCTGTCGGTATGGCCCTGAATCTCCAAAGGGATACCGGGGCAGTCGCGCAGAATAGCGGCAATCTCGTTCACCGTGGTCAGCGCGCTGGAGGCCAGAGATGGTGAGCCCGGATCGAAAGTGATCTTGTTCGCGGCATGGGCGGCGCGGACATCGGCCAGACATTGGTCTGGGTCCGGTTTGACCTCTTCCGGCGGCGGGGGCGGCGGGTCATAGACAATGGCCAGCTCGTAATTCTGGCCGCTGCCCAGACGGTCGGCCACAAGGCGCGAGACGCGCGCGGGCGCATCTTCGAGAGCGCTGCGGCCACTCAGCGTGATCAGTTCAGGCGTGACGTCAAGCTTTCCTTCGCTGAGCAGCGACAGCGCCTCCAGCCCGGTTAGCACACGCAGGGACCAGTCAATGGGCATCCCCTCAACCAAGCGGGCGCCCATATCCACGTTCTCGCGACCAAAGCGCGACCCGGCATAGCTGTTGACCACATCGCGCAGCACCGCGTCATTCAACCGTCCGCGCAGCGTTAGCGCGCCATCGGGATCGAGGGTGCCAAAGAACTCGGGCGTCTCGCCTTCAGTCTCTTCCTCTGCGTGGGGCAGTTGCGCGGTCAGGGCAAAGACGGCCGGCAGAGCGGCGTCCAACTCTCCGACCACGCGGTCAAAGAGCGTCTGGTCGGTACCCACAGGAGCGACCAGCAGCAGATCGGCATTGGCAAAGGTGACGGACCCCGCGCCGAGTTCCTTCAGAGCCGCAAGCGCCTGTTCCACGGCGCGCGCCCAGCTGGGGGACGGCACGCCAAGCCCGATCACGCAGGTCACGGGGCTGCGCAGACCGGCGGCGCGTGCGGCGTCCAAAATGCGGGTCCGGGCGGCTTCGGTATCGGCGGAACAGCTGTCAAACCGCCCGCCCGACATATCCAGCACAAAGCGCAAAGAAAAGGGCGTGATCACCGGGCGCGGCGCGGTGATTTCGATGGTGACAGGCAGGGTCGCAGGCGCAGCGCGGCGCAGTTCGGATTCCAATGCGCGCTGTTCGGCGATCGTGTCGGCGATGGCGCTGACCAGCACGTGATCGGCGCTGATCGAGATTTTGGCGCGCGGCAGATCCTGCAAAGCAGCCAAGGCATAGCTCATCGCGGCACTCCATCCCGATGGGATAGGATAGTCGGCGGTTTGCAGCAGGTCGCGCATCGGCAGATCGCCCGAGATGCTTGTCAGCTTCAGCACCAGATCGCGGCGGTCAAGGTCCGCCGGGATCAGG
The DNA here is from genome assembly GCA_013214715.1 of Paracoccaceae bacterium. Classification (GTDB taxonomy): domain Bacteria; phylum Pseudomonadota; class Alphaproteobacteria; order Rhodobacterales; family Rhodobacteraceae; genus JABSSB01. The sequence continues at coordinate 23,861 of JABSSB010000001.1, read as the reverse complement.
CCTATCACTGACAGCCCGCTGTCATTGCGTAGGATTTCAATGGCAAAGCGCGGCGGCTCGGGCGCCGCGGTAGGGCGGACGTCGATGTTGTTGCGAATGCGCGCGGGGTCGATGACCGCGCTGATATCCGACAGTGCCACAAAGCGCGCGGCCTCATCCGGAGCGGTGCCCGACAGGATCACCTGCAGCCCGTCAGCCTCGACCTCGGCCCAGCCATGATCATTCACGTCCAGCGTGCGGCGGATATCGATTTCGGTGATCGCCTCGACCCGGTCGACGGCGAAAAAGGCGGTGGCCGCGCTGAGACCAGCGGCGGCTGACATAACAAGCAAAAACAGCAATGGGCGGGGCAGGCGCATGAGATCGGGCCAGTCGTTTTTTGTTTTGCGTGTCTTACGGCGCGGGGCAGCGTGATGCAATCACAGCAGCAGCGCAAGCCCAAGGAAAATGAGCGGGATCAAGCCGGCGTCGCGGTTGGATCGGAAGAGCGTCAGCAGGCGCGGGCCGTTATCGGGTTCAAACCGGCGGAGTTGCCACAGCAAATGCCAGCCCATCGCCCAGGGGCCGCCAAGGGCGAGGATCAGCGCTACTGGATTGCCACCATCCAGCCCGGCCAGAATGATCGCGACGGCGAGCAGCATGACCGTGGTCACCAGAAAGCGGCGCAGCCAGAAGGGCGTAAGAGAGCCAAAAAGCCGCGCGGTGGATTTTACACCGATCAGTGCGTCGTCTTCGGTGTCCTGATGCGCATAGATCGTGTCATAAAACAGCGTCCAGGCGATGCCTGCCGCATAAGCCAGGATTGCAGGTGCGGCCAGCGTGCCGGTATGGGCGGCAAAGGCCAGAAGTGCGCCCCAGTTGAACGCCAGCCCCAAAAAGACCTGCGGCCACCAGGTAAACCGTTTGGCAAAGGGGTAGATGCAGACCGGCAGCAGCGACAGCACGCCAAGCGTGATGGCGGTCCAGTTGAAAGTGAACAGGATGGCGCAGGCCACCAGCGCCTGCGCAACCATCCACATCACCGCCTGCTTCACCGTCACTTGGCCGGAGGGCAAAGGGCGCGACCGTGTGCGGGCCACTTGCGCGTCAATGTCGCGATCGGTGATGTCATTCCAGGTGCAGCCCGCCCCGCGCATCAACCACGCGCCCGCCGCGCAGCCTACTGCAATCCACAGATCTTCCCAGCGCGGTTGCCCGTCCCAGAACATGCCCAGCATCAGCCCCCACCAGCAGGGCAGCAGCAAGAGCCATGTCCCGATGGGCCGATCTGCCCGCGACAGGCGCAGATAGGGGCGTGTCGCGGCGGGGGCCAGCCGGTCTACCCAATTATCGGTCACCGCATCTGCGACTTGACCATCTGGTCTTGCTGGCTCGCCTTGCATATCAAAGGCCCCATGACTGCGAAAATTCGACTCTGTGTAGACCAGCCTTTGGGCGAGGCGCAATCGGTTCCCCTGAGCCGCGACCAGGCGCACTACCTGTTTGGGGTGATGCGGCTTGGTGTCGGGGATGCGGTGCTTCTGTTCAACTCGCGCGATGGGGAATGGCGCGCCGAGGTGGTGGAGGCTGGCAAGCGGGGCGGTGCGCTGCGCTGTGAGGTGCAGACGCGCGGCTTGCAGATGCCGCCGGACCTGTGGCTGCTTTTTGCGCCGATCAAGAAGGCACGCACCGATTTCATCGTGGAAAAAGCCACCGAGATGGGCGCGGCTCGCATCCTGCCGGTGCAGACCGAGTTCACCAATGCCGAGCGTATACGGCAGGAGCGTCTACAGGCCCATGCCGTGGAAGCGGCCGAGCAATGTGGCGGCACCTATGTGCCTGAAGTGACGGGGTTGCAAAAGCTCGACCGTGTGCTGGACGCATGGCCCGAGGGGCGGCAGTTGATGTTCTGTGATGAGGCCGAGGTCGGTGCAGGCCGCGTACTGGGCTCTGCGCCGCGTGGACCATGGGCGATCCTGATCGGGCCGGAAGGCGGGTTTTCCGAGCGCGAGCGCGCGCGTCTGCACGATTTGGCATTTTCCCATGTGGTCAGTCTGGGGCCGAGGATCTTACGGGCGGATACCGCTGCGGTGGCAGCTCTAACGCTTTGGCAGCAGCATTTGGGGGATTGGTGATGTGGCGGGCGGCCACTGGCAGCGATGTCCCGGCTTTGGAGGCGCAGTTTCGTACTTATCTGGAGACATCGATGTTTCTGCTGGGCAGTCTCGAGGCCTATGGTCTGGAGGGAGATACGGATTACGCCTGCCGCTATTGGTGTTTTGATAGGCCAGAGCGAGGCGTTTTTGCCCGGTCGCGATCGGGAATGGTGATGATGCAGGCCCCCGGGGTGGACGTCACGACGTGGCGGGCGGCGGGTGGGCTTTTGGCTGGTCGGAGCGTCACGGGAATCATTGGCGAGGCCGGTCAGGTTGCCACGTTCCGGCAGGCAGTTGCTTGGCTGGGAGAGATCAGCCTCCTGCAGGATGAGCCGGGCTATGTGCTGGAGCTGGCCGATTTGAGGCTGCCCGAGGATCTGGGGGCACTGCCCCCGTCGCCTGACGGCGACTCCCCCGGGGGTATTTTGGAAGCAAAGAAGCTATGGGCGTTGCGCCCTTTGTCCGATGTGCCGCGTGATTTGGCCGTGGCATGGCGGGAGGCTTATGTTCTGGAAACCGGCATGGCTGCGCCGCATCGCGCGCAGGCGCAGGCGGAGCGGGAGGTGGCCTCGTATCTGGAGCGGGACACCCATCGGGTCTTAATGCGCGATGGCACGCCTGTCGGCATGACCGGGATCAACACGCGCGCAGGCGACGCGGTTCAGGTTGGCGGGGTCTGGACCCCGCCGGAGGTGCGCGGTCAGGGGATCGCGCGGCGGGCGGTGGCGCTGCATCTGGCCGAGTTGCGGGGCAAAGGCGCGCGGCGGGCCGTGCTCTTTGCGGCGTCCCCCATGGCGGCGCGGGTCTATGAGGCGATCGGATTTCAGCGCAGCTTCACTTTTGGCTGGTGTCTTTACGCCGATCCGATCACGGTGCCGGCATGATACGCCCTGAATTGCAGATCTGGTTTCGGCGCCATGCCGAGTTGTTGTCCGCAGGCGGGCTGGCGGTTTTGGGCCTGTGGTGGGGGCTGCGCAGCTTTGGCATCCTGCAGATGATCGGCTGGGCCATGGTTCCCATCGGGCTGGGGTGGGCGGTGATCGCCTGGCGGCGGTTGCGTTTCCGCTCGGCGGGGCGCGGTCCGGGTGTGGTGGTCGTGGATGAGGGGGAAGTGAGCTATTTCGGGCCGCTGGAAGGTGGTCGGGTACAGACGGTGGAACTGGCGCGGCTGGTTCTGGATCCCACGGCGCGCCCGGCGCATTGGGTGTTGGAGCAGGACGGCCATCGCCCACTTCACATTCCGGTGAATGCGGAAGGAGCTGATGCGCTTTTCGATGTCTTCGCCAATCTGCCGGGCATGCGGACCGAACGTATGCTGGATGAATTGAACGGTCAGGGCCGTTTTCCGGTGGTGATCTGGCAACGTCAGGCGGGTGCGGCGCCTCGTCACAGGCTGCATTGACGTGGGCGGTGTTTTCTTTCACAGGTGAGCCGCAGACCCAAGGCCAAGGAGGCTTTTTGATGTCGATCCCGCAATCCGGTGGCGGCCCCATCGAACGCCATGAGCAGATGGCGCAATATCTTGCCGATGGTTGCAAGCCCAAGGAAGAATGGCGTATCGGGACCGAGCATGAAAAGTTCGGCTATTGCAAGGACACGCTGAAGCCTTTGCCCTATGCAGGCGAGCGGTCGATTCTGGCCGTATTGGAAGGGCTGCGCGACGGCCATGGCTGGGAGCCGCTGGAAGAAGGCGGCAAGCTGATCGGCCTAACCAAAGGCGGTGCGAATGTCAGCCTCGAGCCCGGTGGGCAGTTGGAGCTGTCTGGTGCGCCGTTGGAGACGATCCACGAAACCTGTGACGAGGTGAACGCGCATCTGGCCGATGTGAAGGCGATTGCCGACAAGATCGGTGTGGGGTTCATCGGTCTTGGTGCAGCACCGATCTGGCGAAATGAGGATATGCCGCTCATGCCCAAGGGCCGTTACAAGCTGATGGACGGCTATATGCAGAAGGTGGGCACGATGGGCACCACCATGATGCGCCGGACCTGCACGGTGCAGGTCAATCTCGATTTCGCCTCTGAGGCGGACATGGTCCAGAAACTGCGCGTCGCATTGGCGCTGCAGCCGGTGGCCAATGCGCTGTTTGGCAATTCGCCTTTCCTTGATGGCAAGCCAAACGGTGTGAAATCGACCCGCGGCCTCGTCTGGCGCAATCTCGATGCCGACCGCACCGGTATGCTTCCCTTTGTCTTTGACGAGGGCTTCGGCTTTGAAAGCTGGGTCGACTACGCCTTGGATGTGCCGATGTATTTTGTCTATCGTGAGGGCAAATACATCAACGCGCTGGGCCAGTCCTTTCGGGATTTCCTCAAGGGCGAATTGCCCGCCTTGCCCGGAGAGACGCCGACCCTGTCGGATTGGGCCGACCACCTGACCACGCTGTTCCCCGAAGCGCGGATTAAGAAATTCATAGAAATGCGTGGGGCCGATGGTGGCCCTTGGCGGCGGCTTTGTGCGCTGCCCGCGTTCTGGGTGGGGTTGATGTATGATCAATCCTCGCTGGATGCGGCTTGGGATCTGGTGAAGGGATGGGACGCTGAAACGCGCGATGCTTGGCGGGTGGAAGCATCGGTCAACGCTTTGCAGGCCAAGGTAGGCGGTCAATCCATGCATGATATCGCCCGCGAAGCCGTAGCGATTGCCGAAGCCGGGTTGAAAGCCCGCGCTCGGCCCGGGGCGGGTGGCATGGTGCCAGATGAGACGCATTTCCTGAACGCGCTTAAAGATAGTGTGGAGAGCGGGCAGGTGCCTGCCGATGAACTGCTGAGCGAATATCATGGCGACTGGGGCGGCGATCTGAGCCGCATCTACGCCGCTCATAGCTATTGAGGCTCGTGGCCGCAGCACAGCACGCGGCAAATGCGCGGCTTTGACGGGGTGACAGGCTGCGCGCAATGGGCTAACCAACGCGCGGAACCGCAGCGATCAGATGAATAGGACCAGAGACGCATGGCAGACGATTACAAGCACGGCGAAATGGATATCACCGAGCAGGAGAAGACCTTTGCAGGGTTCATGTCTTGGACTTCTGGCACGCTTTGGGTGATTCTGGCGGTGTTGATCTTCCTGGCGATCTTCGCCACCTGATCCTGACGGGCTTTGCCAGCAATGTTGAGAACAGCGGCTTTGCTGATCTGTATGGCTGGGCTGACGGCCTGCAACAATCCGCAGCCCTATGCCACGGATGAGCAGGTATCGGCGGTGCGGTTTGTTAGCGATGAACCGCCGTCGCTGACCCTGTTCACGATGATCAACAATACCAGCGGGGCGGGGGCGCATACGTCGCTGTTGATTAACGCCTCCGAGCGGGTGTTGTTCGATCCGGCTGGCAATTTCTATCTGCAAAACCTGCCCGAACGGAATGACGTCCTGTTCGGGTTCAGCGATCCCGTTTTGCAGGCCTATATCTCAAGCAATGCGCGTAAAGAAATCCATGTCTGGCAACAGACGATCGAAGTGACGCCCGAGGTGGCCGAAACAGCCTATCGACTGGCCCTTTCCAACGGACGTGTGGCGGCGGCGATGTGCACCCAGTCGACCGCGCGGCTGTTGCAGCAATTGCCGGGCTTTGAAAGCATCCGCCCTGTGTTCCAGCCAGATAATCTTGGGCTCCAATTCGAAGCAATCCCCGGCGTGGTCGGAGAGCGCATTTATGAAGATGACGACGTGACCTACTCAGAAGCGGTGGCCGCAACCAATGCCGCGCTAATCGAGCAGTAACGGCAGCCCCACCAGCGTCACCGCGCCTGCCAGAATGCCCCAGAGCACATTTTTTCGCCAATAGGCCACCGTCAGCGTCACCATCGCAGTGGCCAGACGTATTGGATCGATCTGACCGCCCGTGGCGTCTGGCCACAGGACAAGCGGCGTGACAAGCGCTGGGATGATCGCCACTGCCGAATAACGCAGATGCCGCAACAACCATTCCGGCATGGCGCGGCTGCCTACCATCCCCAGAAAGCCAAAGCGCAGGGCAAAGCTGCCAAGGGCAAGGCCGATGATGACAATCCAGAGGGTTTGGTCGGAAAAGCTTTGCTCGGGCATCAGGCGGTTCTTTCCTTGCGGGCTTCGAACCACAGTTCAGCTTGCGCGCCGGCCAGCATCCCGGTCAGCCCCGCCACGATCAGACCGAGGTTAAAGGGCAGCCAGGCCGCGGGGATCGCGCAGCTGCAGGCCACAAGCGCGGCCACCACATGTGCGGGCGTGCGCAGCATCGGTCCGGTCATGGCGATAAAGGCAATGGGCAGCGCGAAATCCAGCCCGGCATCGGACGGGATCGCATTGCCCAGCACCGCCCCCACGAAAGACGCCACCATCCAAAGCGGCGTGATCACGGCAGCGGTGCCGAAGTAATAGGCGATCTTCTCCGGCAACGGCATCTTCGGTTCTGCCTCAAACTTCGCATGGCTCAGCGCATAGGATTGATCGACCAGCAGATAGGCCGCAAAGGCCCGTGTCAGCAGCGAGGCCTGCCCCAGATAGGGCGTCAAAGCCGCAGAATACATCGCCACCCGCAGGTTCACCGCCAAAGCCGAGATCAGGGCGATGAGCGTTGGCGCCTGTTCCTGCATCAATTGCAGCGCGGTGAATTGCGCCGCCCCGGCAAAGACCGCGACCGAAAAGGCCATCGTCTCAAACAGGTTCAGCCCGGCCTCGGTCGCGAGCACGCCAAAAAGCATCCCGAACGGCCCCGCCACAAGGATGAAGGGCGTGCTGTCCAGCGCCCCGCGCGCAAAGCGACGATGAAGGGTGGAGGCGGGCATCAAATGCTCCTAAGTTTCCTGCAGACCGGCCTATACTCAGACGCAAGGAGGCGCAATTGGCCAAGTTGGAGAGCCAGGGAGAATTCCTGATCGCCCCCGATCCCGACCGCGCGGGGCTGACCCGCGCGCTGCGCGGCACCGACCAGACCGGGGCAGAGGTCGAGATTGCCGTGGTCGAAGAGCGCCCGCTGACGATCTTTCTGAATTCGCAGGAAATCGTGACCGCTATGACCATTGGGGATTACCCTGAATATCTGGCGCTGGGCTTTTTGAAAAATCAGGGGATGCTCGGCCCGGAGGATGTGGTGACAGGCGTCGATTACGACGACGATCTTGAGGTCGTCGTGGTCCGCACGGCGGTGGAAACCAGCCATGAAGAAAAGCTGAAGAAAAAGACCCGCACATCGGGCTGCGCCGTTGGCACGGTTTTTGGCGACATGATGGAGGGGTTGCAGGATGTGCGCCTGCCTGCGACCGAGCTGCGGGCCTCGTGGCTTTACGCCTTGGCGAGTCAGATCAATCGCACGCCATCACTGTATCTGACGGCGGGGGCGATACATGGCACGGTGCTGTGCCAGCAGGATCGCCCGCTGGTCTACATGGAGGATGTCGGGCGGCATAATGCGGTGGACAAGATCGCGGGTTGGATGCTGCAGGAGCAGGTCACGGCGGAAGACAAGATCCTCTATACCACCGGGCGGCTGACCTCGGAAATGGTGATCAAGACGTCGATGATGGGTATTCCGGTGCTGGCCTCGCGGTCGGGGTTTACCGCTTGGGGGGTGGAGATTGCGCGGGAGGTCGGGCTGACTTTGATCGGACGGATGCGCGGGCAGCGCTTTGTCTGTCTGGCGGGCGAAGAGCGGCTGATCCGCGATATCGATCCCGCCACCGTGCCGGAGGAGGCGGGCAAACACCGCCGCAAAAGCGCGCGGAAAGCGGAATGATGACAGTGATGATTGTGTGGCTTTGCCCGCTGATCCGATGTCCCGCCCCTATGGAGCCGCGCATCTGCGCCACCCCGCGGGCCGGCGCAGCCCTTCACGTAAACCGGCAAAGTGATGACCTAAGATGCAACAACCTCTCGGTATAATCCTCGCAGGGGGGCAGGCCACGCGGATGGGTGGCGGCGACAAGGGGCTTTTGGACATCGGCGGGCGCAGCCTTCTGGCCCGCGTCATTGACCGGATCGAGCCGCAGGTGGCTGGTCTGGCGTTGAATGCCAATGGTGATGCCGCGCGGTTTGAGCGCTTTGGCCTGCCCGTTTTGCCTGACAGCATCGCGGGCTTTCCCGGCCCTTTGGCCGGTGTTCTGGCCGGGCTGGACTGGGCCGCAGACCAAGGCGCTGACAGCATTGTTACCGTGGCTGCTGACACGCCGTTTTTCCCGCCCGATCTGGTGCCGCACCTGCTGATGGCTGCCGAAGGCATGGCTCACCCTCTGGTTCTGGCCACCACGCCACGTCAGGCGGGTGGTAGTCTGAAGTCCGGTGCCAAATCGGGTGTGAACCGGCATCCAACCTTTGGCCTTTGGCCGGTGGCGCTACGTGACGATTTGCGCGCCGCTTTGAATGACGGGTTGCGCAAGGTCGTGCTCTGGACCGATCGCCATCACGGGCGCGAGGCCTCGTTTCCCCTCTGGCCCTCAGGGCTGGACCCGTTTTTCAACGTCAACACGCCCGAAGACCTCGCCCGGGCGGCGGAGATCGCAGAATGAAGCTTTACGGTGTCACAGGCTGGAAGAACGCGGGCAAAACCGGTTTGATGGAGCGTCTGGTCGAAGAGATCACCGCGCGCGGTCTGTCAGTGTCCACCATCAAACATTCGCATCACGGTGCCGATGTCGACCAGCCCGGGCGCGACACCTACCGGCACCGTCAGGCCGGTGCGCGAGAGGTCATTCTGGCCTCGTCAGCCCGCATCGCGATCATGCAGGAACTGCGCGACCAACCCGAACCTGCGCTGGCTGATCTGGTCGCCCGGCTCAGCCCCGTCGATCTGGTGCTGGTCGAAGGGTATAAACGCGAAGCCCACCCCAAGATCGAAGCCTTCCGGCAAGAGGCCGGGCATGACCTGATCGCGCCCAAGGATGCGACCATTCATGCCGTGGCCTCTGACGTGCCGCTGGATCTGGACCGGCCGGTTCTGGACCTCAACGACACTGCTGCCATCGCCGATTTTATCTTTCGGGAGCTTGGGCTGTGAGCCTGTTTGACACCTATTGCATGGTCGATTGGTCCGGCGGCAATGACACCGGCCCGCGCCCGCGCAAGGATGCGATCTGGGCCTGCATCGCGCGAGGCGGTGACGTGCAGGAGCCCGTCTATCTGCGCAACCGCGCCATGGCGCGGGAGTGGTTGCACGAACTGATCGAGAAGGAACTGGCGCAGGGGCGGCGGCTGGCTCTGGGTTTTGATTTCCCCTTTGGCTACCCCAAAGGCGTGGCGCGGGCGTTGACCGGGTCAGACGATCCGCTCGCGCTGTGGGCATGGGTCGCGGGTCGCATCACGGATGCGCCGAAACAGAATAACCGCTTTGATCTGGCCGGAGAGATCAATAGCCGCTTTGACGGCTCGGGCCCGTTCTGGGCCAATGGGCTGACGCGCGATATCGCGCATTTGCCCCGCACTAAGGCAGGTTATGCCAACCCATTCCCTGAGCAACGCGTGGTGGAAACCCACGCGCCGGGGAGTTTCACGGTCTGGCAACTGGCTGGGGCTGGGGCGGTGGGCAGCCAGGTTCTGATGGGCCTGCCGGTGCTGCAGGCCCTGCGCCAGTCCTTTCCGGGTCAGATTGCTGTCTGGCCGTTTGAGCCGCTGACGCAGCCCGTGGCCTTTCTGGAAATCTGGCCGACGCTCCATGCCGGTCAGGCGCCAGACGGCATGATAAAAGATGCCTGGCAAGTGCAGGAGGTTGCCCGGCAGCTTGCGAACATGCCTGCGGACCAGATGCGGCATTTGTTGGATGTGGACGCGCCGGAGGAAGGCTGGATTTTCAGCGTGGATCCCGTGCAGGACGCCCTGGCCCCGCCGCCGCTGAAAAACGACTGCTTTTCTTTGCCGCCGGGCGTGGATTGGACGCCGGTGGATGAGGCGCTGGACCTATTGCGCAGCCGTCTGACGCCAGTGACCACGCAGGACACCGTGCCGCTGGCGCAGGCACGGGGGCGGGTTTTGGCGCGGGATGTTGTGGCGCTACGGTCTAACCCGCCGCAGGCCAATTCAGCCGTGGATGGTTATGGCTTTGCCGGGGGGCTTGAGGCTGGCCCGCATGAGATGCCTTTGATCCCCGGACGCTCTGCTGCAGGTGTTCCTTTTGACGGGGGTGTGCCGAAGGGCAGCGCCTTGCGCATCTTGACCGGGGCGGCTGTTCCCGAAGGCGTCGAGACCGTGATCCTCGAAGAAGACGTCACCACAGACGGCACCCGGATCGCGATGAACGGCCCGTTGAAACGCGGCGCAAATACCCGCCGCGCGGGCGAAGATGTCATGGCTGGTGATATCGCCCTTCGCGCGGGGCGCGTACTGGATCCGGGCGATCTGGCGCTGGCGGCGGCGGTGGGACAGGGCGATCTGCCGGTGCGGGCACGGCTGCGCGTAGCGGTTCTGTCAACCGGCGATGAACTGGTGGAGCCGGGCGGGCAGGCCGGGCCGGGCCAGATTTTCGACGCCAACCGCCCCATGCTGCTGGCGCTGGTGGAACAGATGGGCGCGGTCCCGATCGATATGGGACGCGTCAGCGATGACCGCGCGGTGTTGCGCGCGCGCATGGATGCGGCGGCAGAGAAAGCCGATCTTATCCTGACCTCGGGCGGGGCCTCGGCCGGGGATGAGGATCATGTCAGCGCGCTGTTGCGAGAAGCTGGCGCGCTTCAGCATTGGCGTATCGCGATCAAACCCGGTCGTCCCTTGGCGCTGGCGCTGTGGCAGGGCGTGCCAGTCTTTGGCCTGCCGGGCAACCCGGTTGCGGCGCTGACCTGTGCGCTGGTTTTTGCCGCCCCTGCGATGCGGGTTCTGGCCGGCGCGGAATGGCGCGCACCGCAGGGCATGATGCTGCCTGCAGGGTTTGAAAAACGCAAGAAACCGGGACGGCGTGAGTTTCTACGCGCCCGGCTGCGCGATGGTATGGTCGAGATTTTCCGCTCCGAAGGCTCGGGCCTGACCAGCGGGCTCAGCTGGGCCGAAGGGCTGGTGGAACTGCCCGATAGTGCGATGGAGATCACACGCGGTGATTTGGTGCGATACATTCCGATGACGGGATTCTTTGGACCATAGCCTTTTAGGAAAATGATCGAATAACGATAAAAATGTGGATCTTATGACCCAAAAAGCTGTATTAAACTGCAAAGAATGGTGAAGTAATTGGTGTTGTTGGGGGTCATATTGGGATCACACAGAATTCTGGGAGCCGATCATGACCCTTGCCCGCTTTCGCGATACCCTGACCCAAGCCGTAAAGGCCGACACTCTGCGTGATGGACTGATCGGTGAAGGCGTGATGATCCCCGGCCTCGAGGGCGATGTGGCGCTGGTCTATGCCGACTATGTCGCCTCGGGGCGTGCCTTGCAGCAGGTCGAAGATTTCGTCACGCGTGAGGTTCTGCCCTTTTACGCCAATTCCCATACCGAAGCCTCTTACACCGGCGGCATGATGACCCGCCTGCGCCGCGAAGCACGGGCCGAGATTGCGCGGCTGACCGGCTGCGGCCCGGATCACAGCGTGATTTTTGCTGGCTCTGGCGCGACGGCGGGGCTGAACCGGCTGGTGCGGCTTTTTGATGTGGGGCCGGGGGCCGTGGTCTTTGTGGGCCCGTATGAGCATCATTCCAACCTGCTGCCCTGGCGTGAAAGCGGGGCGGAGGTGATCGAAATTCCTGAAGCCTATGCAGGCGGACCGGATCTGGACATCTTGCGTGCGGCGTTGATCGAACATGCCGACGCACGGGTCATCGTCGGCAGTTTTTCGGCCGCGTCCAACGTGACGGGCATCATCACCGATCCGGACCCGGTATCGCGGCTTTTGCGAGCGCATAATGCGCGCGTGGTCTGGGATTATGCGGGCGGTGGTCCCTATCTGCCGATCGACATGGCTGCCGGGACGGATGCCGAAAAGGACGCGGTTGTGGTCTCTCCGCATAAATTCCCCGGCGGGCCAGGTGCCTCGGGCGTCTTGATCGTGAACGAGAAAGCCGTGGTGATCGATCGGCCCAGCTGGCCGGGCGGTGGAACGGTGTCTTTCGTGTCGCCTTGGGGTGAGGATTACTCTGACGATCTCGCGGCACGCGAAGAGGCCGGGACACCCAATGTCATTGGTGACATCCGCGCGGCCCTGGCCTTTCTGGTCAAAGAGGCCGTCGGGCAGGACGCCATTACGCGGTCTGAGGCACGCTGGAACGCTTTGGCGCTTGAGGCCTGGGGCGATCACCCGCAACTGACGCTCCTTGGGGCCGAGCATCCGCATCGTTTGCCGATCTTTTCCATTCTGGTGCGCGATGCCGAAGGTCGCCCGGTGCATCAGCAGCTGTTTACGCGGATGATGTCGGATCTTTATGGCATCCAGTCGCGCGGCGGCTGCGCCTGCGCGGGGCCCTATGCGCATCGACTGCTCGATATCGACCGCGCCGCGTCCGAGGCCCTGCGCGCGCGTCTCGCAGCAGGCGAAGAGCTGGAAAAACCCGGCTGGGTGCGGCTGAATTTCTCCTACCTCATGGATGAGGCCACGGTGCGGTTCATTCTGGCGTCGGTGCTGGACCTGCTTGGCCGCTTGCCAGAAGTGATCGAACGCTATGACGTGGACCCTTCGACTGCGCGGTTTCGCCCGGCGGCCTGAGGCTTTGGCGCTTCCCATCGCTGGGCCGCCTCGCTAGAAGGGGCTGGACGACAGGAGAGCGCAAGATGAGCACACCGCAACCGCAGCCCGGGGTCATGGATATCGCCTTGTATCAGGGCGGGAAAAGCCATGTGGCGGGCGTGGCGAATGTGGTCAAGCTGAGCTCGAACGAAAACCCCTTTGGCCCCAGCCCCAAGGCGATCGAAGCTGTGCGCGACAGTGCGACAGGGCTGCACCGCTATCCGTCGACCGACCACGCCGCGCTGCGCGGCGCCATCGGCGCGCGCCACGGGCTGGACCCGGATCGGATCATCTGCGGCGTGGGCAGTGACGAGATCATCGCCTTCCTGTGCCAAGCCTATGTCGGGCCGGGAGATGAGGTGATCCATACCGAGCATGGTTTTGCGATGTATCGCATCTCGACCCTTGGCGCAGGCGGCACGCCCGTCGAAGTGCCGGAGCGGGAGCGGGTCACCGATGTCGATGCCATTCTGGCTGCGGTGACGAATCGGACCAGGCTGGTCTTCATCGCCAACCCGAACAACCCGACCGGCACCATGATCGGCGAGGGTGAAGTGGCCCGTCTGGCCGATGGGTTGCCGGGCCATGTCATTCTGGTGCTGGACGGGGCCTATGCCGAATATGTGGCAGGCTATGACGGTGGCGCGGCGTTGATTGACCAGCGCGACAATGTCGTGATGACGCGCACCTTTTCCAAGCTTTATGGGCTGGGCGGGTTGCGGGTTGGCTGGGGCTATGCACCGCAGGCGATCATTGACGTGCTGAACCGGTTGCGCGGTCCGTTCAACCTGTCGGGTACCGCGCTGGCGGCGGCAGAGGCCGCGATTGCCGATGCCGACTATGCTGATTGGTGTTTGGCCGAAAACGCGCGGCTGCGCGGCTGGCTCGCCGAAGCGCTGGCCGAGGTTGGCGTGCCCTCCGACACCTCTTGTGCGAATTTCATTCTGGCCCGCTTTGCGGACCGGGATGAGGCCGAGGCGGCGGATGCCTTCCTTCAGGCGCGCGGCCTGATCACGCGCAAGGTGGCCGGATATAACCTGCCGCAGGCGCTGCGTATCACCGTGGGCGACGAAGACAGCTGCCAGCGCGTCGCACAGGCGATCCGCGATTTCAAAGGTGCGGCATGAGCGGTGTGATCTATGACCGTGTCGCCCTGATCGGGCTGGGGTTGATCGCCTCATCCATGTTCTGGGCGATAAAGCGTGGCGGCCTGGCTGGCGAGGTCACCGGCTATGCCCGCAGCGCGGACACCCGCGACACTGCACGGCGCATCGGTCTGTGTGATCGGGTCTGCGATAGCGTGACCGAAGCAGTGGAGGGCGCCGATCTTGTCGTGCTCTGCGTACCGGTGGGCGTAATGGGCGCGGTGATGGAGCAGATTGCCCCGGTTCTGAAACCGGGCGCTACGGTGACGGATGTGGGATCGGTCAAGCGCGACGTGATCGCGCAGGTCATGCCGCATCTGCCCGAAGCTGTGCATTTCGTGCCCGGTCACCCGCTGGCCGGGACCGAGCATTCCGGCCCCGAAAGCGGTTTTGCCGAGCTATATGACAATCGCTATACCCTGCTGATCCCGATGGAGGGCGTGCCCCGCGATGCGGTGGACCGGCTGCGCGCGCTCTGGGAAGGCATGGGCGCAAATGTCGAGGAGATGGACGCAGATCACCATGATCTGGTGCTGGCCGTGACCTCTCATGCACCGCATCTGATCGCCTATACGATGGTGGGCGTGGCCGATGATCTGCGCCGTGTGACGGATAGTGAGGTGATCAAATACTCCGCCGCCGGGTTCCGGGATTTTACCCGCATTGCGGCCTCCGACCCGACGATGTGGCGCGATGTGTTCCTGACCAACAAGGAAGCGACGCTGGAAATCCTAGGCCGATTCACCGAGGAACTCTTTGCCCTGCAACGCGCCATACGCACCGGAGATGGCGATCACTTGCATGACTATTTCACCCGGACCCGCGCAATCCGGCGCGGGATCATTGATGCCGGGCAGGATACCGCCGCGCCGAATTTTGGGCGCGGTCAGACGCAGAAGGCTACGGGCTGATGCGTGGGCGGCATCTGGTCCTTGCCATGTGCATGAGCCTGCTGCCGCTTGACGCCCTGTCGCAATCGCTGGTGCCACGGCTGCGCCCGGGCGACGCGGCCGAGGCCGCGACGCCGTCCCCCGTGCCGCGCACACGTCCGGCGGATGTAATGCCAGCGCAACCCGCGCCCGCGCCCGCAGCTTCCGCGCCCCGTCGCAGCACGCCGCCCGTTGTCTTTGTCACGCCCCGCCTGCGGCCCAACCAGCTCGCGCGTCAAAACACAGCCGCCCCCGCCGCTGCGGCGGCCTCGACCGTGGCGGTGGGCGCGCCGCCCGCGGCAGAGCGGACAGAGCGTGGCGGGCTGCTGCGCCTGTTTCAAAACCCGCGCCTGCGCCGCACCAGCGTGTGCGGAGATATTGATATTCAGGGCGAAGCCATTGGAGAGGTCACATCCTCTCGGCGCGGCTGTGGCATCAAAGAGGCTGTGCGCATCAAATCCGTGTCCGGCATAAACCTGTCGACCCCGGCGGTGTTGAATTGCAATGCCGCACGGGCCTTGAACAGTTGGGTCAAAGACAGCGCCATCCCGGCATCGCGCCGCATGGGGCAGTTGAACGAAATCCGTGTGGCGGCGTCTTACGTTTGCAAGACCCGCAATTCCCAACCCGGCGCGCGCCTGTCGGAGCATTCCTTTGGCAACGCGATCGACATTTCGGCCTTCCGGATGCGCAACGGCCGCACGATCACGCTGCTAGAAGGCTGGTCTGGCGGGGATACACGTCGGATGCTGGTGTCCATGTGGGAAGGCGCCTGCGGACCCTTCGGCACGGTACTGGGTCCAAGTTCTAACAGGTTCCATCGCGGGCATTTCCATTTCGACGTGGCGAGTTATCGCAGCGGCCCGTTCTGCCGGTAGGCGCCTAGCGTAGAATCAAACGCGGCGCGGGCCCAATCGGGATCAGCCCCACGGCCATGAACCCGTCGCGCAGGTTGATCCGCACATCCAATGAGTCCGGCCCGCCCGTCATCTGCGCCAGCAGCGACAATCCCTGTTCAACCGCATCGAACACCTCTGGTGGTAATAAATCGGTGTCACGCCCCATCGCCACGGCCTCCCTCCAGTTTTCTGCTTGGATCGAGACCTGACCATTGGGCACGCCCTCCGCTGTCACGGTCAGGTCTGCGGCCATGCGCAACAGCAACTTGCCCCATTGCGCTTCGGCCAGATCCAGCTGGATCGCGCGGGGTTGTGGCCGGGCGGTATCCACAGCGCGGAGGTCCCATGGCCGATCAAACGTCACCGTGGCGTTCAGCGTCAGGCTTTCAAACGTATCCGGCAGCGCGTCGGCCCGCGCGCTGAGGCTGCGCAGGCCGGACGGCGGCACAAAGCCGGGCGCGTCAAAACGGATGTCATAGCTTTGCGGGGCGTCAGACTGCTGGCTCATCGACAGCGTCAGCCCCTGCGCCTCGGTCACGCTGCCGTCAGGGTTTTCCAGCTGCCATGGGCCGGAGGTCATTGAAAGCGTCTTCAGTTGTAAATCCAGCCCCGGGGCGAGATGAAAATCAGCCTGCATATCCTGCGCCGTCAGGATGGCCGTCTGATCAAAATACGAGATCCGCTGCGGCTCTGGCGAGACGGTCATGCTCTGCCGCCCCGGCCAGATCGCCGGGCTTTCAAATTGCAGCCACTCCCCGCTCCATGCAGTGCCATTGACCGGATCGGCAAAACTGGGCGAGGTCAGGCGTACGCGGTGATGCAGAGGATAGCCGGTCAGCGTGAACTCGGCATAATCCACGCTCCAGCCCTGCGCGGTGCGATCATCGAACCAGCCCAAATAGGCCTGCCGCAATACCAAGGCCATGCCGCCCCAGAGCAGCGACCAGATCAGCGCAAGTGCTACGCTCCAACGGATCAACCGGCGCATGGACGCCCTCCCTTTTCCTTCCCAATACTTTCCTGTTTAAGGACCGCGCAACAAGGAGGCCAGAGCCGATGGCGATGTGGGTGTTTGGATATGGGTCGCTATTATGGAACCCCGAATTTCCGGTGGCCGAAACCCGGCTGGCGCGGCTCGCGGGCTGGCATCGCAGCTTTTGCATGCGCTCGATCCACCATCGCGGCACGGTCGAGGCGCCGGGGCTGGTCCTGGCTCTGGATGCCGATCCGGCGGCCAGCTGTGCGGGGCTGGTCCTGCGCGTCCAACCCGGCCATGAAGATCAGACACTGGCCGAACTGCGCGAGCGGGAATTGGTGTCGTCAGCCTATTTGGAACGGGAATTGGCGGTGGAGACCGATCAGGGCGCTGTCATGGCGCTGACCTATGTGATCGACCCAGATCATGGCCAATATTGCGGTGGGCTGCCCCTTGAGGAGCAGGCCGACATCATCGCCCGCGCCGTCGGCGGGCGCGGCCCCAATGCCGAATATCTGCTGCGCACTGTTGCGCATCTTGAAGAAATTGGGCTGCGCGATGATGATCTGGTGTGGCTTCGGGATCGCGTTTCGGGATTGATTGCATAAAGCTTTGGCGCGGTTGTAAAAGTTTCGGTAGGCTTTGGCGTAAATAATAAAGCCTCCGAGCGGACCCGACACATGGCCAGACTAGACTTCGAATTCACAGGGAATTTCTCTCTCCCGGTGCGTCAGATCATCATGATGCTGACGGTGCTAGGCCTGTCGGGCTTTGGAGCGTTTGTCGCGCTGCCGTCGGTGATGCCGGTTTTTGAAGCCAATCCTTATTTGAATGGCTTCATCATGTTTGTCTTCGTGCTGGGCGTTCTGGCGACCTTTTATCAGGTGGCGCAAAGCTTCTTTTCCGTGCGTTGGATACAACGGTTTACCACTGGCGAAAGCGATACTTACCAGCCCACGACGCTGCTGGCGCCGCTGGCTTCTTTGTTGCGGTCGCGGGGTGCTAAATCGCAGCTCTCCTCAACCTCGACCCGGTCCATTCTGGATTCTGTGGCGACGCGCATCGATGAACAGCGCGAGATCACGCGATATATCGTCAACCTGCTGATTTTCCTGGGCCTTCTGGGCACATTCTACGGGTTGGCGACGACCGTTCCGGCGGTGGTGGATACAATCCGCTCACTCGCGCCGCAGGATGGCGAACAAGGTGTCGATGTCTTCAACCGCCTGATGACGGGGCTTGAGGCGCAACTTGGCGGGATGGGCGTTGCATTTGCCTCCTCGCTGCTGGGGCTGGCCGGGTCGCTGATTGTTGGGCTTTTGGAACTGCTGGCCGGGCATGGGCAGAACCGGTTTTATCGCGAGCTGGAAGAATGGCTGTCCTCGATCACCCGCGTTGGCTTTGCTGGGGGCGAAGAGGGTGGCGAAGGCACCGGGATCATGGGCGCCGCGCTGGATCAGATGGCCGAACAGCTCGATACCCTGCGCGGCATCATCGCCGCGTCCGAGGCATCGCGCGCCATGACTGACGAAAAGATGGGCGCGCTGCTCGATACGATGGCCGTAATGGCCGAGCGGATGGAGGAGCGGGATCAGGCATCGGTCGCGCTGTCGCAGATGGCGGCTGGGCAGGCGGAGTTGATCGACCTGCTGCGCAGCCGCGAAGTGGCCGAACCGATCGATGCCGAAAGCCGGATGCGCCTGCGCTCGATTGATGTGCAATTGCTGCGTGTGCTGGAAGAGATCAGCGCAGGCCGGCAGGAAAGCATGGCCGAACTGCGCAAGGAATTGGATGTGCTGGTGCGGTCGTTGTCCCGCCCGCGTCCCGGTGCGGCCCGCGTCACTGCGCGGCCTGTGCCGCCGTCGGGCGACGGAGGCTAAGCGATGGCGCTCTCCCGCCGTTCGGGAAACCGGCTTCAGGGCTCGATCTGGCCCGGCTTNGTNGATGCGATGACCGGNCTTTTGCTGGTGCTGATGTTCGTGATTACGATTTTTATGATCGTGCAATTTGTCCTGCGCGAAGAAATCGTGGGGCAGGAAACCGAACTTGACCGACTGTCGGGTGAGGTTGGCGCGCTGGCCTCGGCTCTTGGGCTGGCGCAGGCGCAAAATGCCAGACTAGAAGACCGGGTGGGGGCGCTGTCGGCCACATTGACGGATACCGAAGCGCGCAACGCAGAACAGCGCGCCCTGATTGGGGCCCTGACGGCGGAACGCGACGCGCAGGCCGCCGATCTGGATCTCGCCCGCAACCGGATCACCGAATTTGAGGCACAGGTCGCCACGCTGTTGTCGCGTCAGGCCGATGCCGAGGTGTTGATTGGGGAATTGTCCGATGCCCGTAGCACGCTGGAAAGCGAACGGGCCGATTTGCTGTCGCAGCAAGAGGCGCTGAACCTCGCACTGGCCAGTGCGCGCAGCGAAATCGACGCCCAGACTGAAGAAGCGCGGCTGGCCGCTGCCCAGCGTGAGGCGCTGGAGGCGCTGATCGCTGATCTGCGCAGTCGCAATGCCGATGCCGAAGCCACCAGCGACGATCTGCGCACGCAGCTGGCGCAGCTTCTGGCCGAGAATGCCGATCAGGCCGAGGCTGCCGAGGCGTTGCAGCTGGAACTCAGCGATCTGGAAGCCCGTCTGACCGAAGAAGAGGCCGCAAAGCTGGCCGAGGCCGCCGCTGCTGAGGCGCTGCGCGCGCGGCTGGAAAACGCCGATGCCGAACTGACGGCGATGACCCTGTCTCTTGAAGCGCAGCGGCAGGATGCCGAAGACACGCTAACCCTTCTGGCCGCCGCCCGGGCCGCCGAAGAGCAACTGACCGCTGATCTGACCGCAGCGCTTGCCGATGCGGCCCGCACGGGGGAGTTGGAAAGCGCTTTGAGCGCGGCCGCCGAGGATGAAGAACAGCTCCGGGACATGCTCGCGCAAGCGCTGACGGCGCAGGTTCTGGCCCAGCAACGCGCCGCGGATGCCGAAGACGCGGCCAGCACGGCCCTGTCTGAGGCGGATCGTCGCGCGGCTCTGTTGGCGGCGGCGCAAGATGCGCTCAGCAGTCAGGAAGCCGCCTCGACCGAGGCGCAGCGCCAGACCGAATTGCTGAACCAACAGGTCGCCGCGCTGCGCGAACAGCTGGGCGGGCTGCAGGCGCTGCTGGACGATTCTCAGGAACGCGAAGCTGCGGCCGAGATCCGGCTGCAGACGCTGGGCTCGGACCTGAACGCCGCTTTGGCCCGCGCCGCTGCCGAAGAACGCCGCGCGCGGTTGTTGGAGCAGGCCGAACGCGAACGGCTGGAGGCCGAAGCCGCCGAAGAAGCCCGCCGATTGGCTGCGCAGGCCGAAGAGCTGGTCAAATACCGATCCGAATTTTTCGGCCGCCTGCGCGAACTGCTTGCCGATCAGGAAGGCGTGCGGGTGGTCGGCGACCGCTTTGTGTTCTCGTCCGAGGTCCTGTTTGACCCCGGCAGCGCGCAGCTTTCCCCCGAAGGGCAGGTGGAGATCGCCACGGTTGCGCAGATCTTGCGTGGCATTGCGGGTGATATCCCGGCGGGCATCGATTGGGTGATCCGCGTCGACGGACATACCGACAATATCCCCATCTCGGGTAGCGGGATCTATGCGGATAACTGGGAACTCAGCCAGGCGCGAGCGCTGTCGGTCGTGCGCTACATGGTCGACGATCTGGGGATTGCGCCGGAACGGCTCGCCGCCAATGGGTTTGGCGAATACCAACCGCTCGATCCTGACGACACGCCCGAAGCCCGCGCTCGCAATCGCCGGATCGAGCTGAAACTGACCGAGAAATAGCCCGCCCCCTTGGCGTGGCGCGGCGATGCGCTAGGCTCCGCGTCAGGGAAAAGGAGGGACAAACCCATGAGTGTTGAACTGACCTATCTGCTTTACGCGGTGATCCTGTTGCTGGTGCATATTCTCGTGCAGGCCACGCTAAGCGATTTGTCCAAGGGCATCGGCTGGGCGCTGGGGCCGCAGGATGAGGCACGCGAGCAGAATGTGATTGCCGATCGCGTGCAGCGGGCGCTGCGCAATTATCTGGAAACCTTTGCCGCCTTTGCGGCGCTGGCCTTGCTGCTCGCCGTGAATGACATCAGCACGGACCTGTCGGCCAGTGGTGCGGCGCTCTATTTCTGGGCGCGTGTGGCCTATATCCCGATCTTTGTCTCGGGCCTGCCGCTGGTGCGCTCGGTGGCGTGGTTTGCCTCCATCGCGGGGCTGGTGATGATGATCCTGGCCGCGCTTGGCGGCCCGGCGGCGGGTTAATCCAGCACTCTGGATATGGTGCGGCGGGCGATCTGTTGCCCGTCGCGGATCAACACCACATCACCGCGCCACGCGCCCGCTGTCCAATGCTCCGCCTGCAGGCGCAGCCCGACCGCACGCATGTAGCGCGCCTGGGCGCGATCCAGCATGATGCGCTTATCCAGCACAATGCCATCCGGCCCAACCAATGTCAGGCGCAACTGATCGCCTGGCAGACTGCCAAAGCCAACAGTCCAAAGAACGAAGGCCGGGGATGCTGTCTGCGGCAGGTCCGGCGCGTCGCCCTGCATCAGCGCATCATAATCAGGGATTTCAGTGCTGAAGCCAACTGTGGTCAGCCCCGTTGGAACATAGGCGACATCGTCCCGCCATAACGCCGCCGCGAGGCTTTGGCACATCACAGCGTCTGGTTGGAACGGGTCCAGCGTCTCGCCATTCCGGCGCAGTTCAAAATGCAGATGCGGGAAATCGGCAGCGCCTGATTGGCCGACAAGGCCCAGAACCGAACCCGCCGGAAGCTCCTGCCCCTCCTGAACCTGCAGACTGCCTTGGCGCAGGTGGCAATATTGGCTTTCCAACCCGTTGCCATGGTCCAGCACCACGCCGTTGCCGCATTCCATACCGGCGGCCATGGCTTCCTGCACACCGCCGGGGCCCCGATCCGGCACGCCGTCGCGCAGCCCCCGCACGCGCCCGGCCAGGGTGCTGCGCACCGCAATACCCGCGCCCTGCATGGCGGCCAGATCGGGCAAGGCAATATCTGTGCCTTTATGCCCATCATAGCTGAGCGTGCCACAACCGAAATCCCGCACATCCGGTCCGGGGTCACGATCCACATAATGCTGAATGAAGCAATCCTGTCCCAGCGTGCAATCCACCGGAAACAGAAACTCCCCCGCCAGGGTTGGCCCAGCGAGGGAGATAAACAGCGCCGACAGCGCAAAGCGCATGTTAGTCGGCGGTCAGAAGCGGCGGCTTATCGCCTGAAATGCGCGGCTTGCTCGGCCCTTCGATGCGCAGGTCCAGCTTGCCATCCTTGATGCCAACCTTGACCAGCCCACCTTTGGCCAGCTTGCCGAACAAAAGCTCTTCGGCCAGCGGCTTCTTGATATGCTCCTGGATCACGCGGCCCAAAGGACGCGCGCCCATCTTGTCGTCATATCCCTTATCGGCCAGCCATTCGGCTGCCGGGCGGGTCAGTTCGATCGAGACATTGCGATCCATCAGCTGTGCTTCAAGCTGCAGGACGAATTTCTCGACAACCTGCAAGATGACCTCTTTTGGCAAGGCGCCGAAGCTGATCACCGCGTCCAGACGGTTGCGGAATTCGGGCGTAAAGGTGCGTTCGATCGCGGCGGTGTCTTCGCCTTCACGACGGTCGCGGCCAAAGCCAACGGCCTCTTTCGCCTGTTCCGACGCGCCCGCGTTCGACGTCATGATCAGCACGACATTGCGGAAGCTGACCGTGCGCCCATTATGGTCGGTCAGCATGCCGTTATCCATCACCTGCAGCAAGATGTTGTAAACATCCGGATGCGCCTTTTCGATCTCGTCAAGCAGCAGCACACAATGCGGATGCTGGTCGACCCCATCGGTCAGCAGACCACCCTGATCAAAGCCGACATAGCCCGGAGGCGCCCCGATCAGGCGCGAGACCGCGTGCTTTTCCATGTATTCCGACATGTCAAAGCGCAGCAATTCTACACCCAGTATATCGGCCAATTGTTTGGCGACCTCGGTCTTGCCCACACCGGTTGGACCGGCGAACAGGTAGTTGCCGATGGGCTTTTCAGG
This sequence comes from Paracoccaceae bacterium, assembly GCA_013214715.1. Lineage (GTDB taxonomy): Bacteria > Pseudomonadota > Alphaproteobacteria > Rhodobacterales > Rhodobacteraceae > JABSSB01. The sequence continues at coordinate 1,097 of JABSSB010000001.1, read as the reverse complement.
CTCCCGCAGGCCGGCGCGGGCCAGTTTGATCGCGCTCGACAAAGCGTCGATGGCATTGTTCTGGCCAAAGACCACACGCTTGAGCGAGGTTTCCAGATCCTTCAGCACCTCGGCATCATCCTTGGTGACATTCTTCGGCGGGATGCGAGCGATCTTAGCCACCACGGCTTCGATCTCTTTCACGCCGATCGTCTTGCGCCGCTTTTCCGCGGCCACCAGATGCTGCGCCGCTCCGGCCTCATCTATCACGTCAATGGCCTTGTCGGGCAGCTTGCGGTCATTGATATAGCGGGCGGACAGGTCCACCGCCGTCTTGATCGCGTCATTGGTGAATTTCACCGAGTGATGCTCTTCGAAATACGGTTTGAGGCCTTTCAGGATCTTCACCGAATCATCGACCGACGGCTCGTTCACATCGATCTTCTGGAACCGGCGGCTGAGCGCGCGATCCTTTTCGAAATGTTGGCGGAACTCCTTGTAGGTGGTCGACCCCATCGTGCGCAGTTTGCCGCCCTGCAAGGCCGGTTTCAGCAGGTTCGAGGCATCCATTGCCCCACCCGAGGTTGCACCTGCGCCGATCACCGTGTGAATCTCATCGATGAACAGCACCGCGTCGGGATGCTTTTCCAACTCGGTCACGACGGCCTTCAGACGCTCTTCAAAATCGCCGCGATAGCGGGTGCCGGCGAGCAGCGCGCCCATGTCCAGCGAATAGATGGTCGTTTCCGACAGGACTTCGGGCGTTTCGCCGGCAATCACCTTGCGCGCCAGACCTTCCGCAATGGCTGTCTTGCCGACGCCCGGATCACCCACCAGCAGCGGGTTGTTCTTGCGGCGGCGGCACAGCACTTGAATGCAACGCTCAACCTCATGATCGCGGCCGATCAGCGGGTCCACATCGCCTTCACGCGCTTTGGCATTCAGATCGACGCAATATTTGGCAAGCGCGCTTTCCTTGGCTTCGCCATTGCCGCCGGACTGATCCGCACGGGCCTCTTCTTCGCCCTCTGTCGGGGTCGATCCCGACACCGGGCGGCTTTCACCAAAGGCTGGGTCCTTGGCCACACCATGTGCGATAAAGTTCACCGCATCATAGC